>DATJIM010000056.1:0-4105 GCA_035493195.1 Caldimonas sp.
GCCGGCACCGACAAGAAGATCGCGTGGGGCAACGTCGCGCTCACGGCCTACGTTCCGCACAACTTCCCGCTCGACAAGCTCGAGCCCGGGCTGAACGAGAACGCGTTCTACGACCCGAGCAACTTCACCTACCCCGCGGGCAGCTACGTCTGCGAGGTCGAGATCGATCCTGAAACCGGAAAGACGACGGTCGAGCAGTTCGTCGCCGTCGACGACTTCGGCAACATCGTCAACCCGATGATCGTCGAGGGCCAGGTCCACGGCGGCGTTGCGCAGGGGCTCGGGCAGGCGATGATGGAAGGCTGCAAGTACGACGATTCGGGCCAGCTCGTCACCGGCTCGTACATGGACTACGCGATGCCGCGCGCGGCCGACGTGCCGAGCTTCAAGGTCGCGACGACGAACACCCCGTGCAGCCACAACCCGCTCGGCGTCAAGGGCTGCGGCGAGGCGGGCGCGATCGGCTCGCCGCCGGCGTACATCAACGCGCTGACCGACGCGCTCGGTGTCGCGGACATCGCGATGCCGGCGACGACCGAGCGCATCTGGCGCGCCGCCAACGGCAAGCCCGCCGCCTGAACAAAGGGGAAGACGACATGTATGCATTCGAGTACCAGCGGCCGGGCACCAAGGACGCCGCCAAGAGCGCGGCGACGGGCGCCGGCGTGCGCTACCTCGCCGGCGGCCAGAGCCTCGTCCAGGCGATGCGGCTGCGCCTGTCGCAGTCCGACCGCCTCGTCGATCTCGGCGGCATCGCCGATCTCAGGCAGATCCGCGCCGAGAACAACGGCGTGACGATCGGCGCGATGGCGACGCACGCGAGCGTCGCCCGCAACGCCGACGTCAAGCGCGTCGTTCCGGCGATCGCCGAGCTCGCCGGCGGCATCGGCGATCCGATGGTGAGGAACATGGGAACGATCGGCGGCTCGATCGCGAACGCCGACCCGGCAGCGTGCTATCCCGCCGGCGTGCTCGCGTTCAACGCCACGATCCAGACCGACCGCCGCACGATCGCGGCCGACGATTTCTTCACCGGCCTGTGGGAGACGGCGCTGCAGCCCGGCGAGCTGATCACCGCGGTCGCGTTTCCGGCGGTGCAGAAGGCGGCGTACGTCAAGTTCAAGCAGCCGGCGTCGCGCTTCGCTCTGATCGGCGTCTGCGTCGCACAGACGGCGGGCGGCGTTCGCGTCGGCGTCACCGGCGCGAAGAGCCACGCCTTCCGCGCGACCGAGATCGAGAGCGCGCTCGCCAAGAGCTTCACTCCGGACGCCGCGAAGGCCGTCAAGATCTCGACCGCCGACATCAACGGCGACCTGCACGGCTCGGCCGAGTACCGCGCGGCGATGATCCCGGTGATCGCGGCGCGTGCAGTCGCCGCGGCGCTGGCGCGCTGAATCCGTCGATCGCGTCATCCCGAGCGGAGCGAAGGAAACCGGCAGCGCCAGGAGTCCTTCCCTTCGTTCGGGATGACCGGTCCGGCGAGAATGGTGCCGTGACCACGCCAGCCGCCCGGCCTGCCGTTCCCGCTTCAGTCGACGACGTCGTCCGCGCTCTCGGCGGCGAGAGCTACGTCGCCGACCGCAGGCTCGCGACCGTCGTCCTGCTCGCGCTGACGCTGAAGCGCCCGCTCTTCGTCGAGGGCGAGCCCGGCGTCGGCAAGACCGAGCTCGCGAAGGCGCTCGCGCGCTCGCTCGGCACGCAGCTGCTGCGCGTCCAGTGCTACGAAGGCCTCGACGTCGCGCAGACGTCGTACGAGTGGAACGTCGCTCGCCAGATGATGGAAATCCGCCTCGCCGAGGCGGCGCACCAGCTTGGCGACGCCGGCGCGCGCGAGCGTCTCGTCGGGAGCCTCTACTCGCGCGAGATGCTGATCGAGCGGCCGCTGCTGTCGGCGCTGACGCAGGAGCGCTCGCCGGTGCTCCTGATCGACGAGCTCGACCGCGCCGACGAGCCGTTCGACGCCTTCCTGCTCGAGGTCCTCGCCGAGAACCAGCTGACGATCCCGGAGCTCGGCACCGTCAAGGCGGCGCCCGGCGCCGCGCCGATCGTCGTCATCACGAGCAACCGCACCCGCGAGATCCACGACGCGCTCAAGCGCCGTTGCCTCTACCACTGGGTCGACTACCCGGACGCGGCGCGCGAGATCGAGATCGTGCGCATCCGCGCGCCCGGCGCAGCCGAGCGACTGACCGCGCAGATCGTCGCCTTCGTGCAGCGGATGCGCGCGCTCGACCTCTTCAAGGCGCCGGGAATCGCCGAGACGATCGACTGGACGAACGCGCTCGTCGCGCTCAACGCAATCAACCTCGCTCCCGAGAACGTGCGAGACACGCTCGGCGTGCTGCTCAAACACCGCGACGACATCGCCAAGATGCAGGGCGGCGAGCTGACGCGGCTGCTCGCCGAGGCGCAGGCGATCGCGCGCGGCGAGGACGCCGCCGCAGCGCGCGCCGATGTTCGCTGAGAACGTCGTCCACTTCGCGCGCGTCCTGCGCAGCGCGGGCATCCCGGTCGGACCCGACCGCGTGCTCGCCGCGCTCGAGGCGGTCGAGGCGGTCGGCGTCTCGCGCCGCGACGACGTCCACGCCGCGCTCTCGGCGGTGATGCTCGACCGCCACGAGCAGCAGCCGCTCTTCGACGACGCGTTCGCCGCCTTCTGGCGCGACCCGAAGCTGCTCGAGCGGATGATGGCCGAGCTGCTGCCGAAGATCAGCGGCCGGCGCGAGATGAACAGGAAGCGTTCGCAGCGCCTCGCCGATGCGCTCGCGGCGCCGCCGCCCGCGGCCGGAGGTGCTCGCCGCGAAGGCCCGGACGACCAGGTCGAGTTCGAGACCGCGTTCACCTTCTCCGATCGCGAGCGGTTGCAGCGCGCCGACTTCGAGTCGATGACCGCAGCCGAGTTCGAGCTCGCGAAAAAGCTCGCCGAGGAGGTGCCGCTGCCGTTCGCGCCGGTGCGGCGGCGTCGCCACGAAGCGAGCGCGCGCGGCGTCGTCGACCTGCGCGCGACGATGCTGGCGATGGCGCGGCAGCCCGAGACGCTCGTGCCGCGCTTCAGCCGGCCGCGCAGCGAGCTGCCGACGATCGTCGTTCTCCTCGACATCTCCGGCTCGATGGACCGTTACGCGCGTCTGATGCTGCACTACGTGCACGGTCTGACGCGGCGCTATCTCAAGGTCCACACGCTGACCTTCGGAACGCGCCTGACCAACATCACGCGCTCGCTCCGCCACCGCGACCCCGATCTCGCGCTCGCGCTCGCGAGCGCGCAGGTGCAGGACTGGAAAGGCGGGACGCGGATCGCGTCGTGCCTCGACGACTTCAACCGGCACTGGGCGAGAAGATTGCTCGGCGCCAACGCCGCGCTGCTTCTCGTCACCGACGGGCTCGACCGCGACGAGCACGGCGAGCTGACGCGCGCCGCCGCGCAGCTGCGACTCTTCGCGCGCCAGATCGTCTGGCTCAATCCGCTGCTCAGGTTCGAGCGATTCGAGCCGCGCGCCGGCGGCGTGCGCGCGCTGCTGCCCTTCGTCGACCGCTTTCTCCCGGTCCACAACCTGGCGAGTCTCGCCGACCTCGCGACCGTGCTCCGCGAAGCGCCCGCGTCGCGACGGTAGGAGAATCGCAGCCATGGAACTGAATGGCGAACGAACGATTTCCGCGTCGGTGCCCGACACCTGGGCGGCGCTCAACGACCCGGAGACGCTGAAGGCTTGCGTCGCCGGCTGCGAATCGCTCGAGCGCGTCGCCGACGACGCGTTCGTCGCGGTCGTCGCGATGCGGATCGGCCCGGTCAGCGCGCGCTTCAAGGGCAACCTGAAGCTCACCAACGTGCAGCCGCCGACGAGCTACACGATCAACTTCGACGGGCAGGGCGGTGTCGCCGGCTTCGGCAAGGGCTCGGCCGACGTCTCGCTCGCGGCGATCGACCCGATCACGACGCGGCTCGCCTACCGGGCGCGCGCAACCGTCGGCGGCAAGATGGCGCAGATCGGCTCGCGCCTGATCGACGCCACCGCGGCGAAGATCACCGACGACTTCTTCGCCGCGTTCGAGGCGCAGCTGCTGGCGCGTGCTCCCGCGGGTGTTCGTGCTGCCGCGGCGGCGA
>DATJIM010000057.1:0-2915 GCA_035493195.1 Caldimonas sp.
GCTCGAGTCGGAGCTGTTCGGCCACGAGCGCGGCGCGTTCACCGGCGCGCAGACGACGCGGCGCGGCCGCTTCGAGCAGGCCGACGGCGGCACGCTCTTCCTCGACGAGATCGGCGACATGCCGTTCGACCTGCAGACGCGTCTGCTCCGCGTTCTCGCCGACGGCCAGTTCTACCGCGTCGGCGGCCACAATCCGATGAAGAGCAACGTGCGCGTGATCGCAGCGACGCACCAGGATCTCGAGCAGCGCGTCAAGGCCGGCGCGTTCCGCGAGGACCTGTTCCACCGCCTCAACGTCATCCGCCTGCGCTTGCCGGCGCTGCGCGAGCGAAAGGAAGACATCGCGCCGCTCGCGCGCTTCTTCCTGCACAAGAGCGCGCGCGAGCTCGGCGTCGAAGGCAAGCGATTCACCGACGCCGCGCTGGCGCGTCTCGTCGCCTTCGACTATCCGGGCAATGTCCGCCAGCTCGAGAACGTCTGCCACTGGCTGACGGTGATGGCGCCGGCGCAGCTCGTCGATGCCCACGACTTGCCGCCCGAACTGCAGGCGCGCAGCGGCGGCGCGGTCGTCGGCAACGGCCGTGCGCCGTCGACGCTCGACGCCGGCGCGACGTCGCCGCCGCCCGCGAGTGAGCCGATGCTCGATTCGCCTGCGGTCTCGAGCGTGCGGGCGAAGCGCGACGCCGACGTCGGTGGCGACTGGGTCGCTGCGCTCGAGCGACGCGCCCGCGAGCTGCTGAGCGCCGGCGAGCCGATGGTGTGGGACACGCTGACACGCGAGTTCGAGGCGCAGCTGATCCGCTCGGCGCTCGAGACGACGCGCGGCCGGCGCATCGAGGCCGCGCTCAAGCTCGGCATCGGCAGGAACACGATCACGCGCAAGATCCAGGAGCTCGGGCTCGACGACAAGTAAGCGGTCGCGCGCCGCTTCCCCGGCGATCGCGACCGCCCGTCGGCATTGCGTGCAACTCCGCAGCCGCGAGCTGCCTTCGTGGGCGAAAATCGGCCGCATGAGCCCACGCGTCGCCTTCCTTGCCGCCTCGGTCGTCTTCGCCGCATCGCCGGCGTGGCCGCAGGGCGAGTCCAGTGTGCTGTACCGCTGTCCCGGCAACGACTACAACAACACGCTGACGCCGAGCGAGGCCGAGAAGCTCCACTGCAAGAAGGTCGAGGACGCTGCGGTCTCCGTCGTGCGCTCGCCCGGTCGCGCCGCGTCGGCGGGCGAGCCGGTGCCGGCGGCAGCCGCCGCCGCCGAGGTCCGCGAGTCGCCCGAGAGCACGGCGATGCGCGCGCGCGCGAACAACTCGCGCCGCCAGCTCGAGACGCGCCTGCACAGCGAGGAGACGAAGCTCGCCAGGCTCGAGCAGGAGTTCAACGGCGGCGACCCCGAACGGCGCAAGGACGAGACGAACCTGCAGACGTACCTCGACCGCGTCGCCCGCATGCGCACCGAGATCACGCGCAGGCAGATCGACATCGCCGAGATGCGCCGCGAGCTCGACAAGCTGCCGACCAACCGTTGAGCCTCGGCGCGCCGGCGCGGGCCGATCGTCAGATGTGCAGCCAGGCGAGAACGCCGATCGCGATGCCGATCGCGCCGAGCCCGTAGACACCGAATTGCAGCTGGCGGCTCTTGGTGAGCAGCGCGATCGCCGCCAGCGCGATCGAGACCTGCAGCGCCGTCGTCGCCTGCGCCCAGCGGTGGTGCTGGTGGAGCTGCTCTTCGCTCCGCTTGTCCCAGTCGGTCGCATCGGCCTCGAGCTTTTCGGCCTGCTTCTTGATGTCTTCCTTTTCGACCTTGTAGCGCTTGACCTCGTCGCCGTAGAACGTGCGCCGCGACTCGGGAGCGAGCTCGACGGCGAGCTCGGCGAGGTTCTGCTTGCTGCTCTTGGCCTGGTAGTAGTTCCACTGGTTCGACGCTTCGGTCTTCTTGATCGCGGCGTTGTTCTTGAAGAGGCCGGCGTTGGCCTGCGTCAGCCCGCCCATGTACGAGAAGATCGCGCCGATCGTCGCCAGGATCGCGGTCGCGACGGCGAGCCGGCCAGCGAGGCCGTGCGGGTCGGCGTGCGACTCGTGCTCCAGGACGTGGTCGTGCGGACCGTGGACGTGGATCCCGTGCTCGGACATCTCAATCTCCCTCAGGGCGTTTCTTGTAGGTGACGAAGGCGTAGCGCAAACCGTCGGCGGTCTCGTGCGGCTCGTGCAGCGTGCGCACGAATCGGCGGCGGTCCCAGGCCGGAAAAAAGGTGTCGGCCGGAAACTCGGCGTCGATCTCGGTGAGCTGCAATTCGTCGGCGAGCGGCAGCGCGAGCGCGTAGAGCTCGGCGCCGCCGATGACGTGGACGATCGAGGCGTCGCCGACGAGCGCGAGCGCGTCGCCGAGCGACGCTGCCGTCTCGGCGCCGTCGAGGCGCAGTCCGGCGTCGCGCGTCACGACGATGTTGCGGCGCCCCGGTAGCGCGCGGCCGATCGACTGCCACGTCCTGCGGCCCATCACGACCGGGTGGGCGAGGGTGATCGCCTTGAAGCGCCGCATGTCCTCGGGCAGGCGGACGAGCAGCTCGCCGCGGTGGCCGATGCCGCCGTCGCGGGCGACGGCTGCGACGAGGCTGACGGCGGGGCGCGGCATGGCCGGGATTGTCGCCGTGGCGGCCCGCGATAATCTGTCAGGAACTCCGCAGCGAAGCCGTGAACCCTCCGTCCGCCGACGATCCCGAAGCACTCGCCGCCTGGCGCGCCGCCGCGGCGCGCTCGGCTCCGGGAGGCGACCTCGACAAGCTCGCCTGGAAGACGCCCGACGGCATCGTCGTCAAGCCGCTCTACACGGCGGCGGACGTCGCGGCTCTGCCCGCGACGAACACGCTGCCCGGGTTTCCGCCGTACGTGCGCGGCCCGCAGGCGACGATGTACGCAGG
>DATJIM010000058.1:0-14283 GCA_035493195.1 Caldimonas sp.
CCCTTGAAGTCGAAGCGCGTGCCGATCTCCTTGCCGGCCTGATCGACGGCGTTCTTCACCTCGACGAGGTTGGGGTCGACGACGGCGTCGAAGCTGGGCATTTGGCGAACCTTTCCGCGCGTCGGCGATCCCACCGACGCGCGGTTTTTGGCGCCAGAATTCTCCCATGCAAATCGAGGCAGGAGTCAACCTCAAGCCTTACAACACCTTCGGTCTTCCGGCGGTGGCGAAGACGCTCGTGCGCATCGCGAGCGACGCCGACGTGCGTCGCGTCGTCGACGACAAGACCCTCGGCCGCGCGCCGAAGTTCATCCTCGGCGGCGGCAGCAACATCATCCTGACGCGCGACATGCCGCAGGTCGTGCTCAAGGTCGAGGTGCGCGGGATGCGCGTCGTCGAAGAGCGCGACGACGCCGTCATCGTCGAGGCCGGCGCGGGCGAGAGCTGGCACGAGCTCGTCGACTTCACGCTCGCGCAGGGCCACCCCGGGCTCGAGAACCTCGCGCTCATTCCGGGCACCGTCGGCGCCGCGCCGGTGCAGAACATCGGCGCCTATGGGGTCGAGCTGAAGGAGCGCTTCGAGTCGCTCGATGCCGTCGATCTCGTCACCGGGCGCAGTGTCACGCTCGGCCCGGGCATCTGCGCCTTCGCCTACCGCGACAGCGTCTTCAAGCATTCGCTCGCCGGCAGGAGCCTGATCACGCGCGTGCGCTTCCGGCTGCCGCGGCCGTGGCGACCGGTGCTCGGCTACCTCGAGCTGCAGAAGAAGATCGCCGAGACCGGCATCGCGGATCCGGACGCTCGCCAGATCTTCGACTGGGTGTGTGCGATCCGCCGCGCCAAGCTGCCCGATCCGGCCGCGATCGGCAACGCCGGCAGCTTCTTCAAGAACCCGGTCGTGACGCCCGAGCAGTGCCGCGACATCATCGGGCGCGATCCCGAGATCGTTCACTATCCGATGCCCGACGGCAGCGTCAAGCTCGCCGCGGCGTGGATGATCGACGCCTGCGGCTGGAAGGGAAAGACGGTCGGCCAGGCCGGCGTCTACGAGCGCCAGGCGCTCGTCCTCGTCAACCGCGGCGCCGCGATCGGCTCGGAGGTGATGACGCTGTCGCGCGCGATCCAGGAAAGCGTGTACGGCCGCTTCGGCATTCGCCTCGAGCACGAGCCGGTGGTCGTGTGAGAGAGCGCCTGCGGCGCGCGCTCGCCCGCCACGCGTCGACCTCGTCAACCGGTTCGCGGTCCTCGGAGCGGCGCGCTAGTCGCCTTCCCTTTCGCCGCCGAGGCGCGGCAGCGCCGAGCCCGAGCCGACGCTGAGCAGGCCCGACTTGGCGTACGCGAGCAGCTTCTCGCGCGTGTCGGCGATGTCGAGATTGCGCATCGTCAGCTGCCCGATCCGGTCCTGCGGCGAGAAGCTCGACGCGCCCTTTTCCATCGTCAGCCGCTCGGGCTTGTAGCTGAGATTGGGCGACACCGTGTCGACGATCGAGTAGTCGTTGCCGCGCCTGAGCTCGATCGCGACCTCGCCGGTGATCGCGCGCGCCACCCAGCGCTCGGCGGTCTCGCGCAGCATGATCGCCTGCGGATCGAACCAGCGGCCCTGGTAGAGGAGCCTGCCGAGGCGGCGGCCGTGGTCGCGGTACTGCTCGATCGTGTCCTCGTTGTGGATCCCGGTGACGAGCCGCTCGTAGGCGATGAAGAGGAGCGCCATGCCCGGCGCCTCGTAGATGCCGCGGCTCTTCGCCTCGATGATGCGGTTCTCGATCTGGTCGCTCATGCCGAGGCCGTGGCGGCCGCCGATGCGATTGGCCTCGAGCAGCATCGCGACGAGGTCGCGATGCTCGACGCCGTTCAGCGCGACCGGGCGGCCTTCGTCGAAGCGGACCGTGACCGTCTCGCGCGCGACCGCGACGTCGTCTTTCCAGAACGCGACGCCCATGATCGGCTGCACGATCGTCATCCCGGTCGCGAGCTGCTCGAGGTCCTTCGCCTCGTGCGTCGCGCCGAGCATGTTCGAGTCGGTCGAGTACGCCTTCTCGGCCGACATCTTGTACGCGAAGCCGGCCTTGGCCATGAACGCCGACATCTCGGCGCGACCGCCGAGCTCGTCGATGAACGCCTGGTCGAGCCACGGCTTGTAGATCCGAAGTTGCGGATTCACGAGCAGGCCGTAACGGTAGAAGCGCTCGATGTCGTTGCCCTTGAACGTGCTGCCGTCGCCCCAGATGTCGACGCCGTCTTCCTTCATCGCCGAGACGAGCATGGTGCCGGTGACGGCGCGTCCGAGCGGCGTCGTGTTGAAGTACGTCTGGCCGGCGGTCGAGATGTGGAACGCGCCGCACTGCAGCGCCGCGACGCCTTCGGCCGCGAGCTGCGCGCGACAGTCGATCAGCCTCGCCTTCTCGGCGCCGTAGCTGAGCGCGCGGCGCGGGATGTCGTCGTAGTCGGGTTCGTCGGGCTGGCCGAGGTCGGCGGTGTATGCGTACGGAACCGCGCCCTTGCCGCGCATCCAGTGCAGCGCCGCGCTGGTGTCGAGGCCGCCTGAAAAGGCGATGCCGACGCGCTCGCCGACGGGAAGGTGCTGCAGGATGGTGGCCATGGGTTCGCACGCATTGAGGATGCGCGCCGCTCGGAGTGTCGCTATTTTCAACTGCCGGACCGCCCTGACGGAGGGTGACCCGTTGTGGGAGGCGTGCGGTAAGCTCGCGGTCCTTCCCGCTCCGTGGCCCGGCCGCGACAGATGAGCACGCCCCCGACTCTCAGCAAGCCTGCGGCCGCGACCGGCAGCGACCACGACGCGCTGCCGTCGGGGACGCGGTTCGGCGAGTTCGAGATTCTGCGCGTCATCGGCGTCGGCGGCTTCGGCATCGTCTATCTCGCGCAGGACCACTCGCTCGAGCGCGAGGTCGCGCTCAAGGAATACATGCCGGCGTCGCTCGCGGCGCGCGGCGACGGGCCGCAGATCACGATTCGCTCGAGCGCGTTCGCCGAGACGTACGCGATCGGGCTGCGCTCGTTCATCAACGAAGCGCGCCTGCTCGCCCGCTTCGACCATCCTTCGCTGGTCAAGGTCTACCGCTTCTGGGAAGACAACGCGACCGCGTACATGGTGATGCCGTTCCTGCAGGGGACGACGCTTCGCGACACCCGTCGCGGCATGGCGCACCCGCCCGACGAGGCTTGGATCAAGAGCGTCATCACGCCGATCCTCTCGGCGCTCGATCTGCTCCATCGCGAAGGCGTCTACCACCGCGACATCGCCCCCGACAACATCCTGCTGCCGCGCGACGGCCCGCCGGTGCTGCTCGACTTCGGCGCGGCGCGGCGCGTCATCAGCGACCGCACGCAGTCGCTGACCGCGATCCTGAAGCCGAGCTACGCCCCGATCGAGCAGTACGCCGAGATGACGCAGCTGCGCCAGGGGCCGTGGACCGACCTCTACGCGCTCGGCGCCGTCGTCCACTACCTCGTCTTCGGCGTCCCGCCGGCGCCGGCGACCGCGCGCGCCGTCGCCGAGGACGGCGACGCGATCGACCAGCGCGTCGTTCCGGGCATCTCGCCGCGCTTCATGGAGGCGATGGCGTGGATGCTCGCGGTGCGCCCGAACCAGCGCCCGCAAAGCGGCGATCAGCTGCGCGCCGTCCTCGACGGCCACGCCGAGATTCCGCCGCGCGGCCGGCCCGGGATGACGATCCCCGGCACGCTTGCGCCGGGCGGCCCGCAGATCGAGACCGCGGCAGACGCGACGCGCATCAACGCCTCCTACGTGCCGACGCAGATGACGGGGACGCGAAGCATGCCGACGTCGTTCAGCCCGACGACGCAGATGCCGACGGCGCGGCAGACGCCCGGACCGCGGCAGGCCGGTGCAATGCAGTCGCTCGTGCAGTCGTCCGCGGCGCCGACCGCGACGCAAGGCGCTTCCGCGACTGCAGCGCAGCCGACGACGCAGCAGGCGCAGCGCGTGGCCGCAGGCGCGTCGACGGCGGCTGCGGCTGCTGCCGAGAGCGCCGCGGCGGCGCGAAGCGGTCCGCCGTCGGTGTCGCCGCCGTTCGCGGGTACGGCGACGTCCCGCGGCGGCGCGCCTTCGAAGCCGGCGCCGTTCGCGCCGACCGGATCCGACCAGCGCCCGTCGCAGTTCCGCGACTCGCAATCGCCCGCATCGCGCTTGCCGCCGTCGCGACCCGCAGCCCTCGGCGCTGCGACGACGGAAGCAGCGCCGAGCGCAGCGCGCCCGAAGCCCTGGCTCCTCATCGCCGGCGGCGCCATCGCGGCGGTGGTCGCGATCGCCGCCGCGGTCCAGCTCTCCGGAGGTCGCGACACCGCGGGCGCAGCGTCGCCGGCGTCGGCCGCGCTCGGCGTGCCCTCGACGGTTCCGGCGAACCAGTCGACCGGCCCGACCGAGACGATCCTCGAGCCTCCGACCAGCACCGCCGCGCCTGCGGTCCCGGCGACCGAGACGTCGCGCAGCGACGCCGACAACGCGCTCAAGCCCGACGCGGCTGCGAAGCTCGATGCGACGGCGAAGGCAACGTCGCCGACGATCGACGTAGGCCTGGCCGCCAGCGCCGCGCGCGCCCGGCCGCCCGGCCGGCCGGTGCCGAAGGCCGAGGACGCTGCGAGCAGCGCGATCGGCAGCGCGACCGCGCCGCGTGCCAACGAAGGCACGACGCCGTCGCCGCCGGCGTACCAGGGACAACAGACGAACCCGACGCGCGCGCAGGCACAGCAGCCGCCGCAGTACGCGGCACCGCGTCACGAGGAGACCGCGGCGGAGTTCTGCAGTCGCACGAACAACGGCTTCTTCGCCGTCAACGTCTGCAAGGACGAGAAGTGCGAGGAGCCGCGCTATCGCAACAGCGGCGACTGTCCGGCGGTGATCGCGCGCAAGCGCCAGCGCGAGCACTAGGGATGCGCTGACCAGGTCCTCGGGCCAGCGCACCTGGCCGTCACGTCGACATGGTCTCCGGGAAGTTGCGGTAGCCGGGCCCGGCACGCGTCGCTATACCGGGCGTTCCTCGACGACGGGAATGTCCGTGCCGACGCCATCCGACTCCGATTTCACGGTCCCTGCGGACCGCCCGCACTTCAAGATCTGGCCGCGCCGCCTACCGCGCGCGGTGATCGCTCCCGAGACCTCGCTCTGGTTCAACCTCGAGGTCACTGCGCGTCGCTTTCCGGACCGCACCGCCTACCTCTTCTTCGGCCGGGCGCTGACGTACCGCCAGCTGCACGATGAAGCTGTCGCCCTCGCTGGCTGGCTGCAGCGCGCGGGAGTGCAGGCCGGCGATCGGGTCGCCGTGTACCTGCAGAACTGCCCGCAGTTTCCGATCGCGCTCTACGCGGTGCTGCGTGCCGACGCCGTCGTCGTCCCGGTCAATCCGATGAACAAGGCCGACGAGGTCCAGCACTACATCAGCGATCCCGAGACGAAGGTCGTCATCTGCAGCGCCGATCTCGCCGCGACGGTCGAGGCCGCCAACGCTGCGCTGCCCGAGCACGCCCGCGTTCGCGCGATCGTCGCGACGCGCTACAGCGACACCATGCCGGCAGGCACGATCGCCGAGGCCGACGCACCGCCGCCGGCGATGGAACAGTGGCTGCGCAGCGACCCGCCGCTGCCAGCAGGCTGCACGCGCTGGCTGGACGCGATCGGCGAGCGTCTGGCGCCGACGCCGGCGCGCGCCGGCCCCGACGACCTCGCGCTGCTGCCGTACACGTCGGGGACGACGGGGCTGCCGAAAGGCTGCATGCACACGCATCGCACGCTGATGCACAACTGCGTCGGGGGCGCCTGGGGGTACGCGGGCGGTCCCGAGCCGATCGTGCTCGGCGTCGTGCCGATGTTCCACATCACCGGCATGCTCTACAGCGTGCTCGGCTCGGTTTATTCGGGCGCGACCGTCGTCGTCATGCCGCGTTGGGACCGCGAGCTCGCCGGCCGGCTCATCTCGGCGCGCCGGATCTCGCACTGGGTCTGCATCCCGACGATGGTGATCGACCTGTTTGGCAGCCCCAACTACAAGAGCTTCGACCTGTCGAGCCTGCGCAGCATCAGCGGCGGCGGTGCGGCGATGCCGCACGCCGTCGCCGAACGCCTGCGCGACGAGTTCGGCCTGACCTTCGCCGAAGGTTACGGCCTCACCGAAACGGCGGCGCCGAGCCACTCGAACCCGCCGGAGCGCGCCAAGCTGCAGTGCCTCGGCATCCCGATCTTCTCGGTCGACTCGCGCGTCGTCGATCCGCTCACGCTGCAGGAGCTGCCGCCCGGCGAGACCGGCGAGATCATCACCCGCGGCCCGATGGTCTTCACCGGCTACTGGAAGCACCCCGAGGCGACCGCCGCCGCGTTCATCGAGTTCGACGGCCGCAAGTTCTTCCGCACCGGCGACCTCGGTCGCATGGACGAGGAAGGCTACTTCTTCATGACCGACCGCCTGAAGCGGATGATCAACGCGAGCGGCTTCAAGGTCTGGCCCGCCGAAGTCGAGATGCTGCTCTACAAGCATCCGGCGGTGCAGGAGGCATGCATCATCTCCGCGCGCGATCCGTACCGCGGCGAGACGGTGAAGGCGGTCGTCGTGCTGCGCGCCGACGCCAGAGGCAAGACGACCGCCGACGACATCGTCGCCTGGTCGCGCGAGCACATGGCGGCGTACAAGGTGCCGAAGATCGTCGAGTTCGTCGACGCGCTGCCGAAGTCGGGGTCGGGCAAGGTGATGTGGCGGCTCCTGCAGGACCAGGAGTCGGCGCGCTAGCGCGACGCCCTAGCGCTCGAGCCAGCGCTCGCCCTCGCGCACGAAGCGCTCGCTGCCCGCGGGCCCGAACGCACGCGCATCGCGGTCGAACGCCCAGCGCTCGACGACGATCTCGCTCCTCGCGATGCGCACGACGTTGAACGAGTTCTCCTCGCCGCGTCCGCGCGTCGATGTCGCCGTCCCGGCCTGCACGGCGAGCGCCGAGTAGCCGGCGATGGCATCGCGCCATGTCTCGCCCGACTGGCTGACGTGGAAGTGGCCGGAAAGCAGCAGGTCGACGCCGCAATCGGAGAACACCGCCATCGCCTTCTTCGCCCGGCCGACGAGGTCGACGTCGCCGGAATCGTCGGGAACGTCGAACGGGTGGTGGGTGACGACGACCTTCGTCACCGCAGCGCCGAGCGGCTTCAGGCGCCGCTCGATCGACGCCATCTGCTCCTTGTTGATGCGGCCGCCCTTGAACGTCAGTGCGCGCGCGGTGTTGATGCCCAGCACGGCGATTTCGCCGTCGACGTACGACGGCTCGAGGTCGCTCTGCACGATCCGCTGGTACTTGCCGAGCGGGCTCAGGAAGCGCTCCCAGACGCGGTAGAGCGGAACGTCGTGGTTGCCCGGAACGACGATGCGCGGCGCCGCGATGCGAGCGAGGAAGTCGCGCGCTTGCTCGAACTGCTTCTTGCGCGCGCGCTGCGTCAGGTCGCCGGAGACGGCGACGACGTCGGCGTCGACCGTGGCGACCGCCGCGAGCAGCGGCTCGAGAACGGTTTCGTCGACGCTGCCGAAGTGGAGGTCGGAGAGATGGACGAGCGTGCGCATGAAGGGGTCAGGACGATGCGGTCGGTTCGCCGGCGACGACGAGCAGGCTCGCCGGCCGGGTACGGTAGCGCAGCGGCGGAGCCATCATCGTGATCTCGCCGTCGGTGGCGACGCGGAGACGGCGTCGCCTGCTCTCGACGTCGATGCCGACCGCGCACATCGCGTCGAAGTCGCGCGCCTGCTCGAGCCTGCCGAAAACCGCGTGCAGGGCGAGCATCAGAAGCTTCAGCCTGCCGGCGCGCTGCGCGACGTAGAGGCTGAGGCAGCCGGCGTCGAGTCGCTCGCGCTCGCCGATCGCGAAGCCCTGCATCGAGTAGACGTTGTTGCCGATGAAGACGAACGGCGTTCGCCGCAGCGCGGCGCGGCCGTCGACCGACAGGCGCACACCCAGGAACGGGAATCGCCTGACCGCGCCGATCGTCGCCCAGACGAGCGCTGCCCACTTGCCGCGGCCGAGGCGGCGCTGCTGGCGCTCGCGTTCGCGAACGATGTCGGGATAGAGGCCGAGGCTCGAGTTGTTGACGAAGACGCGGCCGTTGACCTCGCCGACGTCGACCCGCCGCATCGCGCCGTGCGCGATCCGCTCGACCGCGGCGTCAAGCTCGAGCGGCAGGCCGAGGTCCTTGGCGAAGTGGTTGAGCGTGCCGAGCGGGAGCACGCCGAGCGCGATCGGTCCGCCGACCAGCGCCGCCGCGACCGAGCTCACCGTGCCGTCTCCGCCGCCGGCGACGATCGCTTCGGGCTTGCGCTCGATCGCCGCGCGCAGCGCGTCGGCGAGCTCGTTGCCGTGCACGAGGCGAACGTCCGCGTGCGCACCGGCGGCCTCGAACAGCGACGCGATGTGCGCCGCGAGCGCGTCGTCGTTGCCGCCGCCCGACGCGGCGTTCAGCAGGACGACGATCGAGCGCGTCACGCCGCCTCCGCGCCGGATGCGTGCGGCGCGTCGCGCCAGAGCGCGGCGAGCGCGGCGATGCTGATCGCGAGCCACGCGATGCCTTCGGCGAAGGCGGCGAGCACGTCGCTCAGATAGTGCGCGCCGAGCAACATGCGGCTGAACGCGACGAGCGCGACCGCGAGCAGCGCGCCGACGACCGCGAGGACGCGCCGGCGAACGCTCGTCGTGCGCGCGAACACCGCGGCGACGACGAGGCCGTAGAAGATCGTGCTGCCAGCGACGTGGCCGCTCGGGAAGCTGTACGTCGCGAGCGTCAGCAGCGGATCGTCGAACGACGGCCGCGCGCGCTGGAACGCGAGCTTCATCAGCGCGTTGAGCGCGAGCCCGCCGCCGACCGCGACGACGACGAGCGCCGCGCGCTGCCAGCTGCGCTCGAACGCGAGGACGAGCGTCGCGACCGCGGCGTACGCGCCGACGGCGACGGTCGAGTGCAATTGCGTCCAGACGAGCATCGCGGTCACGAGCGGCGGCGTCGCGTGGCGGTGCAGCCAGTTCGCGATCGCAACGTCGACGACGGTGAGCGGCGCGCGGCTCGCGACGTCGCCCGCGAGGATTGCGAACAGCGATGCGGCAACGACGACGAGCACGGCGGCAGGCAGGAGGCGGCGACGGAGCGCGGCCCGTGCCGGGCTCGTTGCGCGCGACGCTTCGCCCATCGCCGCGTCCGCGGTGCGACCAGACCCTACAGATCCTTCGGAATCGGCACTGCGTTGCCGGACGCGTCGCGGCCCGACCCGATGCCGATCACGCCGCACGCGATGCGTGCGCCCGAGTTCCCGGTCGGCTGCGTCGTGTAGTCGTCGGGCGACGCGTGGACGACGAGCGCCTTGCCCGCGATGTCCTCGGCGCCGGCACCGAGCAGCGTTCCGGCGACGCGCGCGCGCACCGCCGCGACGCCGTTCGCGTCGGCCTTGATCGACGGCAGGTCGCCGGCGTGGTGCTCGGAGTCCTGCGGGCCGTGCCGTTTGCCGCTCGGGTTGAGATGGCCGCCGGCGCTCATCGCATCGTCGCTCGAGCAGTCGCCCTTCTCGTGAACGTGGAAGCCGTGCTCCTGGTTCGGTCGCAGCCCGGTGATCCGGCCGCGCAAGACGACGTCGCTGCCTTCCTGCGAGAAAAAGACGGTGCCAGCCGCCGTGTTGCCGCGCGTCGGCTGGAGCGACGCGACGACGTAGTCCGACGGCGGCGGCGAACTCGCCGACGACGGTGCGCCGGCGCAGCCGACGAGGGCGGCCGCGGCGAGCGCGAACGCAGCGGCGAGGGCAGGGCGCATGGTCATCGATCGAGACGCGAGGGAGCGACGAACCATCATACGGCCCGACCGCCGCGCTCGCTCAGTACGTCGCGCGTCCGCCCGAAAGATCGAACACCGAGCCGGTCGTGAACGAGCAATCCTCCGACGCGATCCACGCCACCGTCGCGGCGATCTCGCGCACGTCGATGAAACGGCCCATCGGAATCTTCGACAGCATGAAGTCGATGTGCTGCTTGGTCATCGTCGCGAACATCGCGGTCTTCGCCGCCGCCGGCGCGATCGCGTTGACGAGGACGCCCTTGGTCGCGAGCTCCTTCGCGAGCGACTTGGTGAGCGCGATCAACCCGGCCTTCGACGCGCTGTAGTGCGACGCGTTCGGGTTGCCTTCCTTGCCCGCGATCGAGGCGACGTTGACGATCCGGCCGTAGCCGTTCTCGATCAGGTGCGGAACGATCGCGCGGCAGACGAGGTACGGCGCGACCAGGTTGACCTCGAGGACGCGGCGCCAGACGTCGGGCTCGAGCTCCCACGTCGTGCCGTTGCCGCCGGTGATGCCGGCGTTGTTGACGACGATGTCGATCTTGCCGGCGGCGGCGATCGTGCGCTCGGTCGCCGCCGCGACCTCGGCGTCGCTCGTCAGCTCGACGCGCTCGGCGAACACCTTGCCTGCGTGGCCGAGCGCGCTCTTCGCTTCGGAGAGCTTGCCGGCGTCGAGGTCCCAGAGCGAGACCGCGGCACCCGATGCGAGCATGCGCTCGGCGATCGCGTGGCCGATGCCCTGCGCACCGCCGGTGACGACGGCGACGCGGCCTTCGAGATCGATCCGGTTCATGCGCTCACCCTGCGGGGGTCGAGGCCCTTCAGCGCCTCCGCACCGTCCGGCGCTGCGCGGCAGTCGGCGATGTAGCGGCGGATGATGTCGGCGAAGCTTCTCTCGGGAAGGAGGCCGAGCTTCTCGGCGCGCTTCGCGGTCGCGCCGCGCGGCCAGTTGGCGACGATGCCCGCGATCGTCTCGTCGCGGACGAAGCGGACGCGCTCGCGCACCTCGGGCCCGGCGACCTCCTCGAGCGCGGCGAGCATCTCGGCAACCGTCGCGTTCAGCCCCGGCAGGTTGAGCGCGAGGCGGCCGCCGAGCTGATCGACGCTCGCCTCGTACACCGCGATCAGCCCTTCGACGGTGCGCGCCGCCGAGGTCAGCGGGTGCGAGACGTCGGGCGAGACCGGGCAGATCGCCTCGACACCGGCCAGCGGCTCGCGGACGATTCCCGAGAAGAACGAGGACGCGGCGCCGTTCGGCCGGCCCGGTCGCACCGTCACCGTCATCAGCCGCGCCGAGCGGCCGTCGACGAAACCCTTGCGCGAATAGTCGGCGACGAGGTGCTCGCAGATCAGCTTGTGCGTGCCGTACGACGTCTTCGGCGCCGGCAGGGTGTCGTCGCCGACGAGCGGCGGCAGCGGCACCGAGGGGTCGGGGCCGAACACCGCGACCGAGCTCGAGAAGACGAGCTTCGCGGGCCGCGCGCCGCGCGCTGTCGCAGCGCGCAGCGCATCGAGCAGCGCGCGCGTCGTGTCGAGGTTCGAGCGCAGGCCGAGGTCGAAGTCGGCCTCGCACTCGCCCGAGACCGCCGACGCGAGGTGGAAGACGCCGTCGAAGCCTTCGCGCGCGAGCGCTTCGCACTGCTCGGCGAGCTTGCCGACGCGCGTCTCGACGCGACGATCGCTCGCGAGCTCCGAGCGCGGCGCGACTTGGTCGGCCAGCACGAGGCGCTCGATCGTCGCGCCGCCGAGACGGCCGCGCGCGAGCAGTGCCGACGCGAGGCGCGAGCCGATGAAGCCGCCCCCGCCGGTGATGAGGATCTTCATGTGCGAGGGCCTCCTTGCCGCAGCTGGCGATCGTAGCGTGCCGGTCGCGAGTTCCTTGCGGTGCTCTACCGGTTTGCCCTCATGGCGGCAGGGCGGCGGCTGGCCATACTCGCCGGGCGCGGGGCTTCACCCGCATGCTCCCCCATGGCCAGCGTCACCATCCAGTCGGTCCGCAAGACCTTCGGCGAGACCGCCGTCCTGCACGGCGTCGACATCGACATCGCCGACGGCTCGTTCACGGTTCTCGTCGGCCCGTCGGGGTGCGGCAAGTCGACTTTGCTGCGGATGATCGCCGGCCTCGAGGAGATCTCGGGCGGCGAGATCCGCATCGGCGACCGCCGCGTCAACGACGTGCCGCCGAAAGAGCGCGACATCGCGATGGTGTTCCAGAACTACGCGCTCTATCCGCACATGACGGTGCGGCAGAACCTCGCCTTCTCGCTCATGCTCGCGAAGAAGGACAAGGCGACGATCGAGCAGAAGGTCGCGCGTGCTGCGGAGATCCTGGCGTTGTCGGCGCTGCTCGACCGCTACCCGCGCCAGCTCTCGGGCGGCCAGCGCCAGCGCGTCGCGATGGGGCGCGCGATCGTCCGCGACCCGCAGGTCTTCCTGTACGACGAGCCGCTCTCGAACCTCGACGCCAAGCTACGCGTCGCCATGCGCAGCGAGCTGAAGGAACTGCACCAGCGGCTGAAGACGACCTCCGTCTACGTCACCCACGACCAGATCGAGGCGATGACGATGGGCGACCGCATCGTCGTCATGAGGGACGGCCGCATCGAGCAGGTCGGCTCCCCGCTCGAGCTCTACGATCGGCCGAGCAACGTGTTCGTCGCCGGCTTCATCGGCTCGCCGGCGATGAACTTCCTGCCGGCGACGCTGCGCCGCGACGGCGGCGCGTCGCGCCTCGTCCTCGACGACGGCACGCAGATCGCGGCGCCGCTCGGCGCCGGCGGCAGCGACGGCCAGCCCGTCGTCCTCGGCACGCGCCCGGAGCATCTGCAGCTGACGAGCGAAGGCGGCATCGCGTCGAAGGTCGTCGTCCTCGAGCCGACCGGCGCCGACACGCTCGTCGCGTGCCGCCACGGCGGCACCGACATGGCGGCCGTCTTTCGCGAGCGCCACGACTTCGCGCCGGGCAGCACGATCCGCTTGATGCCCGATCTGGCGCGCGCGCACCTCTTCGACGCCGCGAGCGGCGAACGGCTCGCCGCCTGAGCGCGCCGGCGCTTCCGTTCACGCACCCCTTTCATCGACCACAGGACCACAGGAGATCCAGATGAGCGAATCGTCATTCAACCGCCGCAAGTTCCTCGAAGGCTCGGCCGGCGCGGCCGCAGTCGCAGGGCTCGGCACCGGCAGCATGCTGTGGTCGCCGACGGCGGCGGCGCAGACGCTCACGCTGAAGCCGGAGAAGGGCGCGTCGCTGCGCGTCCTGCGCTGGAGCCGGTTCGTCCAGGGCGACATCGACGCCTACATGGTGAACGTCAAGAAGTTCACCGACAAGACCGGCATCCCGGTGCGCGTCGACAACGAGGGCTGGGAAGACGTGCGCCCCAAGGCAGCGGTGGCGGCGAACACGGGCGCCGGTCCCGACATCATCCTGTCGACCAACGACGACGCGAACCTCTATCCCGACAAGCTCGTCGACGTCACCGACCTGTGCGAATACCTCGGCAAGAAGTACGGCGGCTGGTATCCGGCGACGCAGATGTACCTGCGCCCCGACGGCCACAAGTGGATCGGCGTGCCGCTCGGCGCCGCCGGCTCGATGATGGTCTATCGCGAAAGCGTGCTGAAGTCGGCCGGCTTCGACGCCTTCCCGAAGACCACCGACGACTTCCTCAAGATGGCCAAGGCCGTCAAGGAGAAGGGGACGCCGGGCGGCATGGCGCTCGGCAACGCCACCGGCGACGGCCTCTGGTGCAACTGGCTGATCTGGGCGTTCGGAGGCAAGCTCGTCGACCAGAACAACAAGGTCGTCATCGACAGCCCGGAGACGCTGAAGGCGCTCGACTACGGCAAGGAGCTCTACGCGAACTTCATCCCGGGCACCCTCTCGTGGCTCGACCCCAACAACAACAAGGCGTTCCTCGACGGCCAGATTTCGTACACCAACAACGGCATCTCGATCTATGTCGCCGCCAAGAACTCGCAGGACGCCAAGCTCAAGGAGATGGCCAGCGACATCCAGCACGCGTCGTTCCCGATCGGACCGGTGGGGCAGCCGACCGAGTCGCACCTGTTCTTCAACCAGATGATCATGAAGTACACCAAGTACCCGCAGGCCGCCAAGGCGTTCCTGCAGTTCATGATGGAGCAGGAGCAGTTCACGCCGTGGCTCACCGGTGCGCAGGGCTACATCTCGCCGCCGCTCGACGCCTACACCAAGATCCCGGTCTGGACCGCCGATCCGAAGAACACCCCGTACCGCGATGCCGTGAAGAACATGCGCCCGACCGGCTATGCGGGCAAGCTCGGGTATGCGTCCGCCGGCGCAAACGCAGACTTCATCGTCGTCAACATGGTCGCCGAGGCGATCAGCGGGTCGAAGACGCCGAAGGAGGCGATGGAGCGGGCGCAGAAGCGCGCCGAGCGCTACTACAAGGTCTGATCGGCCGCGCGGCGCGCCGATCGCC
>DATJIM010000059.1:0-2221 GCA_035493195.1 Caldimonas sp.
ACCACGAACGCGCGGCACCCGCGGGGCCCCTCACCCGGACGAGTACGACGGAGATATTATCCTTTCCGCCCGCCTCGTTGGCCGCATCGATGAGAGCCTGTCCGGCTTCCGGCAGTAATTCGCAACTCTGCAACAGCTGACTGATCGCCTCGTCGTCAACCATGTCGGAGAGGCCGTCGGAGCACAGCAGATAGAGGTCGCCGGGCAGCACGTCGTGCAGGTGCGTCTCGAGCAGTACCGTGTCCTCGACACCGACCGCGCGCGTCACCAGGTTCTTGTTCGCCGAGAACGCGGCCTGCTCGGCGGTGATCAGGCCCGAGTCGATCTGCTCCTGAAGAAGCGAATGGTCGTGCGTGATCTGCACGAGCCTGCCGCCGCGCAGCCGATAGCAGCGCGAATCGCCGACGTGGCCGAGCAGCAGCCTCGTCTCGCGGAAGACGCCGACGACGAGGGTCGTGCCCATGCCGGCGTACTGCGGGTTCGAATTCGCAGCGTTGAAGATCGCGCGGTTGGCGTTGTCGACGCAGATGTCCATCGCCCGGCGCACGTCGGTGTCGGTGGCCGACTCCGAGGCCTCGGCGAGCCAACGGCCGAGCTCGGTCTTGATGAACGACGTGCACATGCCGCTCGCGACCTCGCCGGCGTTGTAGCCGCCCATGCCGTCGGCGAGGACGACGAGCGACGTCGCCTCATCGAGGACGGCGGAGTCCTCGTTGTTGCTGCGGGCCCGACCCGTGTCCGTGGCGCAGTGGAACTCGAGCGTCATCGTGGGCACGGCGGCGGCGAGAAGGTCGTTCAACGCGGAGAATTGTGCCTCGGTTCCAACGATTCCTCGGCGTGCGTCTGGCGATCGTGCAGCCAGCGCCCGACGACGACGACCGCGATCGCGCCGACGATGCCGAAGATCAGCTCCGCGTGCGGCACGTTGGCCCTGAACCAGGCCTCGAATGCCGGATCGGTGGCGAGCATCTGGCCGGCGATCCAGCCGAGCAGCGCCGCGCCGAGGGTGATGATGATGGGGAAGCGCTCCATCACCTTCATCAGCAGCGTGCTGCCGACGATGATCAGCGGGATCGACATCGCCAGGCCGATGACGAGCAGCGGCAGTCGGTAGGCCTCCGGCGCACGATCGGCGGCGCCGGCGACGGCGATCACGTTGTCGAGGCTCATCACGAGGTCGGCGACGAGGATCGTGCGGATCGCCGCCATCATCGTGCCTTCGGCCTTGACCTCGCCTCCGTCCTCGCTATCGACGAGGAGCTGGATGCCGATCCAGAGCAGCAGCAGCGCCCCGATGAGCTTCAGATAGGGCAGCTGCAGCATCTGCACGGCGAGCACCGTGAGGATGATCCGCAGCACGATCGCGGCGGCGCTGCCCCAGAAGACCGCCTTCCTCTGCTGCGCCGGCGGCAGCGAGCGCGCCGCCATCGCGATGACGACGGCGTTGTCGCCCGAGAGCAGGATGTTGGCGACGACGATCGCGCCGAACGCGCCCCAGACGGCGCCCGACATCAGATCCATGCGGCCTCCGCGGCGCTCGCCGCTGCGAACTTCGTCGCCATGCTCAGACCAGAGCTTTCATCAAGCGACCCATCTCCGACGGGTTGCGGGTGACGGTGAAGCCGCTTTCCTCCATCACCGCGAGCTTGGCGTCTGCCGTGTCGGCGCCGCCCGAGATCAGCGCGCCGGCGTGGCCCATGCGCTTGCCCGGCGGCGCGGTGACGCCGGCAATGAAGCCGACGACGGGCTTGGTCATGTTCGCCTTGCACCAGCGCGCCGCGTCGGCCTCGTCCGACCCGCCGATCTCGCCGATCATGACGACGGCGTCGGTGCCGGGGTCGTCGTTGAAGAGCTTCATGACGTCGACGTGCTTGAGCCCGTTGATCGGGTCGCCGCCGATGCCCACCGCGCTCGACTGCCCGAGGCCGACCTCGGTCAGCTGGGCGACCGCCTCGTAGGTCAGCGTCCCCGAGCGGCTGACGACGCCGATGCGGCCCTTCCGGTGAATGTGGCCGGGCATGATTCCGATCTTGATCTCGTCGGGCGTGATCAACCCCGGGCAGTTCGGTCCGAGCAGGAGCGTCTTCTTGGCACCGGCCGCTTCGCGCGCGCGCATCTTCGCTTTCACCTCGAGCATGTCGCGCACCGGGATGCCCTCGGTGATGCAGATCGCGAGGTCGAGCTCGGCCTCGACCGCTTCCCAGATCGCGGCCGCCGCTCC
>DATJIM010000060.1:0-21891 GCA_035493195.1 Caldimonas sp.
GTCGACCGGATGAGCGGGCGCGTGCTGCAGAGCTTCCGGGTGGCGCACGGGCACGCGTCCGAAGGCCCGCGCAACGACGGCTACGCGGAGGTGTTCTCCAACGTTCCCGACAGCAACACCAGCAGCCTCGGCCTCTACCGCACGGCCGAGACCTACATCAGCGCGGTCTATCCGGGGCTCGCGATGCGCATGGACGGCCTCTCGCCGACGAACTCGAATGCCCGGTCGCGATTCATCGTGATTCACGCGGCCAAGTACATGGAGCCCGAGCCGTCGAAAGGAAAGAAGGCGTGGCGACCCGGCCTCAGCGACGGCTGCTTCGTCTTCTCGAAAGCCGACCGCGACGCCGTCGTGTCGAGTCTCGAAGGCGGTGCGCTGATCTATGCCATCTACGAGAGGCCGTGACGGCGGTGTTCATCGGCCGTTCGGACCCATGATCGACGCGAGCCTTCGGGCTACCGGATCACCTCGTCCGCGTGCGCCAGCAGCGACTGCGGGATCGCGAGGCCGAGCGCCGTCGCCGTTTTCAGGTTGATCACCAGCTCGAACTTGGTGGGCTGCTCGACCGGCAAATCGCCCGGCTTCGCACCCTTGAGGATCTTGTGCACGTAGGTCGCGGCGCGACGATGCAGATCGGCAGAGTTCGCTCCGTACGACATCAGCCCGCCGGCATCGACGAATTCCCTCGAGGTGTACACCGCCGGCAGCCGGTTCTGCGCCGCCAGCTCCACGAGGTGGCGATGCTCTCTCAGGAACCTGTTGCTCGGCAGCACCGTCAGCGCATCGACACGCGCGCTGCTCATGTCCGAGAACGCCCTGGCGAATTCGTCCGGACCTCGCGCCTCGACGAATTGCAGCCGCACCCCGACCGCTCTCGCGGCGACGTCTGCTTCCGTCAGCATGTCCTTGTCGGTGCGTCCGGCGAGCGCCCCTGGCAGCCGGAGCACAGCGACGCGATCGAGCCCGGGAACAGCCTGCTTGAGCAGCTCAAGACGCTTGCCGACCAGTTCGGGGCCGAGGCTGGACAAGCCCGTGACGTTGCCGCCCGGGCGCGCGAGGTTGGTCACGATCCCGCTCTCGACCGGATCGCCGAGACCGGTGAAGACGATCGGGATCGTCTTGGTCGCCTCCATCGCCGCCAGCGTGACGCGTGTGCCTCCGCCCACGAAGATGACATCGACCTTGAGTGCGACGAGCTCGGCGGCAAGCCCGGGGACCCGCTCCAGCTTTCCCTCGGCATCGCGGTATTCGATGGCGACGTTGCGACCGTCGACGTCGCCGAGGTCGCGCAGTCCCTGCAGGAACGCGACGCGCAGCTGCGGGCTCGAGGCGAGGCTGGGCGAAAGGTAGCCGATCCGCGCGACCTTCGCAGACCGCTGCGCTTCGGCGGCGAGCGGCGCCGCCGCGAGCGCCAGCAGTGCAAGTACGGTGTCACGCCTGTCCATCGGACTCCCCTGGCCGCGATGATGTTCTGCAATGCGCGCGACGGTCAAACGGCCCCGCGCCGAGCCGCTTCCTCAACGTTGAGGAAGCCTGTCGTTCGAGCACCACTTCAGAGGGAGGCCGCGTCTCGGCGAACAAATTACCCTAGCGCCATGAACAATCCTTGGCCGTCCTTGATTGCCGCGCTGTCGGGCGAGCGCGTTCGCACTCCATCCACGTGGCCTGTGCGCGAGATTCATCGGCTCTGCGACGTCTGCGCTGCGAAGTCCGGCGACATTCGCCAGGCGCGACAGTCGAGTCGGCCCCGAGTGCCGGCGTTCGCCGCGCCTGGATCGCGGCTGGAAGACCTTGCTGCCCCAGCTGCTCCGCGTTGGCAAGCGACCTGAGCCGATGAGACGCAATAGAGTCGGCGAGGTCGTGATCCGTCGCGCCTGGAGGCGGAAGACGGAACGCGTCGGAGTCGAGACCGTCCGCGGCATCCGCGAGCAGCAAGAACTCTCGAACTCGCCCGAGGATCAGGCCATCGCTTAGCCGGTCGTTGTCCCTGGGGCGTGTTCGAGCGCCTTGCCGAGCGATGCCGCTGCAGGAGCGGCGCAAAGCCGATCGACGTCAGGCGGCGGATTCCAGGACATCGCGCACCTTGCTCGCAAGCTCGTCGAACGAAAACGGCTTTGTGAGCAGCTGGACGCCGGGATCGAGCCGGCCGTGGTGCACGATCGCATTGCGCGCATAACCGGTGGTGAAGAGCACGCGCAGCATCGGCCAGCGTGCTGTCGCTTGCGCGGCGAGATGAGCGCCGCTCATCCCGCCGGGTAACACCACGTCGGTGAACAGCAGATTGACGTCACCCTGCTGCTGCTCGAGAACGCGCAGCGCCGAGCGCGCATCCGCGGCCTCGAAGACGACGTAGCCGAGCTCGCGCAGGCTGTCGACGGACTGCGCTCGCACATCCTCGTGATCTTCGACGACGAGCACCTTCTCGTGCTGTGCCCTGGCGGGCGCCGATGCCGACAGGACGACGCCGCTGTCACCGTTGCTTGCGGTGCGCAGGCGCGGCAGATAGATCCGGATCGTCGTTCCGATGCCGACCTCGGAATAGATCTTGACGTGGCCGCCCGACTGCTTGACGAAGCCATAGACCTGGCTCAACCCGAGCCCCGTGCCCCGGCCGATCGGCTTGGTGGTGAAAAACGGCTCGAACGCGCGCGAGACGGTCTGCGCGTCCATGCCCTGACCGGTGTCGGACACCGACATCATGACGTACTGACCGGGGACGGCGTCGGGATTCGAGCTCGCGTACGCCTCGTCGATGCGCGAATTCGCGGTCTCGATGGTGAGCCTCCCGCCGTCGGGCATCGCGTCGCGTGAATTCACCGCCAGGTTGATGATCGTGTTCTCGAGCTGGTTGGCATCCGCCTCGATCTGCCACAGCCCGGCACCGAGGACGGCTTCGATGTCGATGGTCTCACCGAGTGTGCGGTGAAGAAGATCGGACATCCCGTTGACGAGCACGTTCAGGTTGATCGGCTTGGGATCGAGCGGCTGCCGTCGCGCGAACGCGAGCAGCCGGTGCGTCAACGCGGCGGCTCCCTTCGCGCCGTTGACCGCGGCGTTGACGGCGCGCAGCGCACGCGCAGCCTCGGGCGCGAGGCTACGGCGGATCAACTCGAGGTTCGACAGGATGATCTGGAGCAGGTTGTTGAAATCGTGCGCGACGCCGCCGGTGAGCTGCCCCACTGCTTCCATCTTCTGCGACTGCCGGAGTGCTTCGGCCTGCGCTTCGATCTGCCGCGTCCGCTCGGCGACTTGCTGCTCGAGCGTGGCGTTGAGATCGCGCAACGCGACTTCCGCGCGCTTGCGCTCGTCCAGCTCGCGTTGGACGCTTTCGCTGAGCCTTGCGTTGTCGAGCGCCACCGCTGCTTCCGCCGCCAGACCGGCCAAGCTGCGCTCGGAACGCGCCGAGAAGATCCCGCGCTCGGCGTGCCCGAAGAACAGCCCGCCGACGACCTCGTTCGTTCTCGAGACGACGGGCACTGCGAGGTAGCTGCGGACGGGAAGATGACCCTCGGGCATGCCGTGGTAGGGAGCGTTCTGGCCGTATCTCGGGTCTGCAGTGATGTCGTCGGATCGGACGATGCCGTGGCCGCTGAAGGTCGCCCCGAACACCGCCGTGTTGCGAGGCATCGGGAAGCGCTCGAACTTCTCGCGCGGCGCTCCCGACAGCGTGTAGAGCATGTAGCTCTCGCCGGCATCGTTCACGACGTTGTAGAAGAACGCGCCGAACTGCGCGCCGGTGAGCTCGACGCCGGCGTCTGTGATGATCTGGACGAGCCGATGCACGTCGGTCTCGAGCGCCAGCGCGGTCCCGACACGGTTCAGGATTTCGAGCACGCGGGTCTCTTCGCGCAGTGCCTGCTCGGCGTCACGCTGCGCCGTCCGATCGCGAACGACCTTGACGAAGCCCACGTGCTGCCCGCCCGCATCCACGATCGGGCTCATCTCGCCGACGGCCCAGAACGCCGAGCCGTCCTTGCGGACACGCCAGCCTTCCTCGCCGCCGCCGCGTCCTTCCCGCGCCGCGTCGCGCATCTCTCCGGCGAGCCTGCCGAACGACTGGTCTTCCGGAGTGAAGAGGCAGTCGAGGCTACGGCCGCGCATCTCTTCTTCCTTCCAACCGAACAGGCGCGCGGCGCCGGCGTTCCACGTCACCGCGCGACCTTGCGTGTCGATGCTGATGATTGCCGTGTCGACCGCGCTGTCGACGATCTGCCGCCACTCCGCGGGCGACAACTCACGGGAGCCGTTTCGGTCTTCGGTGGTCATTCGACGCGCCCCGTGCACGCGTTCAATGTGTTCTGCATCTGTTCGGACGCCGCCGCCACCAAGCTCACCATCCTCGCGGTCCGAACGCGCACGCCCTGTAAGAGAACTCCGACCGTCTTCGTCGGACAGGCTGCACGCCGGAAATCGTCCTCCTTGGCTCGGCGCCGAGCCGAACGCGATCGCGGTCGTGCCGCGCGACGTCGTCGACGAGCTCTTCAAGCGCGGCGTCGCGGCGGCGCTGTGCGATGCCGCGACGCAGCTGAAGCAGCCGCGGGCGACGCCGGGCGGCGCAAGAAACAGATCGGGGGCCGCCGATTCGGCAGTCTGGCGCTTCAGCCCGCTTCGACGGCGCCGCGCACGGCCGCGGTGACCACGATCTCGATCCGCCACTCGGGCTTCGCCAACGACGCCTGCACGGTCGCGCGTGGCGGTGCGTTTCCGACGGGCGCCCAGGCGTCCCAGACCTGATTCATCGCAGCGAAGTCGCCGAGGTCGGCGAGAAAGATCTGCGCCATCAGGATCCGCGACTTGTCGGTGCCCGCGCGGGCGAGCAGCGCATCGATCGCGGCGAGCACCTGCCGTGTCTGGCCACCGATGTCCTGCGTCGCGTCGTCGGGCACCTGGCCGGCCAGGTAGGCGACGCCGTGATGGACGGCCATCTCGGACAGGCGCGAGCCGACATCGAAACGCTGGACCATGTGCTTCCTCGACCTTCGAACGACACGCCGCGGATCGTAGAGGAAGGTCCGAGCAGCGCGAACACGAGGCTCGTTCGCGCTTCTGGCGCTGCTCATCGGTGCCGTCAGCCGCCGAAATGCATCTGGTAGTTGGCACCGTCGGAGAACTGGCACACGCCGGTGCCTGCGCCGGGGCCGGTCAGCACGTATTCGCATTGGGCGTTGACGCCGCGCGCGCCGAATGCGTTCGCGATGCCACGGCGGCCGGCGAACGTGCGCGGCGACGGACCGAGCACCTGCTGGTAGATCCTTCCGAACGCTGCGTAGTTCGCGTCGACGCGGGTCGACTCGCCCTGCAACGTGTCGCCGAGGTACGGCACGGTGAACGTGCCGTGGCCGGCGTTGTTGTCGACGACCTGCGCCGTCAGCAGGCCTGCCTTGTTGGCTTGTGCGTTGACCGGGTACAAGCGAACGTTGATGAGCGTCGGCACCGCGGCGACGGGCACCGGGAGCGGCGTCGCCGTCGGGAGCGGCGTCGCGGGCGAGGTCTGTCCTTCGTGCACCGTCGACGGATAAGGCTGGCCCGTCCGCGGATCGATCGGGATGACGTAGCACGCCGCGAGACCGAGGACGGACGCCGCGACAGCGACGACGGTGCGGGTTCGTTTCGGCGTGGAGTTCGAAAGGCTTGTCTTGCGCATCGGTCTGGCCCGAAGTCACGGCACATGCCGCGGCGCGAGACTCGGCGATGCAAGCGCGCTCTGCCATCCTCCGAAAGACAGTGGCGCGGCGCGCTTCCACGGGCGCCATCGCCCGGTACCGCGCGGCGGTCTGGCGAAAGCGATCGGCGCGCGACCGATTCGTATTCCTGCGGCGCGAGCAACCGGACCCGCTGTCCTGGCCGACCTCGCGCTCAGCCCGCGCTGATGTCTTGCTCAGTGCGACGCGTCGTTGCTGGCCGGCGGCAGACGAGCGTCGGTGGTCGGAGACCGGGAGTCTTCGCGTGGCTGACGGTGAACGCTGTCTGTCCGTCGGACTTTCTCACCGCAGGAAGCGATCAGCGCCACGATGTCCGGAGACAGCTCCTCGTGCCGTCGCCGCTCCTCGACGCGCGGCGTCTCGGTCGCGGAAGTCTCGGGCGGATGGGAATCGCGCACTGGATCAGTTTCTGTCCTGCCTTGCGCGCCACCTGTAGGACAACGGACGAGTCGCGAGTAGGTGGACTCCGTGGCGCGCCGGTTCCACCGGCACGTCGGCGAAGACCGATCTGCGCGGCCGCGACTGCCGTTCACGGCGCTATCCTGCGCGGCGCCCATGTTTGCGCCACGGGCCGAGGAGCTTCGATGTCGACGACCGTGGAAGCGCTGAACGCGCGGCAGCAGACGATGACCGAGCAGCTTCGCGAGCTGCCGCGCGCGTTCTGGATGCTCAACGTCATGGAGATGTTCGAGCGCCTCGCCTACTACGGCGTTCGCGTCGTCATCCCGATCTACATCGCCCAGGCCGACGAGATCAACGGCCTGCACTTCACGCAGAGCCAGAAGGGCTTCATCTTCATGCTGTGGGCGCTGGTGCAGACCGGCGTGCCGATCTTCTCGGGCGGCTTCGCCGACCGCTACGGCTACAAGCGGACGATCGCCGTCTCGATCGCGATCAAGGTGGTGGGCTACCTGCTGATGGCGACGCAGCGCGAGTTCTGGCCCTTCACGATCGGCTGCCTCGTCCTCGCCCTCGGCACGGCGATCTTCAAGCCCGGGCTGCAGGGATCGATGCTGCAGCAGCTCGACAAGCGCAACTCGTCGATCGGCTGGGGCGCCTTTTACATGCTGGTCAACATCGGCGGCTTTCTCGGGCCGCCGCTGGCGCACTTTCTCTACGGCGTGTCGTGGCCGGCGGTGTTCTACGGCTGCGCGGCGATCGTCTCGCTCAACTTCGCGATGCTGTTGACGTACCCGAGCATCGCCGCCGGCGGCGTGCAGAGCGGCGGCGTGCTGCGTGTGGCCAGGACGACCTTGCGCAACCTCGCGCGGCCGCGCCTCGCGCTCTTCATCCTGATCATGTCGGGCTTCTGGCTCATGTTCAACCAGCTGTTCGACATGCTGCCCAACTTCATCGTCGACTGGGTCGACTCGTCGGCGATCGTGCGTGCCCTCCACCTGCCGGCGATGTTCACGACCGAGACGCCGCGCGGAACGATGATCGCGCAGGAGTGGATGATCAACGCCAACTCGTTCCTCATCATCGTGTGCGTGGTTTGGATCTCGCACCTGGTCGCGCGCATGCGACGGGTGCATTCGATCGTGGCCGGCATCGCCGTGTCGTCGATCGGCCTCATGCTGGCCGGCTTCACCATGTCGGGCACCGCGTGCGTCGTCGCGATCCTCCTCTTCTCGGTCGGCGAGATGCTCGCGAGCCCGAAGATGCTCGACTACCTCGGCGTGATTGCACCCGAAGGGCAGAAGGCGCTCTACATGGGCTACGCCAACATGCCGCAGGCGATCGGCTGGGCGTACGGCTCGTTTCTCGGCGGGCGGGTCTACGACACGATGGGCGACAAGGCGAACCTGGCGCTTCGCTACCTGCAGGAGCATGGCGGCCTCGACGTCGGCGTCGACCGGACCATCGCGATGGCGACGCTACAGCGCGCCCTCCACCTCGACGCGGGTGCGGCCACCCGCCTGCTGTGGAGCACGTACGACCCGTGGCGGCTGTGGCTCCCCTTCGCGGCGACCGGCATCGCGTCGGCGATCGGGATCGCCGTCTACGCACGCTGGGTGCGGCGCTACGAGTCACCCGACGTCTGAGCGCCGCTCCGCGCCGCCGACACCACGCGTCGGCGCAGTCCGACAGACCGCCGCCCACGCGCGTCGCACCCTGCGCTCATGAGAGCCGAAGGAGCATGGGCATGACGCAGCAGACCAGGGACTGCGGGCGCGGGCGGCGCCCCGACCTCGCTTTCGGCCAGGATGCGATCGAACGCGCGAACCTCGACGCAGGCTGGCGCAGGTTTCGCGACGAGCTCGACGCCCGCATCGTCGACCGGTTCGGAGTCGCGTTTCGGAACGCCGACGGCAGTCAGCCCGACCCTGACGTCCTCGCCGACCTCGCCCTTCAGCGCGCGCTGATGCCTTGATCGCTGCGACGCGCCGCCGCTGCCGGGCAGCGGGCATGCATCCATGGCCACGCCGCAGGTGAGCCTCAGCTGGCGGTGCTGCGACTGCGGGCGGCTGCGGCTCGCCAGCGAACCGATTGCATGCCCGTCGCCGTGTGCCGACTGCGGAGGACTCGCGTTCGACGCCGTCGGACCCTATGGCAATCCGTCGGGCAGTTCCTCGGACGAATCGGCTGGCGTGGGCTGGCCGGTGGTCGAACGCCGCAAGTCGTCGCGCGGCTGACGACCCCTTCGCCAAAGGCGTTGCGTGACGGATCGCTCGCTCGCGAGCGGGAAGGATCGCGTCCTATGGTCGTGGACCGGATGTCGGGCGTCGTGTTTTGGCTCCGTGGGCGGCACCGTATGCCGCATCTGCCGCCGGCATCAGCCTGACGAGGCAAAGCGCACGGTCACGCTCAAGCCCCCGCCGACGGCTTCGTCCAGCGTCACAACAGCGCCGTAGCGGTCGGCGATTTGCCGCACGATCGCGAGCCCCAGCCCGCAGCCGTCGCCGCCGCTGCCCGGAGCGCGATAGAAGCGCGTGAACACGTTGGCGCGCTCGATCTCCGGGATTCCCGGGCCATCGTCGACAACGCGCAGGATCGCGCCGCGTCCGCCGCCGCCGTCGACGAACACGCCGACGTGGCCACCCTGCGGTGCAAACCGAATGGCGTTGTGGACGAGATTGGCCACGATCTCGTGCAGCAGCACTGCGTGGGCCTGGACGGTGACCTCGTCGCCGCTGTCGAAAGCGACGTCGACGCGCTTTGCCAGCGCCAGCGGCAGCAGCTCGAAAGTCGCCTCCCGCGCGACCTCCGTCAGTTCGACGGCCTCGCGCGGATGCAGGGAGAGCGGATCGCTGCGCAGCAACGTCAGCAGCTGGCTGACGACACGCGTCGCGCTCGCGACCCCGTCGTGCACCTCTTCGACGTGGCGCCGCATGCGTGCCGGATCGGCCTCGGCGAGCGCAAGGTCGGCCTGCATCTTCAGCACCGCCAGCGGCGTTTTCAGCTGGTGCGAAGCATCGGCGACGAAGCGCTGGTGGGCATCGTTGATGCCCCGCTGGCGACGCAGCTGAAGATTGATCGCATCGAGCAACGGCGCCACCTCCGCGGGAACGCGCTTGTCGTCGATGGGCGCGACGTCGCCCTCGTCGCGGGCGCGGATCTCGTCGCGCAACCGCAGCAGCGGCCGCAAGCCGCGGCGCACGCCAAAGACGACGCAAGCGGCCGCCGCGAGGATCAACGTGAGCAGTGTCGTCGTCGCGTCGCCGACGATGCGCGCGGCCATCACGTCACGCGCTTCGGTGGACTCGGCGACGCGCACCTCCACCTGCTTGCAATCCGTCGCCTCGAAGACAGGCCGGCGCAGCGCGACGACGCGTACGTCGTGCCCCTGGTAGTGCGTGTCGGCGAAGACCGGTTCGCCGCCGAGTGCGGGTGGCCGCGGCCCCGGCGGCAGGTCCGGCCAGCCGGCGAGGTGGACCATCGGCGCGGCGCAAGAGACGTTGTAGAAGATGTGATCCTGCGTCCGCGACTCCAGCATCTGCATCGCCGACGGCGGAATGTCGACGACGACCTGCTCGTCGCGGACCGTCACGCGCTCGACGATCACGAGGGCCGAGCCGAGCAGCGCGCGGTCGTATGCCTTGTCGGCCTGGACGTCGCTGCGCAACGCGTGCACGACGACCGCCAAGGCGCACAGCGCCAGCATCGGCAGCAGCAGCCACAGCAGGAGATGCGCGCCCAGCGGCCTCAATGCGATGCGATCGTCTCGGTGGCCGGCTCGAGCAGGTAGCCGAGCCCGCGCAGGGTGCGGATGTGCGTCCCGCTGCCGGCGAGCCGCTTGCGCAAGCGATGGACATAGATCTCGATCGCGTCCGGCGTCACGGCGTCGTCGAGCGTGCACAGGCGACCGCACACCGCCGCCTTGCGCACCGGTCGGCCGGCGTGGGTGATCAGCACCTCGAGCACTTGATGCTCGCGCGGCGTCAGCGCCAGCGGCTGCTCGCCGACCCGGAACACCTGCGTGACGCTGTCGAACGTCAGCGCGCCGAGCGCGAAGAGCACGTGCGCGTGGCCGTTGCTCCGGCGCCGGAGTGCGCGCAGCCGCGCGACGAGCTCGGCGAGGTCGAACGGCTTCGCCAGGTAGTCGTCCGCTCCAGCGTTGAGCCCGTGCACGCGGTCGGCCGTCTCACCGCTGGCCGTCAGGATCAGCACTGGCACCTTGTTGCCGCGCTCGCGGGCGCGCCGCAGCACCTCGAGCCCATCGAGGCGCGGCAGCGCGAGGTCGAGCACAACGCCGTCGTACGGCTCGCCGCTCAGCAGTTGGTCGGCGTGGATGCCGTCGCCGACTGCGTCGACGACCATGCCTGCCTGGGACAGGCCGGCAACGAGAGTGCGCGCCAGGCGCTGGCTGTCTTCGACGAGCAGGAGACGCATCGGCGTCGAGACTACGACGCGCCGCCGCCCGCGGCAGTCGCGCGACACATCGGGCTTTCCCGAACCAGAACGGCGGCGCGCTGGAAGCAATTTGAAAGCAACCCACCCGTAGCCTTCCGCGGCCGTGCCCGGGCTCGGCATCGACATCCACGCCACCATCCACGAGAAAACCCCAAGATGTCCAGATCGAAACTGACCGGGCTTGTCCGGCTGCCGTTCGCCTCGCTGCTGCTCGCGCTCACCGCCTGCGCCGGCATGCAGATGAACTCCGAGGTCGTCGCGACCGACAACGCGCCGAAGGCGATCGGACCGTATTCGCAGGCCATCCGGTCCGGGCCGATGCTGTTTCTCGCCGGCCAGATTCCGATCGACCCGAAGACGAACCAGCTCGTCGTCGGAACGATCGAGGAAGAGACGACGCTCGTCCTCAACAACCTGAAGGCTGTTCTCGAAGCGAACGGCATGACGATGGCCAACGTCGTGTCGACGTCCGTCTTCATGAAGGACCTGAACGACTTCCCGAAGATGAACACCGTCTACGGCACCTACTTCCAGAAGGCACCGCCGGCGCGCGCGACCGTCCAGGTCGCACGGCTGCCCCGCGACGTCAAGGTCGAGATCTCAGCCATCGCCGTGAAATGAGCCGAAGGGACGGCGCTGCTGCTCGGGGCGATGGAGCCTGCCCGCCGTCAAGCGTTCCAACGTGAAGGAGAAAAGATGATCATGCAGATGAGGAAAACCGAAGCGCGTGAAAGTGGTTCGCCGATGCTCTCAGGCGTGCCGACGAAGGAGTCCAGGCGGAACTTCCTGACGTTGACCGCGAAGACCGCCGCCGTCATCGGCTCGGGCGCGGCGGTGGGCTTTCCCCGCGAAAGCGTGGCGCTGGGCATGGGCAGCGACGCCGCCTTTTGGAGGAGCGTGAAGAACTCCTTCATGATCGACCCGAACCTTCACTACCACAACATCGGCGGTACCGGTGCGGTACCCCGCCATGTGGTGCAGAACTACGACGAGTACAACAAGACGATCGCGCGCAATCCGAACGCGACCTACAACATCACCCAGATGCGTGCCGACATCGCGCCGTCCTTCGGCGCGACCCCGGACGAGATCGTGCTCACGACGAACACGACCGACGGCATGTGCATGAGCCTCTATGGTCTCGACTGGAATGCCGGCGACGAGATCATCAGCACGAACATGGAGCACCCGGGCGGCAACGGCCCGATGTCGTCCATCGCCCTTCGCAAGGGGGTCGTCATCAAGCGCGCGCTGCTGCCGGTCGGCGCGGATGCGCAGCCGGAGGACTTCGTGAATGCATTCGCGGCGCAGCTCACCAACAAGACGAAGGCGATCTGCTTCTCGCACATCCCCTACCTGACGGGAGCGCTGCTGCCGGCCAAGGCGCTGTGCACGTGGGCGAGGGAGCACAACCTGATTTCGATCATCGACGGCGCCCACGTCCCCGGCATGATCAACGTCGACTTCCACGACATGGGCGTCGACCTGTACGCCGGCTCGGGTCACAAGTGGCAGTGCGGGCCGCACGGCACCGGCATCTGGTACGTGCGCAACCAGACGCAATCGAACCCGATGGCGCTGCCGATGGTCTGGGGCGTGCTCACTTCCGGCAACGCGGTCGGCAGCCGTTTCAATGCGGACGGCTCCGTCCGCAACATCGGCAGCTTCCTGCAATCGCATGGGCACTCCAACGAGCCCGAGTGGCAGGCTCTCACCGACTCCTGCAAGTTCTGGGACACCATCGGTCGCGCCAAGGTCGACGCCTACGTCCGCGGGCCCACCGGACTTGGCGCCGAGCTGAGGCGCCGTGTCGTCGCCACGTGGGGCCGCTCCGGGCTGATGAACTCCGATCATCCGGACTTGGTCTCGGGCATCACGACGATCAACCCGTTCAGGAACAAGTCCGACACGACGAAGATGACGACGCTGGTTTCTCGCCTGGCTTCCGACTTCAACATGACGACGGCGCTCAGAAGCTTCCCGACGCCCAGCGGCGGAACGCTGACCTCCGTTCGCGTGTCGACTCACCTGTTCCATGACAGCCGGGACCTCGACTACGTGATGAACGCGATCCAGACCCTGGCACCGCAGATCGACGGCTAGCGTCGAACGGCTCGCCGGCGAGACCGCCGGCGAGCCCGGTCAGCCGCTTTGGCCCGGCCACGCGCCGCAGCCATCGCAAAACGGCAGCTCGACCGAATACTCCTTGCGGCATTCGCGGCAGACGTAGGAACGCCCGTCGGCGGTGCGCTCCGGCCCCGAGAACCAGTTCGCCATCGCGTGGAGGACGCCGGTCGGACCGTGCTCGGTCGTGTTGCGCTTCAGCGCCAGGCCGACGACCAGCGCGGGCATCGCGATGCAGGCCCATGCCAAGGCGAGCGTCGGCATGGCGACGAACGGAAGCGCGGCGTTCCACAGCGCTGCGATCGCGAGCAGCGCGGTCCAGAAGACGACGAGCATCGAGAGGAACTGCCACGCGGCGCCGCCCTCGCGCGACTCATGCGCGCGCAACGGTCGCTTCGCCCAGTAGGCCGCCAGGCCCGCCGGCCCTGCCACTGCGGCGGCGACCCACCATCGGTTCGCTCCGCGCGAACGCGCGTCGACGAACAGCCATGCAGCGGCTGCGGCGACCCAAAGCAGGTACCACATCGGGCGGCGAATATGGTGCGGACCGGGCCGGCGATCAGTCTGGCTCGCCGAGGTCCGGTTGTGCCATCGATGCCGCTTGTGCTGGCGCTGGCTCTGCCGCAACCGGCATGGGAATTCGGTCCTGCACGCGAGGCATTGCCGCGACAGAAGACGAATGCGGAGCCGAGGTGAGCGCGATGTCCAGCGTGCTCGAACTCGCGCGGTCGCGAAGGACGAGTTGCCGCTCATCCGCGGCCACGACCTCGTAGCGATCGTCCACCGACCCTGGAACGCGCACGACAACGTTGCGCCCTTGGTAGCCGAGCAGGACTGCCCTGCGACTGCCTTCCATCCAGTGCCCGACGTACTGGAGAGGCGCCGGCGCAGCCGTTGCGGGCGGGCGCTCGGGCGGCGCAGCGGCCTCCGGTGGCGAAACGTGTCTCGGCTGGGCAGAAGGCATCGTGGCGCGGGAAAGCGCTTCGCTCGACGGCTCGGTTGACTCGGGTGACGCGGTGCCGAGTAAAAGCCACCAGCCGCCGAACGCCATCAAGAGCGCACAACCGATCACTGCGGCGCGTCGCGCACCGGTGCGCTGGGGATGCATGTAGAGAATCATCGTGATCTCGTGCGGCGCGAAACCGCGGTCGCCGAATGAATGAATGGCGACCGGACCATTCTCCACGGGCCCTCGATCCCCGCATCGGCACGATCCCCAGTCGTGACTCGACGTCTGGTGTTTTCGTGCGTGACCGATCGGAGCAACGCTCAGTCGCCGCCCGCGAGCACTGAAGCGATCGTCGAGAAAAGTCGCGACGGATCGACCGGCTTCGGCAGGTGGACGCCGTAGCCTGCCTGCCTCGCTTTCACCGCGTCCTCGGCGCGCGCGAACGCGGTGAGCGCGATCGCCGGCAGGTCGCGACGATCGGGCGCCGTCATCGTCCGGATCCGCCGCATCAGCTCGTAGCCGTCGACGCGCGGCATGCCGATGTCGCTGATCAGCAGGTCCGGGCGGTCGTCGTGGAGCGCGGCGATCGCTTCGTCGGCGGAGCCTGCCGAGCGCACCTGCGCACCCCGGCTCTCGAGCATGCGCGTCAGCATCTCGCGACCGTCGGGCTCGTCGTCGACGACGAGGATGCGCGTGCCCGACAGGTCGGCGTCGAGCTCGGCCGGGACGGTCGCGTCCGCGGGCGCCTGCTCGAGCGCCGGCGCGACGACTTCGGGCGTGGCTGCTCGCTTCGACGGCAGATGGACCGAGAACGCGGCGCCTCGGCCGAGGCCGTCGCTCGTCGCCGAGACGCTGCCGCCGTGCAGCTCGACGAGCTGGCGGACGATCGCAAGGCCCAGCCCGAGCCCCCCGTGCGAACGCGACTCGCTCGACTCGGCCTGCCGAAAGCGCTCGAACACGTGCGGCAGGAACTCCGGCGCGACGCCGACGCCGTCGTCGCTGACGGTGAGCACGACCTCGCCTGCGCGCCGTTCCGCCGCGAGCGTCACGTGGCCTCCGGCCGGCGTGAACTTGATCGCGTTCGAGAGCAGGTTCCAGACGATCTGCTGCAGACGCGCGGCGTCGGCGAGGACATCCCCGACGTCGTCGGGCATCTGCGTGAGCGTGATCGCGCGCGCGTCCGCCGCAGGCCGGAGCGACGAGACCGCCGCTTCGAACACGGTCGTGATCGGCACCGGCTGGATGTCGAGCCGCAGCCGTCCCGACGTGATGCGGCTGACGTCGAGCAGCTCCTCGATGAGCCGCGCCTGGGCGCGCGCGTTGCGCTCGATCGTCGCCGCGGCCTTGGCGACGTCGACCGAGGCCGCGCCGGCGCGGCCGAGCAGATGCGTCCAGCCGAGGATCGCGCTGAGCGGCGTGCGCAGCTCGTGCGAAAGCGTGGCGAGGAACTCGTCCTTCATCCGGCTCGCGCGCTCGGCGTCGACGCGCGCCGCGCGCTCCGCTGCGAGCAGCGCCTCGCGCTCTTCCTCGAGATGCTTCTGGTGGCTGATGTCGATCGTCACGCCGTCGAAGCGTGTCGGCTGACCGCCGGCGTCGCGGTAGACGCGGCCCTTGGCGCGGATCCACCGCCAGACGCCGTCGGGCGAGACGGTGCGGTACTCGACGTCGTAGACCGCCCGGCCGTCGACCGCGGCCTCGATCGCCGCGCGGGTGCGCTCGCGATCGTCGGCGTGCACGATCGAATAGAAGCGGTCGAAGTCGACGTGCGCATCGGGCGGCAGCCAGAAGTGCTCCTTGCACTTGGCGTTCCACTCGATGACCGAGAGCGGATACGGACAGTGGAAGGTGCCGAGCTCGCCGGCCTCGACGGCGACCTCGAGCGCCTCGTTGGCGCGGATCGCCTCGGCGTTGGCGAGCCGCTCGGCGAGGCGTGCCTGCTCCTGCTCGCCGAGATGCCGCCGCGTCTCGTACTGGCGGTCGCGCGCGCGCAGCGCCGATCGCGCCGCGCTGGCGAGCGTCTCGGCGTGGAGCGGCCGCTCGAGCAGGACGACGTTGCCGAGCCGCGCCAGCGCACCGGACGCCTCGCTCGGCCGGCGGCCGACGCGGCGCGTGACGAGGACGACGAACGGGAAGTCGGACCACGGCGGCTGCCGTTCGATCCACGTGCCGAGCGCGTCGAGCGGCGCGTCGACGAGCGCTTCCTCGGTGACGAAGGCCGCACCCGCGCCGGCGGCAAGCGCGTCGGTCAGCGCGTCGAGCGAGTCGCACGCCTCGGCGTGCATCGCCTGGGCCGCGAGCACCTGCGAGATCACCCCCGCGTCGCGGCCGCGCGGCGCATGGACGAGGACCCGACGCTCGAGCGGCGTCGACGGCTGCAAGCTCATGGCGACGCGTCGCCGAGCATCTTCGTCACGCCGGTGTACTGGACGGTGTCGCCGATCACGCCCTGGAAGCCGACGATCGGGTCGCCGATTTCGAGGCCGCGCTCGGCGCTGAGCCTGAACTCGCGGATCGTGCGCTCGTTGGCCGCGGTGCGGCTCTTCACGACGGTGATCGCCGAGCGCACCGCGCCCGCGGCCTCGAAGAAGCGGAACAGCAGCGTCGCGTCGGCCAGATAGCTGACGTCGATGTCGGTGCGGACTTCGCCGACGCTGCCATGCTGGCCGACGATCATCATCGTCGTCACCGATCGGTGATTGAGGAACGTCAGCAGCTCGTGCATGTGCAGGAGCAGGAACGTCTGGCCCGGCATCGCCTGCAGGTACGCGTTCAGGCTGTCGATCGCGATGAACGACGAGCCGTGCTCGGTGACGGCGTCGACGACGAGGGTCGCGAACTCGCCGGGGGACAGCTCGGCAGGATCGACCGGGACGACGCGGCACGCGCCCGAGCGCACGAACGGCTCGATGTCCACGTGCAGCATCCTGCTGCGCAGGAGCAGCGTCGAGAGCCCTTCGTCGAACAGGTAGTACGTGGCGCGCTCGCCGCGCTGCAGCGCCGCGTGCATGCAGTGGACCGCGGTCGTCGTCTTGCCGACGCCCGACGGCCCGATCAGCAGCGTGCTCGTCCCCCGCGACAGACCGCCGCCGAGCATCGTGTCGAGCTCCTTCGAGCCGGTGCCGACCTGGACGTGATCGACCTCGACGCGGTAGCGCGACGCGACGAGCCGGGGGTACACGGCGATCCGGCCGGTGTCGAGCACGAAGTCGTGCAGCCCGCCCTGGAACTTGCATCCGCGCATCTTGACGACGCGCAGGCGCCGCGTCTCGGTGCCGTACTCCTGGATCGCCTGCTCGAGGCTGATCACGCCGTGCGAGATGCTGTGTAGCTGCAGGTCGCCGGGGCCGGACGTCTTGTCGTCGACGAGGAAGACGGTGCACGAGCGCGTCGCGAAGAACTGCTTGAGCGCGAGCACCTGGCGGCGGTAGCGGAGCGGATCCTGCGCGAGCAGCCGCATCTCGGAGAGGCTGTCGAACACGACGCGGGTCGGAGCGTCGCGCTCGACGCGCCCGGTGAGGCTGCGGATCGTCTCGCCGAGCTCGACTTCCGCGGGATAGAGGATCGACTGCTCGGCCTCGGGGTCGCGAGCGCCTTCGTCGACGAGCTCGAAGACGTCGATTCCGTCGAGCTTCCAGCCGTGCGAGTCGACGACCGCCTGCAGCTCGTCCGCGGTCTCGGAGAGCGTGACGTAGAGGCCGCGCTCGCCGCGTTCGGCGCCCGCGATGAGAAAGCGCAGCGCGAAGGTCGTCTTGCCGGTGCCCGGAGTTCCCTCGAGCAGGTACACGCGGTTGCGCGTCAGGCCGCCGCCGAGGATCTCGTCGAGACCCTCGACGCCGGTCGACACGCGGTCGTCGCTTTGCGTCTTCACGGTGACCGTCCCGTCGTTGGAGTTCTCGTGGGACATTTTCGGGCCCCGAAGAATCTACGGCAGCCGACGGTCGCGCCGCGTAGGACAACGTCGCAGAGCGGACGGGCGCGCTGCCCCTCGCGGCGTCGGGCGGCGGCGAGCCAGTCCGGCGGCTGCGGCTGTGGCTGTGGTCGTGGCGGCACTGGCATCGTCGGCACTGCCGTCGCCCCGAAGTGCAGGCGCGGGGCCGTTCGCTGCCACGATGTCGTCGCCTCGCCCCTTTCTCGTCAGCTCTGCCGGCACCGCCGCGCTTTGCGCACTCGATGCGACGGTCAAGGAGCTCACCCGCTCGTACTCGGTCGCATACGCCGTGCTGGGTCGATATGTCTTGTGCAGCGCGTTCGCCGTGCGGTGGTGGCAAGGCCGGCCGAGATTGACGCGCGACATGGTCCCGCGCACTGGCGCGCGGCATCCTGATTCTCCCGGCCACTGCATTCCTTTTCTTCATTTCGCTGACGCGGCTCGGCTTGGCGGAAGCGATGACGCTGTCGGATGTCGGCGAGCCCCAGGCCGCGTTCGCGGCCGAAGCTCGGCGCGCCCTGCACCGTGATCAGCACGCCGGCGAAGGCGAGCAGGGCCGCGAACAGCGCCGGCCCGGCTCCGTTCCCCCAGGAGCAGATGCGTCAGCGGCGGAATCAGGATCGGCGCGAGGAACCCTGACGGCAGCGCTCACCTAGCCGTGCCGCGATCGTCATGCTCGCGCCGCCAAGGACGGCTCGACCCCCTGACCCTCACGAGCGCGGCGATCCCGATGGTGCTGACCGCGATCGGGTCGGGCCTCGCCGGCTTCGAGATCACGTCGTGGTGCGGACTTTGGGTGCCGGCCGGGACGCCGACCGCCGTGGTGCAGCAGCTCACCGACGCCGTCGTCAAGGCGTTCGCCGATCCGGAGCTGAGGGAGACATGGGCCAAGCTCGAGGCGGAGCCGGGGGATCGTCGGCCTGGGCGTTCAAGGCGCTCGTCGACAACGACGTCGCGATCTAGGTGAAGGTGGTGCGGGAGGCGAAGATCACGTTGACTAGCGAGCCGCGAAATTGAAGATCAACGGCGCTCCACGTTGACGAGCGCCGCCTTCGCGCGCGATTGGCAGCGAAATGCTTTCGCGCCACCGGCCGATTGGGGCAGACTCGGGCGGGGAAATCGATCCGGCTGGGCAGAGACACATCACCGGCCACGACAGCATGTTCGCGAAGTCAGTAGATTCACTCAGCTTCACTTTGCGCGAAGTCGCGACGCGTGAAGATCTCGCGAGCGTTTGCGAGCTGCGCGCCTCCTGCTACGGCAGGCACGCGCCGGCCCTCCGCGAAATCATGGCCGAGCCCGACGCCATCGACCTCGCAGCCTCGACGACGGTGTTCATGTGCATCGACAAGGCGTCTGGCGAGACGATCGGAGCGATGCGCCTCGTGGACAACACCCGTGCTGGTCATCTCGAGATCGAGGAGTTCCTCGAGCTGCCGGCCTGGATTGCCGGGAGCAAGCGTGGGGAGATGACTCGGCTCGTCGTCTCCCCGGGCGCCGACCCACTCGTCAAGCCCGCGCTATGGAAAGCCGGCTATCTCAAGTTTCTGGAGGCCGACATCGAGTGGTTGATCATCGGGGCGCGCAAACCCGGGCTGATCAAGCAGTACGAGTACCTCGGCGCCAAGGACCTGTACAGCGACGGCCGCATGGTCCCGCTGGGGCACGGCTGGAAGCTGCCGCATCGCATCTTCGTCTTCAACGTCGCGTCCGCGGCGCGAGACTGGTATGAAGGGCGGCATCGACTCCTGCGCTTCATGGTCGAGACAGAGCATCCCGACATCGCACTCAGGTCAATGCAGCGCCCCGCTCCGACTGGACCGCACCTCACCATCGCGGCCTCCCATTAGCTCGTCGGTCTCATCGGCGAGCAGTGGAATGCCCGGTCCGAGGTGCGCTGCGAGGGTCTTCGCAAGAACCTCGGCACCGAAAGGCTTGCTCAGGAAGTCGTTCATCCCCGCGTCCTGGCACGCAGCCATGTCGTCGCGGCTCGAATTGGCCGTGAGCGCGATGATCGGGACGCATGAGATGCGAGCCTCGTGCTCGCGCGCCCGTATTTCACGGGCGGCCGAAAGGCCGTCGAGCTCAGGCATGCGGAGGTCCATCAGCACCGCGTGCGGCCGCTGTGTCGCCATCGCCGCAGCGACGGCGTCACGGCCACTGCTGACCCGCGTGACGTCGACGCCCAGTTGCCGCAACGCGGCTTCGGCGATCAGAGCGTTGACGTCGTTGTCCTCGGCCAGCAGCACACGATAGCCCGTGAGGGCGTGCGGCGCGGGCGCCGAATTGGCCGCGTCGTATCGGGCCTCGCCGGCGACGATCGGCGGGTCGGCGGCTGGAAGGATGGCGGTGAACCGGAACTTGGACCCAAGGCCCACCACGCTCTCCACGGTCACGTCGCCACCCATCGCATGGGCCAATTCCCGGGAGATGGCGAGCCCGAGACCAGTGCCGACGTCCGGCTGGATCGCGGCAGACGCGGTCTGCGCGAATGCTTCGAACAGCCGGCGTTGATCCTCGGCCGAGATACCTGCGCCCGTGTCGGCGATCGTGCACGTCGTCTCGCCGTGCTCACCCCGCTCGATTTCGAGACGAATCCACCCTTGCTTCGTGAACTTCACCGCGTTGCCGAGGAGGTTATGCAGCACCTGGCGCACCCGCGCGGCATCTCCCAGCACCCAGCAGCTGTCCGGCAACTTCGCATCGAACGTCAAGGTCACCGGAGTGCCGGACACACGCTCGCGATAAAGGTCGCCGATGCGGCTCACCTCTGCGGCAAGGTCGAAGGGCGTCGGGTACAACGCGAGGCGCCCGCTCTCGATGCGTGCGACATCGAGCAAGGCGCCGATGAGTGTCAGAAGGTGCTCGCCTTGCGCTTCGATGATGGCCAGACGCGAGAGCGCGCCCGGGTTCAAAGGCTCGCGTTTGAGCAGCGCGGCGACGCCCAGGATTCCATGCAGCGGTGTACGCAGCTCATGGCTCATCGTGCCGAGGAACTTCGACTTGCCCTGTCCCTCGAGGCGCAATTTCTCGCTCGTTTCCTCCAACCGTTCTGCTGTTTCCCGCTGCAATCCCAAGGCGTGTGACAACTGCTCCAGGGACAAGACTTCGCGCGCAAGCCTTCTTTCGGCAGCGAACGCCGAGGCACAGAGCTGCAGCGCGAGAAGGCTGAGCCCGAGCGCTGCGAACACACCGAACCCATCGAAACGCAGCAAGAGGCCGACGATCGTAAGGGCGAGGATCGGCACCGCGAACAGCACCGTGGCGCGCAACTGCACTTGCAGCCCCAAGGTCGCGACAGTCGCCACGACCGCGAGGCACGCCACCAAGGCAGAGGCTGCGTCTACCGGCGCAAGCATCACGCCAAGCCCGGCCACACCCCAGATGAGCCCGTCGATCGCTATCGTGGAGTAGAGCACCCACGGTCGATCGCGAACCAAGTCGCGCACCCGGTCCTGCTTGTAGCCGACGGCGACCGCGATGCGCGGCGCCGCAGCGGCCGCCTTGGCGACAAACCACACTTGAGCCGCCGCCACGCCCAGTTGCGGGCCGAAAAATCCTGCAATCAGCGCTGCGAAGAGCGTCGCGAGCACCGACGCGATCGCTGCGTGACCCATCACTTGGTCGAGCTGACGCTGCCAGAGCCGAGCCTTCGCGTCGGCGCCGAGCGAGTTGGGCAACTCTGCTGCAGTGGCCATGGCCGCTCTGTGCTCCTGTTCGAGCTCCGAGGGAACCCCCTTGGCGTACCGGCTGGAAGCTTCGCGTGCGCGCGGATTCTCCCGCGCGCGCCCACTGGCCTGAGAGTGCGCGGGCCAACGTTGGCGGTCTTATTACCGCTTTTGCTCATGCGGGACGCAGTCGACTAGCATGCTCCTGACCCCTTCCGGGCGCTTCGGGAGCGGAGATGGGCGAGCAGAGTCAACGCGACATCCAGGCCAACGGCATCACGCTGCGCGTCACGGAGCAGGGCTCGGGCCCTCTCACACGAGTTTCGCGCCCCGGGCCGCCGTGCGACCCAGGAGCCACAGGCGTCGCTGGCCTTCTGGTCGGCGCCATGTTGCTCTTAGGTCTGCGGTGATGGCCATGGCCTTCGAGTCACGCCGCGCCTGAGCGCCGCGCCCGCGCGATCACCCTGATGAGCCGATTCGAAGACCGCAGTACGCTCGGCGCATCCATCGCCGCAGGCGTCCTGCCGCTGCGCCGCCTCGAACCACGAACCCGCCTCCACGTGGACAGCGTTTCTCCGGTCCTCGTCGACAGGCTGCTGGCGATCTCGCGCGCGCTCGCCGGGCATGTCGATCCCGGGCAGGCGTTTCGAGCGACGGCGGTGGAGA
>DATJIM010000061.1:0-13912 GCA_035493195.1 Caldimonas sp.
AGCCCCAGCCACGTCTTCGACGACTGCTGCCGGTCGACGTCGCCGAGCATCACCGCGTGGCCGCGCGAGGCGAGGTAGCCCGCCAGGTTGGTCGACAGCGTCGTCTTGCCGACGCCGCCTTTCGGGTTCGCGACCACGATCACCGGCATGCGGCACTCCCTTCTCGTTTTGCGGGTATGTTAGCGCCGGCGCTCGCGTCGATCCCACCTCGCGACGACGCGCTCCTACCCACCGCCACCGATGCCAGCCAACGAACCCTCCGCGAGCGCCGATGCGGCGCACGGCGCCGAGATCGTCGTCCTCGTCGCCCATCCCGAGCTCGAGCAGTCGCGCGCGAACCGCCGCCTCCTCGACGCGGCGCTCGCGCTGCAGAAGGACGGCAACGGCCGCGTCGCGGTGCGCGATCTCTACGCGCTCTATCCCGACTACCTGATCGACGTCGACGCCGAGCAGGCGGCGCTCGCGGCGGCGCGGCTCGTCGTCTGGCAGCACCCGATCCGCTGGTACGGCATGCCGCCGCTGATGAAGCTCTGGTGCGACGACGTGCTCGGCTTCGGCTGGGCGTACGGCCCCGGCGGCACGGCCCTGCGCGGCAAGGACGTCTGGCTCGTCGCCAGCACCGGCGGCGCCGAGGAGTCGTACCGCCCCGAGGGCTACAACCGCTACTTCTTCGACGCGTTCCTCCCGCCCTACGAGCAGACAGCGGCGCTGTGCGGGATGCGCTTCCTGCCGCCGCATGTGCTGCACGGCGCGCACCGCGCGAGCGACGCGGAACTCGCCGAGCACGCGCAGTCGTATGCCAAGCATCTCGCGACCTATCCGGACTGGCCGGAGATGGAATTCGTCGAGGACTGCGTCGAATGCCGCGTCCCCGACACCGCGCGCCCCGTCGATCGGTCGATGGAGCCGGCCTGAGATGGAGCACAGCGCCTGGCTGAGCGCGAGCCTGATCTATCTCGCCGCCGCCGTGCTCGCGGTGCCGCTCGCACGTTTCGCGGGGCTCGGCTCGATCATCGGCTACCTCGCCGCCGGCATCCTGATCGGACCCTGGGGCCTGAAGCTCGTCACTCGCCCCGAGGACATGCTGCAGTTCGCCGAGTTCGGCGTCGTGCTGATGCTCTTTCTCGTCGGGCTCGAGCTCGAGCCGCAGCGGCTGTGGGCGCTGCGAAAGCCGATCTTCGGCTGGGGCAGCCTGCAGCTCTTCGGTTCGACGCTGCTGCTCGCGCTCGCCGCGCTCGCGTTCGGCATCGACTGGCGGCTCGCCGTCGTCGCTGCGCTCGGCCTCGCGATGTCGTCGACGGCGATCGGCCTCGGCGTCCTCGCCGAGCGCAACATCCTGCAGACGACGTCGGGCGAGAGCATCCTCAGCGTCTCGCTGCTGCAGGACATCGCGGCGATCCCGATCCTCGCGCTCGTCCCGTTCCTCGCCGCGCAGGCCGGCGCCGCAGGCAGCGCCGGCGGCGGCTGGCTCGGCGCCGCCAAGGTCGTCGGCACCATCGCCGCGATCATCCTCGGCGGCCGGCTGCTGCTGCGCCCGGCGCTGCGCTGGATCGCGGCGAGCGACACGCCCGAGATCTTCACCGCGGCGTCGCTGCTCCTCGTCGTCGCGACCGCGGCGCTGATGAACGCGGTCGGCCTGTCGATGGCGCTCGGCGCGTTCCTCGCCGGCGTTCTGCTCGCCGAGAGCGAGTACCGGCGCGAGCTCGAGACCGACATCGAGCCGTTCAAGGGCCTGCTGCTCGGGCTCTTCTTCATCGCTGTCGGCATGACGATCGACTTCGCGGTGGTCATCGCGCAGCCGCTGCTCGTCGCCGCGACGGTGATCGGTTTCCTGCTCCTGAAGGCGGCGGTGCTGTGGGCGATGGCGCGCACGATGCCGATCCCGTCGCTCGAACGGCCGGTCTTCGTCGTGCTGCTCGCGCAGGGCGGCGAGTTCGGCTTCGTCGTCTTCCAGACCGCAGCGAGCACCGGTGCGATCACCGCGCCGACGGCGTCGTTCCTGATCGCGTCGATCGCGATCTCGATGCTGCTGACGCCGCTGCTCCTCGTCGTCGCCGACCGCTGGTGGACGCCGCTGCTCGGCGGCGGGGCGCGCACCGACGTCGAGGAGCTGAAGGAGCCGCAGAAGGAGCCGGTGATCATCGCCGGCTTCGGCCGCTACGGGCAGATCGTCGGCCGCATGCTCTACGCCAACGGCATCCAGCCGACCGTGCTCGACCACAGCGCCGAGCAGATCGAGGCGATGCGGCGCTTCGGCTGGCGTGTCTACTACGGCGACGTCACGCGTCTCGACCTGATGCGCACGGCGGGCGCCGACCAGGCGCGCGTCATCGTCGTCGCGATCGACGACATCGAGCAGAGCGTCGACTGCGTCAAGATGATCCGCGCCAACTTCCCGCGCGCCGCGATCGTCGCCCGCGCGCGCAACGTCCAGCACTACTATGAGCTGTACGAGCTCGGCGTGCGGATGATCGAGCGCGAGACGCTCGACTCGGCGCTGATGAGCGCACGCAGCACGCTCGAGCAGCTCGGCTGGCAGCCGCACCACGCCAGGAAGCTCGCACTGCGCTTTCGCCGCTACAACGTCGCCCAGCTCGCGGCGATCGCGCCGCACCGCAAGGACGAGGCGCGCCTGATCGCCGCGGCGCGGCAGGGCCGCCAGCAGCTCGAGGAGCTGTTCGCGCTCGAGCGCAGGCAGGCCGAAGAGCGCCAGGGCCGCGCCGGCTGGAGCAGCGGCGCCGCCGATCCGCCCTGAGGCAACGCTTCTTTACGTGGGGTTGACCTCCGGCGGTCGTTCGCCGGCGTGCTCGTGCGTTGATTGAGCACGTGCAGCGCTGCGCGATCCGCGCAGCCGCCGAACCAGGAGAACTCGCATGAACGCCAGGAAGCTCGCCATCGTCGCCGTCGCCTTCGCCGGCACGCTCGCCGCAGCAGCGGCCCAGGCGCACGGGCGCGACGACGTCCAGTTCTCGGTCACGATCGGCACGCCGTTCGCGGCGCCGGTGCGGCCCCTGTTCGCGCCGGCCCCGGTCTTCGCGCCGGCGCCGGTCGTCCGCTACGAGAATCGGTACGACCACCGCTACGACGCCCGCGCCGCGTACCGCGCGCCGACGCGCTGGGACGTCGATGGTGACGGCATCCCGAACCGCGTCGACCGCGTCTACAACCCGCGCTGGGACGTCGACGGCGACGGCATCCCCAACGCCCGCGACCGCTTCGACAACCGCAAGCGCACCTGGCGCTGAGCCGCCATGGCCGCGGCGCGCCGATCGAGGCGCGCCGCGGTCACTCGATCCGGCACGCCTCGTCGAACGGCAGCCGGGGGCTGCGCGCGAACAGCTTCGAACGGTCGCCGTGGCCGAGGTTGCAGATGAAGTTCGTGCGGACGCTCGTTCCGGCCCAGAACGCGGCGTCGATCTTGGCGTGGTCGAAGCCGCTCATCGGCCCGCAGTCGAGGCCGATCGCGCGCGCCGCGAGCAGGAAGTAGCCGCCCTGCAAGCTCGCGTTGCGAAACGCCGTCGCCTCGATGTGCGCGGTCTTGCCGACGAACCACGACGTCGCGTCGACGTGCGGGAAGAGGAAGGGCAGCTTCTCGTAGAACGCGTAGTCGATCCCGAGCACCGCGGTGACCGGTGCCGACGTCGTCTTGGCGACGTTGCCCGGCGACACGCACGCGAGCAACTTCGCCTTGGCTTCGGCGGAGCGGACGAAGACGATCCGCGCCGGCGACGAGTTCGCCGAGGTCGGACCCCACTTCATCAGCTCGTAGATGCGGCGCAGCTCGTCGTCGGAGACGGGCGCGGTGGTGAAGCCGTTGTGGCTGCGGGCATCGTCGAAGAGCTGCTCGGTCGTGATGTCCATGGCGAGGCTGGGCAAGGGGGTCGCCCGATTGTCGCGAGCCGGCGCGGTCTTCGCTCGCGAGCGCGGCAGCGAGCGAACGACGTTGCGACAATCCGAGCGTGTTCGAGCCGAGCCCTTCCGATGTCCGCCGCTTCTTCGTCGACGCGCGCCGCAAGCGCGACGAGCGGCTGCCGCTGACGCCGCTCGAGACGATCGCGGCCGACTGGATCGACGCCCATCCCGAATACCGCACCGACCTCGCCGACGCCGACGCGGCCGTCGCGGCGACGTACCCTGCCGAGGGTGGCCGCGAGAATCCGTTCCTGCATCTCTCGATGCACCTGTCGATCAGCGAGCAGGTCTCGATCGACCAGCCGCGCGGCATCCGCGCTGCGGTCGAGGCGCTCGCGGCGCGGCGAGGCTCGCTGCACGACGCGCAGCACGAAGCGATGGAATGCCTCGGCCGCATGCTGTGGGACGCGCAGCGCAGCGCCAGACCGCCCGACGGCGACGCGTATGTCGAATGCGTGCGCCGGCGCGCGGCGGGCTGACGCGCCCGCCGATCGTCACGGCTCGGCGGTGCGACGCTCGTCGCGCGCTGCGCGCCAGACGTCGCGCGCCGAATCGGCGTTGAGGATCGCGATGCCGACGCCGACGACGAGATCCGGCCAGGCGTTGCCGACGAGCGCCGTCAGCGCGCCGGCGACGACGATCGCGACGTTGGCGAAGGCGTCGTTGCGCGCCGACAGGAACGCCGCGCGAGAAAGGCTGCCGGCGTGGGCGCGGAAGCGCGCCAGGAGCAGCGCGCACGCGAGGTTGACGACGAGCGCGCCGGCGCCGGTCACGCCGAGCAGCACCGGATCGGGGGCGACCGGCAGCTGCAGCTTCTGCCATGCCGTCACGACGGTCGCGATTCCCGGAACGAGCAGGATCAGGGCGAGCACCATGCCGAGCGCGGCGCGGCGGCGCGGCGGCCAGCCGAGCGCGACCGCGATCAGCGTGTTGATCGACGCATCCTCCAGGAAGTCGACGCTGTCGGCGAACAGCGACACCGATCCGATCGCGCGCGCGACCGCGAACTCGACGCCGAAGTAGGCGAGGTTGAGGAGCGCGACCGCGACGACGGTGCGCCGGAGCGCTGTGCTGGTCATCGGCGAAGGCCGATGCTAGGGCCTCGTCAACTCCCGACGAGCCCCTGGCGGATCGCGTAGACCGTCATCTCGGAGTTGTTCGCGAGGCCGAGCTTCTCGAGCACGCGCGCTCGATACACGCTGACGGTCTTCGGGCTCAGCATCAGCTCGTCGGCGATGTCGGAGAGGCGCTTGCCGGACGCGATCATGACGAGCGTCTGCATCTCGCGGTCGGACAGCTTGTCGTGCGCGTTCTCGAGCGCCGGCGCCGTCAGGCTCTCGACCAGCATCTGGGCGATCTCGGGAGTCACGTACTTGCGACCCTGCGAGACGGTGCGCACCGCGCTCACGATGAGCGCCGGGTCGCCGCCCTTGTTGACGTAGCCGAACGCACCGGCGCGCAGCGCCCGGATGGCGTACTGGTCCTCTGGGTACATCGAGACGACGAGGACGCGCATCGCGGTGCCCTCGTCCTTGAGTGCATGGAGGACGTCGAGGCCGCTGCGGCCCGGCAGGTTGATGTCGAGGACGAGGACGTCGGCCGTCTTGTCGCGCAGCAGCGCACGCAGCTCGCCGTAGTCGCCCGCCTCGCCGACGACCTCGATGTCGGCGGCGTCGGAGAGCGTGTCGCGGATGCCGCGCCGGATCAGGGCGTGGTCGTCGCAGAGGATGACGCGGATCATCGAAGCTCCATCGATTCAGACGTCGGCCCACTGGCTGGGGTCGTACGACTTGTCGGGCGGCGCGGGGACGTACGCGCTCTCGGGCGAGTCGAGCGGCACCGAGAGGATCAAGGTCGTGCCGTGCGGTCCGCTCGAGAGGTCGATCCAGCCGCCGACCGTCGTCGCGCGCTCCTGCAAGCCGCGGATGCCGAACGAGCGCGCCTTGGCGAGATCCTCCTGGCTGACTCCGCGGCCGTTGTCGGTGATCTCGAGCGAGAGCACGCCGCCGGCGAGCGAGAGGTCGATCTGCACGCGGGTGGCCTGCGCGTGCTTGCTGATGTTGGTCAGCGCCTCCTGCGCGGTGCGATAGGCGACCAGCGGGACGCCCTGCGGCAGCTCGAGCGGCTGCTTCGGCAGCCGCAGGTGGCAGACGACTCCGCTCCTGCGCTCGAAGCGCAGCGCGATCCAGTGCAGCGCCGCGACCAGGCCTTGCTCGAGGATGGCCGGCCTGAGGTTGTGCATGATCCGCTGGCTCGATTCGACCGCGTGCGACACCGTCTCGAGCGCCGACTGCACGCGCGCGACGACCTGCGGCGAGCTCGAGTGGCGCGCGATCCACGCGAGGTCGAACTTGAGCGCGGTGAGGGACCCGCCGACGTCATCGTGGATCTCGCGCGCGATCGCCGCGCGCTCGTGCTCGACGCTCGTCTGCAGGTGCTGCGCGAGCTCGTGCAGGCGCTGCTTCGACGCGATCAGGTCGCGGTCCGCCTTGATGCGCGCACGTCGCGTCTCGGCGGCGTCGATCGCGTGCAGCAGCGCGGGAACGAGGCGCGCGAGGTTGCTCTTCTGCAGGTAGTCGTTGGCGCCGTTGCGCATCGCTTCGACCGCGGTGTCGTCGCCGATCTCGCCCGAGACGAGGATGAACGGAATCTCGCGCATGCTCGCCTTCAGCAGCTCCAGCGCGACGAGGCCCGAGAAGCCGGGCAGGTTGTAGTCGGAGACGACCGCGTCCCACGGCTCGTCGAGCGCCTCGAGGAACGCGTTCTCCGACTCGATCCGCCGCGCCTGGGCGTTCATCCCGCCGCGCAGAAGATGCGCGACGAGCACCTCGTGATCAGGCGCCGAGTCCTCGAGATGGAGGATGCGGTAGACGCGGTCGCGGGCCGGCGCGGACATGACGGCGCAGTATGCCGACCGGGGCGCGCGGTTCGCCCCTCGCGCCGGTCGCGCGGTGGCGTGCAATGACAAACCTCACGAACGTTGTGCACCTCACGCGCAGTTCCCCGCGTCATGCCGCTGTGGGCTCGGTCCACTGAGCGCGCTGACGCGAACGCCGGGTGACCGGTTCCGCTCCATGTCCCCCGGGCCTGGCCTGAACGGCCGGCCCTCCTCCTTTACTTCCGTTCCACCGGTCACCCGACGTCCGCGCCAGCGTCACCGCTTGCTCGCACGGCACGGCGGTTCGGGGCATCGCGGTGGGGTGGCTGGGTGGAGCGGAAGTAGAGGAGGAGGACCGGCCGTTCAGGCCAGGTCCGGGGGACATGGAGCGGAACCCAGCCACCCCGCCGCGATGCCGCGCTCGGTGGTCGACTCGCAGGCTGCGCGCCGCGTCGCCGCTACAGGTCCGCGGCCTGCCGAAGCGTCTGCACGACAGGCCTGCGCAGCACTTCGCGCAGTCCCCACCACCCAGCAGCGAGCGCCAGCAGCGCGCCGGCGACCGCGCCGGCGAGCGGAACGATGGGCGACGGGTTCCAGCTGAACTCGAACACCCAGCGCGCGAGCGCCCAGCTCACGGCCACCGCGGCGATCGACGCGAGCAGGCCGGCGAGCGCGCCGACGCCGAGCAGCTCGGCGCGCTGCACCTGCGCGAGCAGCTGCGCACTCGCGCCGAGCGCGCGCATCACCGCGAACTCGCGCGCGCGCGATTCGCGCGTCGCGCTGACCGCGGCGAAGAGGACGACGAGGCCCGCCGCGAGCGTGAAGCCGAACAGGAACTCGACCGCGCGCACGACCTGGTCGAGGACGCGCTGCACCTGCGCGATCGACGCCGAGACGTCGATCGAGGTGATGTTGGGAAAGTCGCGGCTGATCGCGTTGTCGAATCCCGGTGTCGCCGGCGCGCGGTACGCGGCGATGTAGCTGACCGGCGCGTCGACCATCGTCGCGGTCGGAAAGAGGACGAAGAAGTTGACCCGCATCGACGACCAGTCGACCTTGCGCAGGCTCGTGATGCGGCCCTCCGCCATCGTGCCGCCGAGATCGAAGCGAAGCACCTGGCCGAGCTTCAAGCCGAGCGTTTCGGCGAGACCTTCCTCGACGCTGAGGCCGCCTCGCTCGTCGTTCGTCCAGCGGCCGGCCGAGACCTGGTTGTGGGCCGGCAGCGTCGCGCTGTGGCTCAGGTTGAACTCGCGGTCGACGAGCCGGCGCGCGCGCGGATCGGCGAAGTCGTCGGGGCCGATCGGCTTCTGGTCGACCGCGACGAGCCGCCCGCGAATCATCGGGAACCAGTCGTAGCGCGTGACGCCGAACGCGCGGATCTTCTCCTGGAAGGCGTCGGCCTGCGGCGGCTGCACGTTGATCACGAAGCGGTTCGGCGCGTCCTTCGGCGTCGCCTGCCGCCAGCTCGAGACGAGGTCGGTCCGGAGCAGCGCGAGCAGCACCAGTGCGAGCAGGCCGACCGCGAGCGCGGAGACCTGCAGCACCGCGAACGCCGGCCGCGCCGCGAGCTGGCGCGTCGCCAGGATCAGCCAGCGCGGCGCGCGCGCGTCGGGCACGGCGCTCCTCAGGACCACGAGCGCGAGCCATGACAGCAGCGCGAAGACCACCACCGCGCCGGCGAAGCCGCCGACCGCGATCAGTCCGAGCTTGACGTCGCTCGCGACCGCGAGCAGCAGCGCAGCGAAGCCGAGCGCGCCGGCGCCGAGGACGGCGAGCGACGCCGGCTTGAGCGCGCCGACATCGCGCCGGATCACGCGCAGCGGCGGCACGCGCGCGAGCTGCAGCACCGGAGCGACGCCGAAGCCGAACAAGAGCGTGAAGCCGACGCCGGCGCCGAACAGCGCCGGCCAGGCGCTTGCCGGCGGCAGCACGGCATCGACGAGCCCGGCGAGCAGCCAGACGAAGACGTGGTGGACCGCGAAGCCGATGACGAGCCCGCCGACGCTCGCGACGACGCCGACGAGCGCGAACTCGACCAGGTACTGCAGCGCGATCGTGCGTTGCGGCAGGCCGAGCACGCGCAGCATCGCGCAGTCGTCGAGATGGCGGTCGGCGAAGTCGCGCGACGCGATGCCGACCGCGACCGCGGCAAGCAGCGCGGCGAGCAGCGCGACGAGGTTGAGGAACTTCTCGGCACGGTCGAGCGTCTGCCGCATCTCGGGCCGACCGGTGGCGAGCGACTCGATGCGGATGCCGCGCAGGCTCTTCGCCTTGATCTCGTTCTCGGCCCATGCAACGAACTCGCCGACGGCGGCGTCGCGGCCCGTCGGCGCCGCGATCGCAAGGCGGTACGAGATGCGGCTCGCCGGCTGAACGAGGCCGGTCGCCGGCAGATCGGCGTCGTTCAGCATCACGCGCGGAGCGAGGCTCGCGAATCCGGTGCCGCGGTCGGGCTCGATGACGATGACGCGCGCGATCTTCAGTTGCGCGTCGCCGAGCAGCAGCGCATCGCCGACGCGAAGCCCGAGCGAATCGAGCACGGACGCATCGACCCAGACGGTTCCCGGCGCCGGCGCAGCGGCGATCTCGACCTCGCTTTCGCCGGCGCCGCCGCGAACGCGGAGCTTGCCGCGCAGCGGATAAGCGTCGCTCACGGCCTTGACGCTGACGAGCCGCGTCGCTCCGCCGCGCTCGTCGGGAGCGCGGCCCATGCTGGGAAAGTTCGCGGCGATCGCTGTCACGAGCCCGAGCGCGCGCGCCCTGGCGACGAAGTCGGCCGGCGGCGGCTGGTCGCTGGCGACGATCGCGTCGCCGCCGAGCAGCTGGCGCGCGTCGCGCGCCAGACCGGCGTTGATGCGATCGGCGAAGAAGCCGACCGCGGTCAGCGCGGCGACCGCGAGCATCACCGCGACGACGAGCAGGCGCAGCTCGCCGGCACGGAAGTCGCGCGCGAGCTGGCGGCGGCCGAGCTGCCATGCCGATGGCGTGCGGTGGACGGGTGCGGTGCTCATGGACGCGGTCGGCCGACGGTACACGAGTGGCGAACGCTGCGTGCAACCGGGTTGAACCGCTCGCGAGCGACCCAGTGGTCCAATGAGGCATGGACATCTTGCCTTCGCTCTTCGTCTCGCACGGCTCGCCGATGATCGCGCTCGAGCCCGGCGCCGCCGGCGCGTTCATGCAGCGCCTCGGGCCGGCGATCGATGCCGCGTTCGGCCGGCCGAAGGCGATCGTCACCGTGTCGGCGCACACCGCCGCACGCGTTCCCGTGGTCCTCGCGGCGCCTCGCCACGAGGCGATCTACGACTTCGGCGGCTTCGATCCGAAGCTGCGGACGCTGCGTTACGACGCCGCCGGCGACCCCGCGCTCGCCGCGCGCATCGTCGAGCTCGTCCGTGCCGCGGGCCTGCGGGCCGAGCGCCTCGACGAGGGTGGCCTCGACCACGGCGCGTGGACGGCGCTGCGCTTCCTCTATCCGCGCGCCGACATTCCGATCGTCCCGCTCGCGTTCGTGCCGAGCGACCCGCCGGCCGCGCAGTTCGCGCTGGGCGAGGCGATCGCGCCGCTCGCGCGCGAAGGCGTCCTCGTCGTCGGCAGCGGCAGCATCACGCACAACCTCCGGCGCTTGTTCGTCCACGGCCTCAGGCCGCCGACCGACCAGCCCGAGGCGAGCGACAACGCCGAGTTCCGCCACTGGATCGCGGCGCGGTCGACGGCGCGCGACTGGGACGCGCTCTTCGCGTACCGGCAGCGCGCGCCGCACGCGGTCGAGATGCACCCGACCGACGAGCACCTGCTGCCGTGGTACGTCGCCGCCGGCGTCGGCGGCCGCGACACGGCGCCGGTGCGGATCCACGACAGCGCGACGATGGGCAGCCTCGGCATGGACGCGTACGCCTTCGGTCCGGCGGCGTCGACGCTCGCCGACGCGGTCGCGCGCGGCGAGCTGCAGCCGGCCTGAGCAGCCGCGTCGCGGGAGGTCAGCGCGCCTTCGGCACGCCGCCGACGACGCCTTCGACGAGCCAGTCCATCGTCTTGATCTGCGCGTCGTCGAGGGCGCCGCGCGCGAGGCGAAGCGCGCCGGCGTTGTCGCGCAGCGGCGCCGCGAACGGGACGAGCTTGCCGGCGACGATCGCAGCGCGCTCGGCCGCGAGGCCGGCGCGCACGTCGGCGGGCACGGCGGGCGCGATCGCGTCGACGTCGACCATCCCGCTCGCGATTCCGCCCCAGACCGGCGTCGGTTGCCACGTGCCGTCGAGCACGCTTCGCGCGATGCGCGTATAGAAGCCGCCCCAGCGGTGCACGATCGCGACCAGCTGCGCGTCGGGCGCGAACGCGCGCATGTCGCTCGGATAGGGAACGACGCGAACGCCGCGGCGCGCGAAGTTCGCCTGCGCCGTCTGCGCGACGGCGGTCGACGCGCTGTGGTTGGTGAGCACGTCCGCGCCCTGGTCGATCAGCGCCTGCGCGGCATCGCGTTCCTTGGCGGGATCGAACCAGGTGTTCAGCCAGACGACGCGCACCGTCGCTGTCGGATCGGCGGCGCGCATGCCGAGCGTGAACGCGTTGATGCCCTGGACGACCTCCGGGACCGGAAACGCAGCGACGTAGCCGGCGACGCCGCTCCTGCTCGTCTTGCCGGCGAGCCAGCCGGCGAGCCAGCGCGCTTCGTAGTAGCGCGCGTCGTACGTCGCGAGGTTCGGCGCGGTCTTGTAGCCGCCGGCGTGCTCGAAGCGAACCTGCGGGAAATCGGCGGCGACGCGCAGCGCCGGCTCGAGGTAGCCGAAGCTCGTTGCGAAGACGAGCCGCGCGCCTTGCTGCGCGACGAGGTCGCGCATCACGCGCTCGGCGTCCGGGCCTTCGGCGACGCCTTCGACGGCGATCGTCCTGACGCGTGCGCCGAGGGCGCGTTCGAGCGCGCGGCGGCCGAGTTCGTGCTGGTACGTCCAGCCGGCCTCGCCGACCGGCGTGACGTAGACGAAGCCGACGACGAGAGGCGGATCGGCGGCGGTCGCGGGGAAGAGCGTGGCGGCGAACGCCGCGATCGCGAGCAGCGCGCGCGCGCCGCCGCGAACGAGGTTTTGCACCATGGTTGTCCTCGACATGGCCCGCGATTTCGATGCCGCGGCGGGCGCGCGGCGTCGGCCGATGATACGGAGCGCTACGGCGCTCGCACGTAGCGGCCGTCGAAGACCACGGTCCAGGTCCTGCCGCCGTCGGCGGACGATTCCCAGAGCTGCCGTACGCTGCCGTCGGCGGCGGGCGTCCACGTGATGCGCTGCTGCACGGTCTTGCTCGGATCGGTCGTGCCCGGCGTCACCGCCGACATCACCATGCTGCGCGCGACGAGGCCGCCGGCGAGCACGAGCAGCGTGCCGCCGCTGTCGACCCAGGTCTGGTGCCAGCGGCGGTCGCCCGCGTCGTAGATGTTCAGGCTCTTGCCGTTGAAGCCGCCGCTGCCGCTCCACTGCTCGAGGAGCGCGCAGCCGTCGGCGATCACCTCGATCCGGTTCTCCCCCGCCTTCTTGCCCTTCGGCCCGTAGACGTCCCAGCGTCCGACCCAGAAGTCGAACTGGCGGTGCTCCGGCGTGTCGCAAGCGCCGGCGGCCTGCGGCTGCGCGAGCGCGGGGCACGCAGCGACGACGACCAACGCCGAGGCGACGAGCGCGACGACGAGACGACTGCTACGGCAAGGAACCATCGAACGCTCCACGAACGCGGAACACGCGAGGAGCATTCTTGCGCAGCCATGCCGACGTCGTCATGGCGTGAGGGCGGCGGGGCGGCACCCACCGCGGCCAACGATGGCGCTTTCTGGTCAGCGGCGCTCCAGAGCGAGCGGCGCCTTGTCGGCGGCGAGCTCGACGACGTTGCCGCCGCTTGCCTGCGCCTCGACGCGAAGGAGGTGCCCCTGCACGCTCGCGCCGACGTCCATCTGCAGTTGCCGATAGCGGATCGTTCCGGTCACCTTCGCGTCCGACTGCAGCTCGAGGCGATGCTCGACGTCGAGGTCGCCGACGACGGTGCCGTTGATGACCGCATCGCCGCAGCGGATCGAGCCCTCGATCTCGCCCTTGGCGGAAAGGACGAGGAGCGACGCCGTCGTGGTGTCGAGCCTTCTGCCGATGACGTCGCCGCGGACGCGGCCGTCGATGCGCATGCCGCCGGCGAACGCGACGTCGCCGATGATCTCGACGCCTTCGGCGATGAGCGTCGAGAGCTGTGCCGTCTTGATGAACGGCTGCCGTTTCGATTCTCCGAACATCGCGATCTCCTTGCTGAGTGCCTGTGGTTCTAGTGTTTGCGCCCTTCGCGGGCCTTGCGGAAGAACGTCAGCTCGTCCTGCGATTCGGTGAGCTTCTGGTTGAGCGAATCGACCTGGCGCTCGAGCTCCTGGCCGCGCGCGTCCGCGACGCGCAGGCCGAGCCGCGCCTCCTCGAGCTGCTGGCGCAGCTGCGCGAGCTCGGCAGTCGGTGCCGCAGGCGTCCGCACGACGACGGGCGCCGGCGGCTCGCGCAGCAGCTCGTGCGCGCCGAACCCCACTGCGAACGCGACCGCGACGAGCGCGACCGTGGCGAGAAAGCGCCGCACGCGCCGTGGCGGCGGCGTCAGCATCAGCCCGATGCGGGTGAGATCGTGGGTCGCGGTGCGGCCGAGTCCGTTGGCCATCGCGAGCGTTCCGCTCACAGGCCCGCGAGGTAGCGCCGCGGGTCGACGTGGTCGCCGGCGCGCAGCACCTCGAAGTGCAGGTGCGGTCCCGTCGAGCGCCCGGTCGATCCGACCATCGCGATGCGGTCGCCCGGCGCGACGACCTCGCCGGCGTGGACGAGCAGCTCGGAGGCGTGCGCGTAGCGCGTCGACAGGCCGTTGCCGTGGTCGATCTCGACGACCCAGCCGTAGTCGCGGCGGAATCCGGCGAAGGCGACGATGCCGCCCGCCGCCGATGCGATCGGTGTGCCGCGCGGGGCCGCGAAGTCGATTCCCGCGTGGAACGCGTGCGTGTGAGCGAACGGATCGGTGCGATTGCCGAACGTCGACGTCAGCTCGGCACCGGCGACCGGCAGCCGGGTCGGCAGCCGCATCAGCTCGAGCGACTGCTGCGCCGCTGCGTTGGCGACGGTC
>DATJIM010000062.1:0-14440 GCA_035493195.1 Caldimonas sp.
TTCACCGGCATCGACTCGCCGTACGAGGCGCCCGAGCACGCCGAGCTCACCGTCGACACCGTCGGCAGCAGCGCCGACGAGGCGGCCGACCGAGTCATCGCCAAGCTGCGCGAACTCGGCCTTCTCGGCGCCTGAAAACAGCAGACCTGACAGAGCCTACCGTGACGCCCAACCCGATCGTCTTCATCGTGATGGACAGCTGCCGCTACGACTCGATGCTGGCGGCGCGGCGCCCGAACATCGACCGCCTCGGGTCGATCGAGAAGCGCTACTCGTACGCCTCGTGGACGGCACCGTCGCACTACGCCTTCACGATGGGCATGCTGCCGCACACGAGCCCGCGCGACGTCTTCGCCTCCGAGGTCTACAAGGAGGAGTTCCAGCAGTGGAAGACGCGCACCGGCGCCGGCGACCTCTCGTTCAAGGACTTCCTGCCCGACATCTCGCTGCCCAAGGTGCTCGCCAAGCTCGGCTATTACACCGTCGCCAAGGTGTCGATGCCGGTGCTCAACAAGTACACCCTGATCAGCCGCGATTTCGACGAGTACAAGCTGATGCCGCACCACAACGACTTCGCCGGCATGGTCGACGAGATCGAGTTCCCGGACGACGAGCCCCGCTACTACTTCCTCAACCTCGGCGAGACCCACTACCCGTACATGCTTTCCGGCGCCGACATGCCGCACATCTCAGGGGTGCACGGGGCGCTGAAGGCGATGGCCGACCCGCAGAAGGCCGGCGCCACCAGGGCCGAGGCGAGTTTCAGCGCCGAGCAGCTGAAGATGCTGCACGGCCAGCAGGTCCGCTGCGTCGAGTACCTCGACGGCCTGATCGGCAAGCTCATGGCCAAGGCTCCGGAGAACACCTACTTCATCGTCACCGCCGACCATGGTGAACTGTTCGGCGAGGACGGCTACTTCGGCCACGGACCGATCATGCACGAGAAGTGCTTCGAGATCCCGTTCGTGGAAGGTCGCGTGGTGAGCGGGCGCTAGCCTCGAGTCGACGCGGCGGTCCCTTCGTCCTCCGCATCAGGATTCGGCGGCGCGTACCCGGCAGATTGGCTGGAGGATTGTTTGTTGAACTGTGCGCGTCTGGCGGCCCTTGCGGTCGCCGTGCTGCTGGTCTCGTGCGGAGGGTCGCGAAGCGCGACCGGCGTCGATGTCCCGCCGAACGACCTGAGCGTTTCGCAGGTCGGCCCGCCGACGGTCGCGGCCGGCAGCAACGCGAACTTCACCGTCGTCGTCGCCAACGGCGGCCGCAGCTCGGCGACGTCGGTGACGATCACGCAGGCCGCCAGCCCCGCCTTCACGACGTCGGTCAGCTGCACGCCGTCGTTCGGGGCGACGTGCCCGGCGACGCTCGGCCCGACGATGACGGTGCCCGCGCTCGACCCCGGCCGCTGGCTGACGCTGACGTACGCCGTGGCGGTGCCGCTCGGCACCCGCGGCAACGTCACCAACGACGTCGAGGTGACGGCGACGTCGGAGTCGAACCTCGCCAACAACTCGGCGTCGACGACGACCGTCGCGGTCGACGAGCGCAACGGCGCCTACAAGGCGTACGCCGCCGACGGGCGCCTCTACGACCTGACGATCGACTTCGACGCCCAGCAGTACACGATGTCGGGCAACGGGCAGAGCACGCAACGCAGCTTCGTGCCCGGCAACGGCGAGTACATCGTCGGCGGCAACTCGCGCTTGCGCGTCGCCGACGATCTCATCGTCGGCAGCCACGACTTCGGCAGCGGCCCGACGCCCTACATCGCGGCGCGCAGCTTCATCACCTCGATCGTCGACGGCGTCTTCAACCTCGCGACCCGCAACGTCGCCGCCGACGGCACGGCGTCGACGCACCCGGGATCGGCGCGGATCGCGGGCAACGTGCTGTCGGTGTGCCAGACCGACAGCGGCGTCAATGCGGCGCAGAACTGCCCCGTGGTGCTGACGAGCTATCTGCTCACCGTCAACGGCGACGTCTTCACGGGGGTCGATGCGAACAACGTCGCCTTCACGTTCCAGTTGGCGCGCTCCGGCAGCTCGATCGTCCTGCTGAGCGCCGCTCCCGCTGCCGACGGCACGCAGCAGCTGCGGATCGGCCTGCAGGAATCGGCAGGCTTGTCGTGGGGCACGCTGTTCGGCCCGACGTCGGACGGCGACTGGGTGATGATGGTGCTCGACTCGACGAACATCTCGTACGCGGTGCTCGGCGCCTTCACCAACGACCAGGCGGGCCTGCAACGGATCTCGAACGGCGGACCGTTCGCGATGATGTCGGGCAAGCGCCTCTCCGACAGCGCCGACATCTTCGTCATGCAGGCGACTCCGCTGGCGGTGATGGTCGGCGCCTTCGACGGCACCGCCAACGGGACGCTGCAGGTCGCGGTGCCGTGAGCGCCCTGGTCACCGATCGGCAGAGGGATTAGCGATGGTCGCGCCGCTCTTCCTGCTCGCGCCGCCGCGCTCGTACACGTCGCTCATCAATGCGATGCTCGGGCAGCATCCGCAGGCGTTCGGCCTTCCCGAGCTCTGCCTCTTCAACGTCGAGACGCTGGGCCAGCTCTGGGTCCGCAACTCCGACGAGATGGGCAGCGAAGCGAAGACGCGGCACGGGCTGCTGCGCGCAGTCGCCGAGATTTACGCCGGCGAGCAGACGCTGCACAGCGTGCGCATGGCGGAGCACTGGTGCGCGGCGCGCCAGCACCGCAGCGTCGCGTCGGTCTACCAGGAGCTCGTCGCCAAGGTCGATCCGCTCATGATCGTCGAGAAGAGTCCCGCCTACACGGTCGACCCGAAGCGGCTGCGCGCGATCCGCCAGGCGTTCCCGGACGCGCGCTTTCTCCATCTGACGCGCCACCCGGTCGGCCAGTGCAAGTCGGTGATGAGCCTCTACGAAGGCACGTTCGCGCTGTTCGTCAACTCGATCGAGTTCACCGACGACCGCGCCTTCGTCGAGCCGCAGTACGCATGGCACGACTTCAACGTCAACATCCTCAACTTCCTCGACTCGGTGCCTGCGAAGCAGCAGCTTCGCCTGCGCGGCGAGGACATGATGACGGATCCGCCGCGCTACCTCGTCGAGATCTGCCGCTGGCTCGGCTTGCGCACCGACGTCGACGCGATCGAGGAGATGATGCATCCGGAGCGGTCGCCGTTCGCCTGCTTCGGCCCGCTCGACGCGCTCTTCGGCAACGATCCGAACTTCCTTTCGGGCCCGTCGTTCAGGCCACACCAGGTCAAGATGCCGTCGTTGAGCGATCCGGTGCCGTGGCGCGAGGACGGCCAGGGGTTGAAGCCCCAGGTCGTCGCGCTCGCCCGCGAGCTCGGCTACTGAGGGCCGCGCATGGGCGACGCAGCGGGCAAGACGAACGGACCGACGGACCTCGAGGAGGGCAGCCGGGCGAAGATCGGCCCGATCCAGGGCGACCCGGTGACGACGCATCCGGACCTCGACAGCCTGAGCCCGTACCAGCGCGGCCTGCGCGAGGCGCTGCTGCGCGAGTTCAAGGCGCGCAAGGTCAAGAAGTTCGTCGAGAAGCAGGTCAAGTACATCAACGCGAATCGGCAGGTCGCCGAAGAGATCAAGATCCTCTTCGACGAGCACGGACAGGCGCCGGCCAACGCGCCGATGGAAGACATCATCGCCGAGCGCCGCCAGCTCGAGTACCAGGTCAAGTGGTTCGAGGCGATGACGCTCGAGCTGCAGACGCGGCTGCTGCGGGTGCGCGAGATCGAAGCGCTCGCGCTCGACGTGCTCGAGCACTCGCCGGAGAAGTGAGCACGATGGGCAACGCGATGCTCGCCCGTTCGCTCCGAGTTCTCGTGCTCGTCGCCGGCGCGCTGCTCGCGGCGTGCGCGCCCATGGGCCCCGACTACAAGCGCCCGACGGTGACGGTTCCGGACGGCTGGCAGGCGCCGGTGCCGACGGTGGCCGGGACGCCCGCGTCGGCGGCGTCCGCCGGCGCGTCGCGCAACGCAGCCGCTGCAGCAGAGGAGCTGCCGCCGACGGGCTCCGCGGAGCTCGTCAACACCGCCTGGTGGAAGGCGATCGGGGACCCCGCGCTCGACACCTTGATCCAGACCGCGCTCGACGAGAACAAGGACCTGCGCATCGCCGCGTACCGCATCGACCAGTTCGACGCGACGCTGCAGATCAGCAAGTCCGCCGCCGGGCCGCAGGTCACCGTCGCGGCGCAGCGCACGCGCGATACGCTCAGCCAGAACCGCTTCGAGAAGCTCAACCCGAACACGTTTCCGGTCGGCAACACGTACGAGATCTCCGGCGCGATCAACTGGGAGATGGACTTCTGGGGGCGCCTGCGCCGCGCCGACGAGGCCGCCCTCGCGCAACTGCTCGCGAGCGTCGAAAGCCGACGCGCCCTCGTGCTGACGCTCGTGTCCGACGTCGCGTCGACCTACCTGCGCCTGCTCGGCGCCGATCGCGACCTCGCCATCCTGCACCGCGCGGTCGCCGGCCGCGAGGAAACGCTCGATCTCCTCGAGAAGAAGTACAAGGGGGGCGGCATCAACGAGCTGCCGGTGCTGAAGGCGCGCGCCGAGGTCGAGGAAGCGCGCGCCGAGATCCCGCCCAAGGAGGCCGAGATCAGCGTTCTCGAGCATGCGCTGAGCGGCCTGCTCGGCCGCAATCCGGGCCGGATCGTGCGCGGCAAGCCGATCGAGGCGCTGCAGCTTCCGGCGATTCCTGGCGGGCTGCCGGCTGATCTGCTCGCGCAGCGGCCCGACATCCGCCAGGCCGAGGAGCAGCTCATCGCCGCCAACGCCGAGATCGGCGTCGCGAAGACGCAGTACCTGCCGCGCATCGGCCTGACCGCGCAATCGGGCTTCGCGAGCGAAGACCTGAGCGACCTGCTCGCGCTGTCGTCGAACTTCGGCACGTTCGGCGTCAAGCTGCTCGGCCCGATCTTCACCAGCTACCGCATCGAGGGGCAGGTCCGCGAAGCCGAAGCCATCCAGCATCAGAAGGCGGTGAGCTACCTCGTCAGCGTGCAGACCGCGCTGCGCGAGGTCGAAGACGCGCTCGTCGCGAACCGCAAGACGTACCAGCGCTACGCCATCCAGACGCGCCAGCTCGAGATGTTGCAGGAGCACAAGGCGAGCGCCGTCAAGCGCTACCAGGGCGGACGGAGCAGCTATCTCGAGGTCCTCGAGGCCGAGCGCAGCATCTACGGGGCCGAGCTGCAGCAGAACGAGACCCGGCGCATGCGCTACCTCGCGCTGATCGCGGTCTACAAGGCGATGGGCGGCGGCTGGAGCGTTGCGGACTACCGGCCGCCTGAGGTCTCGCTCAACACGGGGGCCGTTCAATGAGTGAGCAATCGAAGCGGGTCGCGCTGCCGGCCTACCTGCCGCGCAGGCTGCAGGCGTTCCGCATCGTCCACGGCGACCAGACCTCGTACCTGCTGCGCGACAAGCTCGCCGACAAGACGCACGATCTCGAGCCGTGGCAATTCTTCGTCCTCGAGGTGCTGCCCGGCTGCGAGGACGTCGGCAAGCTGCGCTCGGTCTTCGAGGACCGCTTCGGCCACCAGATCAGCGAGCAGGAGATCCTGAAGTTCTTCGGCTGGCTCGCCGACAACAAGCTGCTCGACGACGAAAGCGCCGCGCATCCGCTGCTCAAGCCGTTCACCCGCCAGGGCTATGCGCTCGAGCAGGGGCTCGTGAAGCCGAAGTCGTTCCAGGAGCTGAGCGCGATGATGGCGCCGATCGCCGCAATGCCGAAGCCGGCGGCGGGCGGGACTTCGCCGCCCGCAGCGGCGGGCGCAACCGCCGCCGCGGGCGCGAGCGGGGCCGACGAGCGCAAGGCGATCCCCGAGGAAGCGACGCTGCCGGCCGGCATCAACGAGGTCGAGAACCTCGATCCGCGGCGCGGCGGCCGCGCGATCCCGCTGTTCGAGATCCGGCCGTTCCTCGCGGCGCTGCTGCCGGTCGTCCGGCCGCTGCGCTGGGTCGTCTACCTGATGCCGTTTCTCTTCCTGTCGGCACTGATCCTGAGCATCCGCTACGCGCCGCTCGGCTACGACGACCTGGCGACGCTGCACGACCTCACCGACCTCGCGATCCACGCGCTGATCAGCCTCTTCACGATCAACATCGCCGCGGTCCTCACGCAGGCGTTCGTGGCGCAGAACTTCCGGGCGACCGTCGGCCCGCTCAGCATCGGCTTTCGTTTCGGCTTCTTCCCGCGCTTCACGGTGCGCATCCGCCACACCGAGCAGCTGTCGCGCCGCGAGCGGATGTGGCTGCACGCCGGACCGCTGCTGATGCGGCTGTTCCTGTTCAGCATCGGCATCCTGGTCTGGTACAACACCCGCGACAAGTTCCTCTTCGTCTCGCGCGCGGGGCTGTCGGTCGCGTTCCTCTGCGCCGTCAACCTGGTGCTCGAAGGCGGCAACCCGCTCGTGAAGGGCAACGGCTACCACTTGCTGGCCGCCTTCATGAACGAGCCGTACCTGCGCGGCAAGTCGTACCGGGCGTTTCTCGACAAGGTGCGCGGCGGCGCGTCGTCCGAGTCGGACAGCAATGTCCTCGCGACCTACGCGCTGGCGAACTTCGTCTACGCCTTCTTCATCGTCGTCGTGATCCTGATGATCGTGACGCGCTTCCTCGCGCAGCTGCAGATCGGCGGCGCGACGATCATCATCGCGCTGGTGCTCGCCGGCTATCTGACGAACCGCACGGCGGTGCGCTTCAAGGCGATCTCGACCGCGTACGACCGCTCGGTCCAGTTCGACCGCTGGCGGCGACGCGCGCTGCCGGCCGAGGGCGGCGAGACGAAGCAGGCCGAGCCTGCCAAGAGCCGCACCGCAGCGTACGTGCGCATCGCCGTCGCGCTGAGCCTGCTGCTGCTGCTCTTCCTGCCGTACCCGTACGAAGCCGGCGGCACCTTCGACATCTACCCGAGCGACCGGCAGGTCATCACGTCGGACGTCTCCGGCGTGATCGAGTCGGTCTACTTCTCGGGCAGCGAATCGGTGAAGAAGGGAACGGTGATCGCACGCATCGCGGCGACCGACCTGAAGTCGCAGATCGCGGTGCAGGACGCGCGCATTGCCGAGCAGAAGGCGGCGATCCGCGATCTCGAGACCCGCCCGAAGAAGGAAGAGATCGTCGTCGCCGAACGCGCGCTCGACGTCGCGAGGAAGCGCGAGAAGTTCAGCGGCGAGAAGGTGCCGCGCATGGAGCGGCTCTACAACGACCGCGCCATCTCGTTCGAGGAGCTCGACACCGCGCGGCGGGAGCATGAGGTCGACGTCGACGAGGTCGCCAAGCGTGTCGCCGACCTCGCGCTCGTCAAGACGGGCGTCCCGCCGGACCGGATCGCCGCCGAGCGCGCCAAGCTCGACGCACTGGTCCAGGAAAAAGCGACGCTGGTCGGCAAGGTCCAGCGCACCGAGATGCGGATGCCCTTCGACGGCAACATCCTGACCCTCCATCTGAACGAGCGCGTCAACAGCGTCCTCGAGCGCGGCCAGCCGTTCGCGACCGTCGAGAACACGCGCTCGGTGACGGCGCAGATCGAGGTGCCGGAATCCGAGGCCGTTCGCGTCGTCGTCGGTGCGACGATCAAGGCCAAGCCGAACGCGTTCTTCGACCGGTCGTTCCCGGGCAAGGTGCAGACGATCGATCGCAACGTCACCGCCAAACCGTTCGGCAACGTCGTCAAGGTGATCGCCGTGATCGACAACCCGAACGGCGAGCTGAAGACCGGCATGACCGGGTTCGCCAAGATCGAGACCGACACGATGCCGGTGTGGAAGGCGTTCTCGCTCGCGCTGCAGCGATTCCTCAACATCCAGGTCTGGTCCTGGATCCCCTGAGCCTCGCGCTCGCGCGCGGGCAGGGGCGGCGGCCCGTCAGTGCGGCGGGCCGAGATTCGTGTCGACGCGCCAGACGCCGTCGTTGATCGCCGGATGCGACGCCGTCTCGGGGACCAGCCGGTTGTAGTAGATGAACGGGCCCTGGGCAGTGATGAAGTACTCGGGGTCGAGGCGCACCCGTGGCGTCCCCGAGTCGTTGGTGAGCATCCGGAAGTCCTGGCGCAGCGGGTCGACGCCGCTCATCGCGATCTGGTTCGGCACCGTCAGGTCGAAGAACTTCGAGCTCACGCTGACCTGGAAGAAGATGTAGGAACGCCCGTTGTGGACGAACACTTCCGGCGACCAGAAGAACGGCAGACCCGGCGGCGCCGGGATCGTCTTCACGATCGTCCAGCGCAGCACGCGGTCGGCGCCCGGGAGCTTGCGATAGACGAGGATCTCCTGGCGGAACTTCGCCATCGTGAAGAACGCGTACTCGTTCTTGAACTCGGGGGCGCGCCACATCATGCCGCCGAGGACGCCCTGTGGATTGAAGGTCAGCTGCTCGAGTTCGCCGCTGTCGGTGTCGTAGGTGTAGACCTGGTCGCGCAGCTGCGGGTCGCCCGGCGGATGGCCCTGGAAGAAGATCTTGCGGGTGTCGGGAACCCAGCGCCGTGAATTGCCGTCGCTGAGCTGACTCAGCGGCAGCGCGTTCTCGACGTCGGGCTGCGAGAGCTTGCGCCAGTACCAGGCCGACTTGTCGGTGGTGACGTAGTTGATCCGCGGGTCGGGGTCGGTGCCGTCGAGCGTGCCGGCGGGCGAAGCGCGGCCTGCGCCGTTCGAGAACACGGTCGACGTCCACACGCCGCCCGGCCCTTGAGTGGCGATCGCGACGCTGGCCGTCTGATCGCTGTGCGGCTGGCCGGGCGCGTACCGCGTGTACGAGAACGAAGAGCCGGACACGGAATCGGTCCACTCCGGCCCGTTGCCGTAGTCGGTCGCCGCCGCGGCGTTGGTGTCGATCAGCTCGCCGCGGCCGTCGGGCGGAATGAAGGCGCCGGTCTGGAAATCGACGTAACCGACCCAGAGCGTGTTGTCCGCCGCCGAGAACACGAGGCGCGCGTTGCCCTTGCCGAAGTTGCAGGCCTGGCAGAACACGCCCTTGCGCGCCGAATCGAACTCGTAGTCGGGAATCGGCGCAGTGGTGACTTGAACCTCGGGCAGGACCGCCTGCTGCGCGTCGGCGAGCGCGAGGCTCAGCGCGCCGAGCGCCAGCAGGGTCTTGCGCGCGACCCCCGCCAGACGTCGCGCGATCGTCGTGATGTCTCCGTGCCTGTCCATGCCTCCCACCGTGGCAGCGAGCAATGCGAACATCGTATCGGGAGTTTCGGGCGAACACGGCCCGTTCGCGAGCATCCCCGATTGCGTCTGAATCGATGGGCGGCGCGCGGAACCCCCGGATCGCGTGGGCTGCCCAGGTTGTCCGCGATCACGGCTGCTGCTACGTTCGCACGGCTTGCGCCGCGCGCAGGCAAATGACTTGTGCGAGGGAGACGCAATGGGTGAGTCATTCGAAGCCGCTGCGGCGGCCGTCAGTGCACGGTTACGCCCATGGGGTTAGCGCATCGCGCACTGAACGCGGGCGCGTGCAGTCGCATCCGCCCGCTGATATCGCTGCTCGTCGCCGGCTGGTGTCTCGCCGCCTCCGCGTCGGGCTGGGTCCCGAACGAGACGCAGGTGTCGCCGACCCCCGACTTGATCGACTTCGAGTTCAGCCAGTCGCGCGCCCAGCTCTGCTGGAACGACGAGATCGGCAATCTCTGGATCGGCAACGTCGACCGCGCCACCGGCGACTTCGTGCCGGCGGACGGCAAGGGCATCCTCGTCGATCCCGACTCGATGCGATACGCGGACGCGCAGAAGACGAAGAACGGCCCCGAGTGGCTGTCGACGTCGCAAGGCGACTTCATCGTCTACACCAAATACGTCGGCTATCACACCGACGCGAACTCGCGGATCGGCTTGGCGCGCACGGCGCCGAACGGCCAGTGGTACGGCAGCGTCCTCGGGCCCGACGTGGCGCGCAAGGCGCCGTACGGCAGCGCGAGCGCCGACGATCCGGCGCCGCGGATCACCTACGTGGACAACCGCGAGAACCACTACTGGCGCGAGCTCTGGAACCAGAGCACCGAACAGTTGCTGAGCGACATCCCGGCGTCCAACGCCCCGGTGCGGCATGCGATCGGCATGCGCGGGATCGTGTACACGCTGACCGTGGGCACGGTGAGCCAGGCGTTCTTCCGCGACCTGGATACCGGCGTCGTCGAGCAGCTCACGGCGGACGCCGGCAACAAGGACGAGGTCTGGATGTGGCGGGCGCCCGAGTACGGCAACGAAGCCATCTTCATGACCCTGGTCGATCAGTCGGAGTTGCGGGTGTATCGCAAGGTCGCCGCGGGCGACGGCCAGCTTCGCTGGACGGCGTTCTACTCGCGCCAGGCACCCGACGGGAACAAGATGTTCTCGCCGGAGCCGTTCACCTACGCCGGCCGCTCGTACATCTTCATGGCGCAGTCGGTGCGGCCGAACAAGTTCCGCTCGGAGATCTGGATCGCCAACATCGATGCGGCTGCGCCGCTCTATCGACGAATCAGCGACAACACGCTGCTGCGCACCCGCACCGACCCGGAGGTGTTCATCACCGACGCCGGTCCGATGATCTACTACAACCGGCTCGTCCCGGATGACGGCGTCCTTCGTCCGAAGGTCTGTCGCTCGCTGTCGTGCTCGGAAGGTGTCTTCCGCGCCGACCCCGGGCTGACGGCGGCGGGTCCGACGTACTAGCCGCCTGCGGCTCGACGGCTCGAGTTCTTGCGCTGCGGCAACCTCACTGCGCCGTGCCCGTCAGCCACGCCTTGCGGATGATTCGCCCGCAGTCGACGGAGTCCAGAGCGCCGCCCGCAACGACGCGGGCGACGATGCCGTAGTAGGTCTTGGACGCGTCGATCCAGGGATAGAAGCCGAACAGTCCGGCGCTGCTGAACGCGCCGTCGCCGACCTTCGGGTCGTCCTCGACCCAGTGCCCGATCGAGTAGTGCCAGCTTTCCGTCCCCGGGATCGGCGCGCTCACGGCAGCCGGGCACGACCTCGGGTTCGTGCAGACCGGGTGCGTTCCGAGCGCCGCGCCCATGCGCAGTTCGCCGTCGAGCATCTTGCGCAGCACGGCAGCGTAGACGGCGGCGCTCGTGAACACCCCGCCGGCCAGCTGGGGTTGCGTGTAGATCAGCGTGCCCGTCGAGCCGAGCTGCGATTTGATCTCGGTCGCGAGCGCTGCGTTGTTCATCGCGCCGAGGCCGAACAGCGTCGCATGCTTTTCCATGTGGCCGCCGTTGTAGAAGAACATGCCGTCGTTGGCAGCCGTGTAGTCGCCGTTGGTTCCCAGGGCGACGCATTCGGCCACGGTCTGGCCCTGGTCGCAGCTGACGAAGCTCGTGTAGCCGCTCTCGAAGTTGAGGTAGTGGTAGTCGTCCGCGGTCAGGACGCCGCCGCGCTTCTCGACGACATAGGCCGCGTAGAGCCACTTCGACGCCGACGCGATGCTCATCAACGATGCCTGCGTGTAGACCGTCGGCGAAGCCGCGGACGACACCGACCCCGAAGCGATCGCGGAAGAACGATCGCCGATCTCCCAATAGAACGGGCGGATCGGCGCGCACGCATTGACGCCGCTTTGGGCGGTCGCTGTCGCGGCAGCGATGCGCGTCTGGTCCGTTGCGGTGGGCGTGATCGGCGCGGAATCGCTGCTGGCACCCGAGCCGCCGCCGCCGCACGCGGCGACGAGCGCACACGCCGCCGTCACGGCGAGAGTCGATCGCAACATGGCCTCATGATGGCACGTCGGATCGTGCTCGACCGCTCGTTCGCGGCGGCGCGCGTGAAGCAGTGGTCGTCGCGGCCGGCGCGCTGGTGTCAGCATCGGCGGGCTCGACCCGTGCGGCTTCATCACATATCGTTACCGCTTGCGGACGCTTGCGCGGGCGGATGTTGCCGACGCGGTGTGCGAGTTGGGAGGCACATGGGTCTTGATCTTTCCGCGCGCCGGCGCGGCAGCGCAGCGAAGCGCCTCGTGCGCATCATGGGTCTGGTGACGGCCGTCTGCTTCGCCGCGCTCGTGCGCGCCGAGCCGGTCGCCGTCTCGCCGCAGGTCACCGACCTGACCAGCGACTCCGAGTTGATGATCTCGTATCGTCATCAGGAGCACATGTGGCAGACGCCGGACGGGGCGCTCCATCTCCTCATCAACCGCGGAACGCTGAGACCGAATTCGGGCCTGGTGCTGTTCAGCAGCTTCGACGGCGGCGTGTCCTGGCTCCCGCAGGTGGCACTGGCACGCACCGATCGCAATTCGACGGCGGACGGCCAGCTCGAGGGCACCACGCTCTCGGTCGTCTACGGCGACAGTCGCAGCGCCGTCGTCTTTGTGCAGCTGTCGTACGACAGCACGCTGCGGACGTGGACGCTCAACCGGACCGAAAGCGTGTATCGGGTGAGCGGACTGCAGCCTTACAACCCGACGCTCGCATTCGACGAAGCCGGAGTGGCCTGGTGCTCGTTCGCGCTGCTCAACAACGCCACCAACGACATCCACCTCCGGTGGACTTACCGGCCGACAGAGGGCACGTGGGTGGACACCGGAGTCATCGTCGGCCCGACCGACAACGTGTCGAAGGAGCGAAGCGGCCGGCCGGTGCGCATTCCCGGCGGGATGGGACTGATCTACCGTGTCCACCAGAGCACCTACTGGACGACGCGCGCCAACTCCGCGCCGCCGACCTTTCTCTCCGAGCCAGTCCTCATCCAGGCCGGGAGCGCACGGTCGTCGCGCTCCGACCCGTATGCAAGCCACTTCGGTGTCGTTGCCGACGACACCGGCCACCTCCATCTCGCGATCCTCGACGACAGTTCGATGAGGTACCTGCGCTACTCGATGCTCGACGGGACCTGGTCAGCACCGCGAACAGTCGACTTCGGAGGCGCGTCGAGCTACCCGCAGATCGGCTTGGCCAACGGCCAGGTCCAGCTGGCGGTGAGCCTGTCCTGGCGCGGCGGTGCGGTCTCTCTGAGCAACGACTACGGCGACACCTTCACTCCGGCATTCACCTTGCGCACGCCGACGGCGCCCGAGGGGGTCAGCTACAAGACGCCACGCCTCGAGAGTGCGTCGCGATCCAGCGGCACCCTTGCCATCCTTCAACAATACGAGGACAACAAGCTGCAGCGCCTGATGGTCTACAAGGTGCCGGTGCCCTGACTCGCGCGAATGCAGGTCGTGGCAGCGACACTCGTGACCGCACACGACCACGGATCCATCGGATGAACGGAAACCGCCTCGGCGTCCATCCCGGCTTGCGGCGCCGGGACTTCGTTCGCATCGCGCAAGGCGGCTTCGGCGACGGCCTCAATGCCTACGCGCATTCGATGGCGTGGTTCGACGGCCACCTCTACGTCGGCACGACGCGAGGCAACTTCCCGTTCATGAAGGCGCGGTTGCCGATCGGCATGGACGTCTGGCCGGTCGAATGCCCGGAGAACCCGTTCGACCTCGACATGCGGGCCGAGATCTGGCGCTACGACCCGGTCGCCGGCAGCTGGGACAAGGTGTTCAAGGCGCCGATGATCGTCGGCAGCCACGGCAAGCCGATTCCCCGCGAGCTCGGCCTGCGCGGCATGGTCGTGCATCGGTCGCCGGGCGAGCCGCGCGCCGCGCTCTATGTGACGACCTGGTCGCCGGCGCGCGGGCCCGGGCCGCTGATCCTGCGTTCCGAGGACGGCAATCGCTTCGACGCCACGTGCGAACCGGGACTCGGCGGCCTGCCGGTGACGACGATTCGCACGATCGCGCCGTTCAAGGGACGCCTCTTCACGACGCCTGCCGGCTCGCGCGGCGGCAACCCGAACGTGTCGTCGCATTCGGTCGTCTACGAAAGCAGCGACCCGGCGAACGGCGGCTGGGAGCCCGTGAGCGAGTTCGGCTTCGGCGATCACGAGAACAAGACCGTGTTCGAGATGATCGGCTTCGGCGATCACCTCTACGTCGGCACCTTCAACCTGAACGGCTACCAGATCTGGCGCAGCGACTGCGAGGGCGAGAAGCCGTACACCTTCGAGAAGATCATCGACCACGGCGCCTATCGCGGGCGGCTGAATCAGTGCGTGCTCTCGATGACGGTGTTCAAGGGCGCGCTCTACGTCGGCAGCGGCATCCAGGGCGGCGGCATCGATACGCAGAACCGGATCGGCCCGGCGCCGCCCGAGCTGATCCGCATCCACGGCGACGGCAGCTGGGATCTGCTCGTGGGCGAGGCCCGCGACACGCCGATCGGGCGCAAGGTTCCGCTGTCGGGCTACTTGCCGGGCTTCGACAACTTCTTCAACGGCTACTTCTGGCGGCTCTGCGAGCACGACGGCTGGCTCTACCTCAGCACCTTCGAGTGGAGCTCCGTGCTCGGCTACGCGAACCGGCGGAACTGGCCGGAGACGTTCGCCAACATCGTCAACCGCCTCGAGCCGCAGACGATCCTCGACAACCATTCCGGCTTCGACCTGTACCGCAGCTTCGACGGC
>DATJIM010000063.1:0-4419 GCA_035493195.1 Caldimonas sp.
GGTCACGGTGACGGTGAAGGCGATGTAGAGGACGAGCGCGCCGAAGGTGATCGCGGCGAACCAGCCGTCGAACTTCGCCGAGAGCAGGGCGATCACCATCGTGATCTCGACCAGCGTCGGCAGGATGTTGTAGATCGTGTAGTTGAGGAGCGACTGGATCGAGCGCGAGCCGCGCTCGATGTCGCGCGAGACCCCGCCCGTCTGCCGCTCCAGGTGGAAGCGCAGGCTCAGCTGCAGCAGGTGCTCGAACGCCTCGAGCGAGACGCGCCGGGCGATCCGCGCCGCCACCGGATAGAACAGGTATTCGCGCAGCTCGGTGAAGAGGGTGATCGAGAGGCGGAGCAGCCCGTAGCCGACCAGGATCGCCACCGGCACGACGAGCACCGCCGGCGGATCGCCGGGCTTGAGCGCGAGCGCGTCGACGAGGCTCTTCAGGACGAGCGGCACGCCGATGTTGGCGAGCTTGGCGGCGACGAGGCACGCGAGCGCGACGACGACGCGATAGCGCCAGGCCCAGACGTACGGCAGCAGCCGCGCGATCGTCTTCCAGTCGGAGCGCGGGCCCTGCGCCGCGGCCGCGGCCGATGGTGGCGGCAGCGCGGAGAGGGCGGCGTGGCGCATCGCGGAGTCGGGAGTTGATGGAAGAATGGCGCGTCGCCGCTTCGAGGTGGAGCAATATGCCCGAGATTTCAAGCACCGACGCGGCGGCCATCGTCGCCGGCATCGCGCCGCTCGAGTTGCAGGGCGATCGCCAGCTCGTCATGCGCGTCATGCCGATGCCCGCCGACGCCAACGGCAACGGCGACATCTTCGGCGGCTGGATCATGGCGCAGGTCGACGTCGCCGGCTCCATCCTTCCGGCGAGGATCGCGAAGGGACGGATCGCGACCGTCGCCGTCAACCAGTTCATCTTCAAGCAGCCGGTCTCGATCGCCGATCTGCTGAGCTTCTACGCGCGCGTCGAGCGGATCGGCAAGACCTCGGTGACGGTCAACGTCGAGGTCTACGCCGAGCGCAATCCGGCCGACCTGCAGGTCGTCAAGGTGACCGAAGCGAACCTGACGTACGTCGCGATCGACCGCAACGGCAAGCCGCGGCCGATCCCGAAAGGCTGACTCGCCTCAGTCGGCGACGAAGCGCCACGCCGCGCCATCGCTGACGACGCGGCCCGCGGTCGGCGTTGCAAAGTGCGTGCCGAGGACGAGCACATCGCGGTCGGCCTGCTCGCGGAGGAACCGCACGCGCGTCGCGAGCGCCTGCGCGCGGTCGCTGTCGAAGTTCGAGCACACGTCCGGGTCGGCGCACTGCACCGGGTGGTGCATCAGGTCCCCCGTGATCACCGCCTCCGAACCTTGGGAGCGAACTCGCACGCTGACGTGCCCGGGCGTGTGGCCCGGCGTCGGCTCGAGCCGGACCTCGTCCGTGATCGCGTGCGAACTGTCGACCCAGTCGACGAGCCCGGCGTCGACGATCGGCTGCACCGAGTCGGCGAGCAGCTGCCGCTCGGCGACGTCGTCGACCGAGCGCACATGGTCGTACTCGGTCCGGCTCGCGAGATAGCGCGCGCGCGTGAACGTCGGCAGCCAGCGGCCGTCGGCGAGCCGCGTGTTCCAGCCGACGTGGTCGGAGTGCAAGTGCGTGCAGACGACGACGTCGACGCCGTCGACCGAGAACCCGGCGGCAGCGAAGTCGGCGAGGAACGGCCCGCTCAGCAGGTTCCACGCCGGCAGCGTGCGCTGCTTGTCGTTGCCGACGCAGGTGTCGACGACGATCGTCTTGCCGCGCGACTCGACCACGAACATGTGGATCGACGCGATCAGGCGACCCTCGGCGGTCGCGTAGTGCGGGCGCAGCCACGCGTGCGCGCGCACGTGCTCGGCGTCGAGGTTGGCGAACAGGAACCTCGGCGGCGACGATCCTTCGGATTCGACGATCCGCGTGATGTTGACGGCGCCGACGCGCCAGCGCAGCGCCGTCGTCATCGCGACGCGACCCGCGCGACGTGCGCAGCGAGCGCCTCGCCGCACGCACGGTAGACCGGCCCGCCGGGATGAAAGCCGTCGCTCGCCATGCCAGCCGCGTCGAGCTCGACCGCGATCGGCGCATGCGAGACGTCGCTTCGCGTCGCCGCCCAGCGCGCGAGCGCGGCGTCGTGGCGGCGCGCGTCGCCGCCCATCACGCGGCGCAACGGCTCGGGCAGGAGCGGAAAGCGGTCGATCGGCGGCAGCGGCGCGAAGACGACGTGGCGCACGCCGACCTCGCCGAGCAACCAGTCGGCGAGCGCAGTGCGGTCGCGCACCGCACGCGCGGTCGGCACCTGGTCGATGACGTCGTTGACGCCGCTGATGACGACGGCGACGTCGGCACGAAGCGGGGGCGAGTCGCGCAGCAGCGCGAGGACGCCTTTCGTCGTGAGGCCGGTGCGTGCGCGGAGCATCCACGCAACGGGGCGCTCGATCGCGCGATGCAACGTGCGGACGAGATGGCCGACCACCGCGTCGTCCTGGCGCGCGACGCCGACGCCGGCCGCCGAAGAGTCGCCGGCGACGAGCAGTCGAAGCGGCTCGCCGTCGTTTGCGCCGACGAGCCCTTCGCGCTCGCCCTCGGCTTCCGGAAGCACCGGCGCGCGCCGCCGCGTCGCGATCGCCTGCGCGACGAGGAGCGGAGCGAGCGCGAGCTTGACCGCGAGGGCGGTCGCGGGATGCGCGACGCGCACGACGCGGTCAGAACCGGGAGAAGTCGGGCTTGCGCTTCTCGAAGAAGGCACTGAACGCTTCCTTCGCTTCGGGGCTTTGCAGCCGCGCGCCGAAGACGTCGCCTTCGGCCTTGATCGTCTCGAGCAAGGCGTCGGTGCGATGCCGCCGCAGCAGCCGCTTGGTCGCGCGCACCGCGCCCGGCGGCAGCGCGTTGAAGCGCTCGGCGACGCGGCGCGCGTGCTTGACGACCTCGCTCGCCGGCAGCACCGCATTGGCGATGCCGCAGTCGACCGCGTCGGCGCCGCTGAACGGATCGCCGAGCAGCAGCTTCTCGGCGGCGCGGGCGTTGCCCATCAGTTGCGGCACGATCAGGCTCGACGCGAACTCGGGGACGAGCCCGAGCGTCACGAACGGCAGCGCGAGCCGCGCCTCGTCGGAGACGTAGACGAAGTCGCAGTGCAGCAGCAGCGTCGTGCCGATGCCGATCGCGGCGCCGGTGACGGCGGCGATCACAGGCTTGTCGCAGCCCATCAGCGCCTTCATGAACGCGAACGACGGCGCCTCCTGCAGGTTCGCCGGCCGCTTGACGAAATCCTCGATGTCGTTGCCCGAGGTGAAGATCCCGGGCTGGCCGGTGAGGAGGACGGCGCGCACCGCGTCGTCCTCGCGGGCGGCGTCGAATGCCTGGGCGAGCGCGAGATACATCGCGCCGGTGAGCGCGTTCTTCTTCTCCGGGCGCGCGATCTCGATCGTCGCGACGCCGTCGATGACCGCAGTCTTGATGGCCATACCCGTGCTCCTCTCGTTGGTCGCGCGTCGCCTTCGCTCAGACGCGCTCGAAGATCCCCGCCGCGCCCTGGCCGGTGCCGACGCACATCGTCACCATGCCGTACCTGAGGTTGCGGCGGCGCAGTGCGTGGACGACCGTCGCCGAACGGATCGCGCCGGTGGCGCCGAGCGGGTGGCCGAGCGCGATCGCGCCGCCCATCGGGTTGACCTTCGCCGAATCGAGCCCGACGGTGTTGATGACGGCGAGCGACTGCGCGGCGAACGCCTCGTTGAGCTCGATCCAGCCGATGTCGTCGAGCTTCAGCCCCGCGTACGCGAGCGCCGCCGGGATCGCCTCGATCGGGCCGATTCCCATGATCTCGGGCGGAACGCCGCGCGCCGCGAAGCTGGCGAAACGAGCGAGCGGCGTCAGGTCGAACTGCTTGACGGCCTTCTCGCTTGCCAGGATCAGCGCGCCGGCGCCGTCGCTCGTCTGCGAGCTGTTGCCCGCGGTGACGCTGCCCATTCCCGTGCTCTTGCCGCTCGGGTCCTTCGCAGCCGCGAACACGGGCCGCAGCTTCGCGAGCCCCTCGAGCGAGGTGTCGGGGCGCGGGCCTTCGTCGAGCGAGATCGTTCGCGTGCGGGTGCCTTGCGTGCCGTTCGCGAGCTCGGGGAAACGCTCGATCACGTCGATCGGCGTGATCTCGTCGCTGAACTCGCCCGCCGCCTGAGCCTTCAACGCGCGCCGGTGCGACTCGAGCGAGAACGCGTCCTGCGCTTCGCGGCTCACCTTCCACTGCAGCGCGACCTTCTCCGCCGTCAGCCCCATGCCGTAGGCGATGCCGACGTTCTCGTCGCGGGCGAGGATCTCCGGGTTGAACGACGGCTTGTTGCCGCCCATCGGCACGAGGCTCATCGACTCGGCGCCGCCGGCGATCAGCACATCGGCCTCGCC
>DATJIM010000064.1:0-7791 GCA_035493195.1 Caldimonas sp.
TCCGACAAGCTGCGCACCTACCTCGACACGCTCTGAAACCAGGGTTCACGAGCGGTCCCGGTCGCGAGGTCGGGACCGCTTTTGCATTCGAGCCGCGATAAACTCGCGCCGGAATGCCCAGCTGCCTCGTTTCGGCATGACCCAGGTTCTGCAGCGCACCGTCCTCTTCGCCGATTTGCGCGGCAGCACCGCGATGTACGAGACGCTCGGCAACGCCGAGGCCACCGCGGTCGTGAGCCGCAGCGTCGCCCTCCTCGCCCGCATCGTCACCGTGCACGGCGGCCACGTCATCAAGACGCTCGGCGACGGCCTGATGGCGGTTTTCGAGCTGCCCAAGCAGGGCGTCAGCGCGGCCGACGACATGCACGACTCGCTTTCCCGCATCGGCATGGCCGACGACGTCGAGTCCGCTCCAGACTCGGAGCCGGGAAGCGAGGAAGCCTACGAAGGCGGCGCGCCGACGCTGCCGCCGCGCCCACCGGTGCCGCTCAAGCTCCAGGTCGGCCTCGCGCACGGCGAGGTCGTCGAGATGGGCGGCGACGTCTTCGGCGATGCCGTCAACGTCGCCGCGCGGCTGCTCGACCACGCCGGAGACAACGAGACGCTCGCGACGTCGACGGTCGTCGAGCAGCTCGGCGAGTGGGAACGCTCGCGCTTCCGCAGCCTCGACCGCATGCAGCTGCGCGGCCGCGTCGAGCCGGTCCACGTGTACCTGCAGGAGCCGGTGCGCCGCTTCGGCGACACCGCGGCGACCGCGTACGGCGACATGCTGATCCCGGTCTCCGAGCCCGAGGGCATCCGTCTCGTCTGGCTCGACCTCAACCGCATCTACTCGGGAAGCAGCCTGCCGGTGATCCTCGGTCGCAGCCCGCAGGCGACCTACATCATCGACGACACCCGCGTCTCGCGGTCGCACGCGCGGATCGACTGGCACGGCGGAACCTTCCAGCTCGTCGACCTCAGCTACAACGGCACGTACGTGCGCTTCGACAACGACCCCGAGGTCATCAGCCTGCGCCGCGGCGCGTGCACGCTGCACGGCAGCGGCGTCATCGGCCTCGGCGCGCCACCCTCGGAGCCGATCAGCCCGTGCGTGCGATTCGAGGTGATGAAGTTCGCCGACACCCAGCGCGGGCAGGCGTTCGACTTCGGCCTGAAGTGACGTTCGCACCCGAGCCGGCGCACGCCCACGGGACCGCGCCGCGCACGGCCGTCATCGTCTGCAATCTCGGCACGCCGGACGCGCCGACGCCGGCAGCCGTCCGCCGCTACCTCGCCGAGTTCCTCAGCGATCCGCGCGTCGTCGAGATCCCGCGCGCGGCGTGGCTGCCGATCCTCCATGGCGTCGTGCTGCGCGTGCGGCCGGCGCGCTCGGCGAAGAAGTACGCGAGCATCTGGACCGCCGAGGGCTCGCCGCTCAAGGTCTGGACCGAGCGGCAGGCGGCGCTCCTCGAAGGCTATCTCGGCCAGCGCGGCCAGCGCGTCCTGGTGCGCCACGCGATGCGCTACGGCGCGCCATCGATCGCGTCGGTGCTCGATAGCGTCAAGGCCGCGGGCGCCGACCGCATCCTCGTCTTGCCGCTCTACCCGCAGTACGCGGCGTCGACGACCGCGAGCATCGCCGATGCCGTCGCCGAATGGCAGCGCCGCATCCGCAACGTTCCCGAACTCCGCTTCGTCAAGCACTACCACGACGACGCCGGCTACATCGACGCGCTCGCGGCACGCGTCCAGGAGCACTGGCGCGTCAACGGCCGCGCCGACAAGCTCGTCCTCAGCTTCCACGGCCTGCCGAGACGCTCGCTGACGCTCGGCGACCCGTACCACTGCGAATGCCTTGCGACCGGGCGGCTCCTCGCCGAGCGCCTCAAGCTGCGCGAGGGCGAAGTCGCCGTCACCTTCCAGAGCCGCTTCGGTCGCGCCGCCTGGCTCGAGCCGTACACCGAGCCGACGCTGGTGTCACTGGCGCGCTCGGGAGTCGGCCGCGTCGACGTGTTCTGCCCCGGCTTCACATCCGACTGCCTCGAAACGCTCGAGGAGATCGGCCTGGCCGCGCGCGCTGCGTTCCTGGCCGCAGGAGGCAGGGAGTTCCATTGCATCGCCTGCCTCAACGACCAGCACGCGTGGATCGCGGCGCTCGCGGGCATCGCGATGCGCCACCTGCAGGGCTGGGACACGGCGGCTGCCGATGACGTCGGCGCGCTCGACGCGCAACGCCGGCGCGCGCTCGCCGCCGGCGCGCCCACATGAGCGGCGGGAGCGCCGATTGCATGAGAGTTCGGCCCGTTGCGGGGATCGGCCGCGGCAGGTAATCATCCATCCAATCCCTTTGACCACAGCGAGATCACCCATGAGACAAGTCCACCGCCTGTTCGTCGGCACCGCGCTCGGCGTGCTCGCGACCGTCGCAGTCGCGCAGGTTCCCGCAGGCTATCCCGCGACGTACGCCGACACCATCGCCGGCGCCAAGAAGGAAGGTAAGGTCGTCGTCTACAGCACGACCGACAGCGCAGCGGCGAAGTTCCTCATCGACGACTTCAAGGCGCTCTATCCCGGCATCTCGGTCGAGTACAACGACATGAACTCGACCGAGGTCTACAACCGCTTCATCAGCGAGAAGGCCGCGAACGCGGGCTCTGCCGACGTCCTCTGGAGCTCGTCGATGGACCTGCAGATCAAGCTCGCCAACGAAGGTGGCGCCCTCACCTATGCGTCGCCCGAGATCCCGCACCTGCCGTCTTGGGCGGTGTGGAAGAACGAAGCGTTCGGGACGACCTACGAGCCGCTCGCGATCGTCTACAACAAGCGGCTGCTGAGCGGCGACGAGATCCCGCAGAGCCACGCCGACCTGCTGCGCGTCTTCACGACCAAGGCCGACAAGCTGAAGGGCAAGGTGACGACGTACGACATCGAGAAGTCGGGCGTCGGCTTCATGCTGATCACGCAGGACAGCAAGTACAACCCGCAGTTCTGGGACATGGTCAAGGCGCTGGGCGCCGTCGGGCCGCGCGTGCAGTCGAGCGCCGGCACCATGATGGAGCGGATCAGCTCGGGCGAGAACCTGCTCGGCTTCAACATCTTCAACTCGTACGCGGCCCTGCGCGCCAAGAAGGATCCGTCGATCGGGATCGTGCTGCCCAAGGACTACGCGCTCGTGATGTCGCGCGTGATGTTCATTTCGAAGACGGCGAAGAACCCGAACGCGGGCAAGCTCTGGCTCGACTACATCCTCTCCAAGCGCGGCCAGACGATCATCGCCAACCAGTCCGAGCTCGGCTCGATCCGCAGCGACGTCGAGGGCGAGATGACCGTCGCCGGCTACACCAAGCAGCTCGGCGCCGCGGCCAAGCCGATCCCGGTTAGCGCCGACCTCCTCACCTACCTCGACCAGACCAAGCGTCTCGACTTCATCAAGCAGTGGCAGGCGGCGATGAAGGCCGGCAAGTAGATGGCGCTCGCGCAGTCGCGGTCGGGCCCGGCCCGGCTCATCGTCATCGGGCTGACCGCGCTCGCCGTCTTCCTGCCGCTCGGGCTCATCACCTACCAGAGCCTGCTCGACGCGCCCTTCTTCGCGCCGCACAAGATTGGGCTGAACGCCTTCGACTTCATCTTCCGCGACAGCGACTTCTGGGACTCGCTGAAGAATTCGGTCGTCATCGCCGCAGCGATGGCGCTGATCGCGGTGCCGCTCGGCGGCATCCTCGCGTTCCTGATGATCCGCACCGACCTGCCGGGTCGCACCTGGATCGAGCCGTTGCTGCTCATCCCGGTATTCGTCTCGCCGATGGTGCTCGGCTTCGGCTACGTCGTCGCCGCCGGGCCGGTCGGCTTCTATTCGGTGTGGGCGAAGGATCTGCTCGGCGGTGTGCCGTGGAACGTCTATTCGCTGACCGGCATCGCGGTCATCGCCGGCCTCACCCACGTCCCGCACGTGTACCTCTACTCGTCGTCGGCGCTGAAGAGCCTCGGCTCCGACGTCGAGGAAGCGGCGCGGATGGCCGGCTCGACGCCGTTCCAGGTCGCGCGCGACGTCAGCCTGCCGATGGTGACGCCCGCGCTCCTCTTCTCGGGCGTCCTGGTCTTCTTCCTCGGCTTCGAGATCTTCGGCCTGCCGCTCGTCCTCGGCGATCCCGAAGGACACCTCGTCCTCGCCACGTACCTCTACAAGCTCACCAACAAGCTCGGCACGCCGTCGTACCACCTGATGGCAGCGGTCGCCGTCTGCATCATCGCGGTGACGTTTCCGCTCGTCATGCTGCAGCGCTACCTGCTGAAGAACGCCGGCAAGTTCGTCACCGTTCGCGGCAAGGCAGGTCGTCAGCGGCCGCTGCCGCTCGGCGGCTGGCGCTGGGTTGCGGCCGCGATCCTCGTCTTGTGGCTGTTCGTCACGATCGTCGTGCCGCTCTCCGGCATCGCCCTGCGCGCGCTCGTCACCAACTGGGGCGAAGGCGTCAAGCTCGCCGAGGTGCTGACGCTCGACAACTTCCGCGAGGTGATGGGCCAGCCGACGCTCGTTCGCGGCATCGTCAACACGGTGCTGATCGGGATCATCGGCGGCGCCGCGGCGGTCGCGTGCTACACAGCGATCGGCCTCGCGACCCATCGCAAGAACGACGGCTGGTCGCGCTTCGTCGATTACCTCGTGCTGGTTCCGCGCGCGGTCCCCGGGCTGCTCGCCGGCCTCGCGTTTCTCTGGGTGTTCCTCTTCTTTCCGCCGCTCTCGCCGCTGCGCTCGACGATCTTCGCGGTCTGGATCGCGTACACCGTCGTCTGGCTCGCCTACGGCATGCGGCTCGTCTCGAGCTCGCTGCTGCAGGTCGGCCCCGAGCTCGAGGAGGCGGCGCGGAGCGCCGGCGCGAGCCGCGGCCGTGTCAGCCGCGACGTCACGCTGCCGCTGATCCGCTATGGCCTGCTCGCGAGCTGGCTGCTCGTCTTCATGATCTTCGAGCGCGAATACTCGACCGGCGTCTACCTGCTCGCGCCGGGAACCGAGGTGATCGGCTCGCTGCTCGTCTCGCTGTGGGGCACCGGGGCCGCCGAATCGGTCGCCGCGCTCTCGTTCATCAACGTGGTGCTGGTCGCCATCGGCCTCACGGTCGCCCTGCGATTCGGAGTGAAGCTCCATGACTGAACCCGCGACTGCCACTGCGAGCACCGCAGCCAACGCCGCCGCTGTCGACAAGCTGCGCGTCGACGACCTCCACCTCTCGTACGGCGACAACGCGATCCTGAAGGGCGTGTCGATGCGGCTGGCGCAGGGCGAGGTCGTGTCGCTGCTCGGACCGTCGGGAAGCGGCAAGACGACCCTGTTGCGCGCTGTCGCGGGCCTCGAGGCGCCGCACCGCGGAACGATCCGGATCGACGAGCGCGTCGTCTTCGACTCTGCGCAGCGCGTCGAGCTGCCCGCGGAGAAGCGCAACCTCGGCCTCGTCTTCCAGTCGTACGCGCTCTGGCCGCACCGCACCGTCGCCGACAACGTCGCGTACGGGCTGAAGCTGCGCAACGTCGCCACTGCGGAGTCGAAGCCGCGCGTCCAGACCGCGCTCGCCAACCTCGGCCTCGGCCAGCTCGGCGCGCGCCTGCCTCACCAGCTCTCGGGGGGCCAGCAGCAGCGCGTCGCGATCGCGCGCGCACTCGTCTACAACCCGCCCGTCATCCTGATGGACGAGCCGCTCTCGAACCTGGACGCCAAGCTGCGCGAGGAAGCGCGCGCGTGGCTGCGCGAGCTGATCCTGAAGATGAAGCTCTCGGCGCTCGTCGTCACCCACGACCAGAACGAGGCGATGGCGATGTCGGATCGCATCCTGCTGCTCAACAACGGCGTCATCGAGCAGGAAGGAACGCCGCAGGAGCTCTACGGTCAGCCGCGCACGCTCTTCGTCGCCGACTTCATGGGCAGCAACAACCGCGTGCCGGGCAAGATCGCCGAGCGCCGCGGCAACGCCGCGCTGCTCGCCGGCGACGGCTGGCGGCTCTGGGGCGAGGCGCGCGGCGCCGCCGCGGCGGGCGCCGACGCGACCGGCATGATCCGGCTCGAGCGCGTCCGCCTCGCCGAAGGCGCCGGCGACAACGCGATCAAGCTGCCGCTCGTCACGTCGATGTTCCTCGGCGACCGCTGGGAGTACCTCTTCCACCAGGGCGACCTGCGCTTGCGCGCGTACGGGGCACAGCCCTTGCCGCCCGGAGACCAATGGCTCGAGATTCCGCGAGAGAGCTTCTGGATCTTCTGAGCGCGAGCGTTCGCGCGCCATGCCCGCGCCGGCCGACATGAGCGAGCGCTACCGGCTCGACAAGTGGCTCTGGGCGGCGCGCTTCTACAAGACGCGCGCGCTCGCCGCCGACGACATCGAGCGCGGCCGCGTGTCGGTGAACGCGCAGCTCGCCAAGGCGTCGCGCGAGCTGCACGAGGGCGACATCGTCGAGCTGCGCAGGCAGCAGAGCGTGCGAACGATCGTCGTTCGTGCGGTCAGCCGGCAGCGCGGCCCGGCCGCCGAGGCGCAGGCGCTCTACGAGGAAACCGCCGAGAGCATCGCCCGGCGCGAGCGCGAGGCCGCAGAGCGCAAGCTCCGCCCCGAGCCGGCGTCGACGATGGCCCAAGGGCGGCCGACCAAGCGCGACCGCCGCCAGCTCGCCGACTGGGACCGCTGGAGCGCATCGGCCGACCCCGATTGAGCCGTTCTCCGGCGGCGAAAATTCCCTCTTGAAACCGGGGGAATGCGCCTCAAGTCCTCCGGATGAACGCGAACGACACCCCCGCGGCCGAGGCCGCCAGCGGCGCCGACGCGGCGAGCGCCGTCCAAAAAGAACCGTCCGCCCAGCCCGCTTCCTCCGCCCAGGCCGACCTCGAAGCGCGCCACGCGGAGCTCTCCGACGCCTACCTGCGTGCCAAGGCCGAGATCGAGAACACGCGCCGGCGCGCCGACGAAGAAGTCGGCAAGGCGCGCAAGTTCGCGATCGAGTCGTTCGCCGAGACGCTGCTGCCGGTGAAGGACAGCCTCGAGGCGGCGATCGCGACGCCGGCCGCGAGCCCCGAGCAGATCCTCGAGGGCGTCCACGCGACCCTGCGCCAGTTGACGGCGGCGCTCGAGCGAAACAAGGTCGTCGAGGTCAACCCGCCGGCCGGAACGCGGTTCGATCCGCATCAGCACCAGGCGATCAGCGTCGTTCCCGCTGCACAGGAGCCGAACACCGTCGTCGCCGTCCTGCAGAAGGGCTATCTCATCGCCGACCGCGTGCTCAGGCCGGCGCTCGTCACCGTCAGCGCGCCGGCTTGAAAGCGCACCGAGCAACCGCAACTCGCACCCAACGAATTCACACATCCCGGAGAACAACATGGCCAAGATCATCGGCATCGACCTCGGCACCACGAACTCGTGCGTCGCGATCATGGAAGGCAACACGACCAAGGTGATCGAGAACAGCGAGGGCGCGCGGACGACACCATCGATCGTCGCCTACCAGGACGGCGGCGAGATCCTCGTCGGCGCGTCGGCGAAGCGCCAGGCGGTGACCAACCCGAAGAACACGATCTACGCGGTGAAGCGCCTCATCGGCCGCAAGTTCACCGAGAAGGAAGTGCAGAAGGACATCGGCCTGATGCCCTACAAGATCGTCGCCGCCGACAACGGCGACGCCTGGGTCGAGGTGCGGGGCGAGAAGCTCGCGCCGCAGCAGATCTCGGCCGAGATCCTGCGCAAGATGAAGAAGACCGCCGAGGACTATCTCGGCGAGAAGGTGACCGAGGCGGTCATCACCGTCCCGGCGTACTTCAACGACTCGCAGCGCCAGGCG
>DATJIM010000065.1:0-8867 GCA_035493195.1 Caldimonas sp.
GAGGGCAACGGCTACTTCCGCGCCTTCGACGCGCGCACGGGCAAGAAGCTGTGGGAGTACCAGTGCGGCGCCGGCGTCAACGCGCCTGCGGTGTCGTACATGGTCGGCGGCAAGCAGTACGTCGCGGTCGCGGCCGGCGGCAACACGCAGCTCGACTTCAAGCGCGGCAACACCGTCATGGTGTTCGCGCTTCCCTGAGCACGGCCGGGCGCGGCGATGACCTGAAAGGAAAACGGATCTGAGACTTGCCGCCGCGCCCCTGATCGCCCTCGCCGTCGCCTCCGTCGCGACCCCCGTCTCCCTCGCGCAAACCGCGGTTCCCGCCAAGGCCGCGGTGTGCGAGGCTTGCCACGGCCTCCTCGGCCGGGCGATCGATCCGTACCCGATCCTCGCCGGGCAGACGTCGCGCTATCTCTATCTCCAGCTGCGCGACTTCCAGGAAGGACGCCGCAGCGACCCGCAGATGTCGCCGGTCGCCAAGGACCTGACGCGCGACGAGATGCACGAGCTCGCCGACTACTTCTCGAAGCAGAAGCCCGCGCCGCAGACGTTCAAGGCCGACGCGGCGAAGGCGAAGCTCGGCAAGGCCAAGGCCGACGAGACGCTGTGCACGATGTGCCATCTCGGCGGTTTCTCGGGCCAGAACGAGATCCCGCGCGTCGCCGGGCAGAACTACCAGTACGTCGTCAAGCAGCTGTCCGACTTCAAGGCGCGCACGCGCACCAACGACGCCGGCAACATGACGAGCGTCGCGAACACCCTGAGCGCGCAGGACATCGAGAACCTGGCGCACTACCTCGTCGGCCTCTGACCGTCGCGATGGAGATCCTCGCAGCGCGCGATGCGAATGCGGTTGACGCGCGCGCCGCGTCCGCGGCGGCGCGCGCGGTGCGATCGCGCTACGACCGCGTCGCCGCCTGGCTGCACTGGGCAATCGGCGCGCTGCTGCTGGTCGAGATCGTGTTCGGGCTGCTGCTCGACGACATCGCGCCGCGCGGAACGCCGGCGCGCGGCACGGTGATCAACCTCCACAAGTCGTTCGGCATCGTGCTCGGCGTGCTGATCATGCTGCGGCTCGCCTGGCGGCTCGCGCACGCGCCGCCGCCGTGGCCGTCGTCGATGTCGGCCGCACGGCAGCGCCTCGCCAACGCCGGCCATGCGGCGCTCTATGCGTGCATGGTGATCGCGCCGCTCGCCGGCTACCTGGGCTCGAACTTCAGCAAGCACGGCGTCCGCTTCTTCGGCGCCGAGCTCGCGCCGTGGGGTCCCGACTGGCCGCGCGCCTACGCGTTGCTGGTCGGCGTCCATGACGTCAGCAGCTACCTGCTGCTCGCGCTGACGGTCGGCCACGTCGCCATGGCGCTCAAGCACGCGCTCGTCGACCGCGACGGCATCTTCGAACGCATCGTTCCATGGCAGCCGTCGCATCGCCGCGGCCCCTCGGCATGAAGCGAGCGCTCGGCACGGCCGTTCTCGTCGCCGCGTTTGCGGCGGCGCCGATCGGCGCGATCGCGGCGCCGTTCGCGTACGTTCCGAACGAGGGCTCGGGAACGCTCAGCGTCATCGACACCGCGACCGACCAGGTCGTCGCCGACATCGCGGTCGGCGCCAAGCCGCGCGGCACCGCAATCTCGCCCGACGGCAAGACCGCGTACGTCAGCGACCAGCCCAACGCTGCCGTCGTCGTCGTCGACCTCGCCGAGCGCAAGCGCTCGCGCGCGATCGCGGTCGGCGCTTCGCCGGAGGGCGTCGGCAGCTCGCCCGACGGCCGCTGGGTCGTCGCCGCGGTCGAGGAGACCAACGAGATCGTGTTCATCGACACGCGGACCGACGCCAAGGCGTTCGCGGTCAAGGTGCGCGGCCAAAATCCCGAGCACGCGGTCTTCAGCCCCGACGGCCGCACCGTCTTCGTCAGCGCCGAGGATGGCCAGGCGGTCGACATCATCGACGTCGCCAAGCGGGCGCAGGTCGCGCAGATCCCGGTCGGCGTGCGGCCGCGCGGAATCGCGTTCTCTGCCGACAGCCGGCGCGCCTATGTCGCTGCCGAGACGTCGAACGAGGTGTACGTGATCGACGCACAGCAGTTCACCGTGCTCGCCAAGCTCAAGGCGGGCCTGCGCAGCAACGGCGTCGTCCTCCATCCCGATGGCAGCCGCCTCTACGTCTCGAACGGAGGCGACGCGACGGTCTCGGTGATCGACCTCGCAACCGGCAGCGCGCTGGCGACGATCGCGGTCGGGCAGCGGCCGTGGAACATGGCGATCACGCCCGACGGGCGCAAGCTCTACGTCGCGTGCGGACGCTCGGCGAGCGTCTCGGTCATCGACACCGAGAAGAACACGAAGATCACGGACATCCCGGTCGGCAAGCTGCCTTGGGGAGTGGCGATCCGTTGAGGCCGCCCGAAACGCCGACGTCGCGTCCCTTCGCAAGCGAGGTCGGGTCGCGCCGCCGTGCGCTGCGTCCTGCCCGGCCCGAATCGGCCCCGCAATCGAGCGGGGCGGCGGAACGGTATTCTCCGGGCATGTACATGCGGTTCTTCGGCCTCAAGCAGGAGCCGTTCTCGCTCGCGCCGGATCCGCGCTACCTCTACATGAGCAAGCGCCACCGCGAGGCGCTCGCCCACCTGCTCTACGGCGTCGGCGGCGGCGGCGGATTCGTCCTGCTCTCCGGCGAGATCGGCGCCGGCAAGACGACCGTGTGCCGGTGCTTCCTCGAGCAGATTCCCAAGCGCTGCAACGTCGCCTACATCTTCAATCCGAAGCTGACGGTGCTCGAGCTCGTCAAGTCGATCTGCGACGAGTTCCACATCCCGGCGCCGAAGGTGCGCGGCACGGCGACCGTCAAGACCTACGTCGACGCGCTCAACGACTTCCTGCTGCGCACGCACGCGGTCGGCCAGAACAACGTCCTCATCATCGACGAGGCGCAGCAGCTCTCGGCAGAGGTGCTCGAGCAGCTGCGGCTGCTCACCAACCTCGAGACCAACGAACGCAAGCTGCTCCAGATCGTGCTGATCGGCCAGCCCGAGCTGCGCACGATGCTCGAGCGGCCCGACCTCGAGCAGCTCGCGCAGCGCGTCATCGCGCGCTTCCACCTGAAGGCGCTGACGATCAAGGAGACCGAGCACTACATCCGCCATCGTCTCTCGGTCGCCGGGATGACGCGTGCGATCCCGTTCGACCGCAAGGCGCTGCAGCGCATCCACGAGATCTCGCGAGGCGTGCCGCGGCGGATCAACCTGCTGTGCGACCGCGTCATGCTCGGCGCGTACGCGCACGGCAAGCACGCGATCGACCACGCGATGGTCGAAAAGGCGGGGCGCGAAGTCTTCGGCCGGATGCCGAATTCGACGCCGCCCGACCGTGCGCCGGTCACGCGAGGCACCGGCGTCGGCATCGTCATCGGCGCCGGGCTTGCGGTCGCCGTCCTCGCCGCGTTCGCGCTCTACAGCGGCTGGCGGCAGGGCAATGCGCCGACGGCGGTCGCGGCCGCCAACCCTGCGCCGCTCGCGGCATCGGCAGCGGCGTCGGCAGCGACGTCGGCGGCGGCCGCGGCGTCGCATTCGGCGGCCGCGAGCACGCCCACGACCACGCCCGCGACGACGCCGACACGCGCGTCGACGTCGGCAGCGGCGACGAAGCCGACCGCGGGGGCGGTCGCGCATCGAACCGCAACGAGCGCGTCCGCTCCCCGTTGATCGAGGACTCGCATGTCGTACATCCTCGATGCTCTTCGCCGCGCCGACGCCGAACGCGAGCGCGGCGCCGTTCCCGGCCTGTCGTCGCAGCAGCACGCGTATGTCGAGGACGACGCGGCGAAGCCGCAACGCCCGCGCATGCTGGTGTGGGCCGTCGTCGCGCTCGCAGCGGCGCTCGTCGTCGCAGTGGCATGGAACCTCGGCGGCGGCGGAGGCACGTCGACGCCGCCGCGGCCCGTCGTCGAAGGCTCGGTCTCTCCTGCGCCGCCGGTCGCGCCGGTGCTGCTGCCGACGACGCCGTCGCCGGCGGTGACGGCACCGCCCGCCGCGATGACGTCGCCGCCGCCCGCCACGGCGGCGCAGGCTCCGCCGTCGCCGCAAGGCACCGTCGAGCCGGCGACCGCCGCACCGACCGCGCCCGCGCATCCGCAGCGCGCAGTTGCCAAGCATTCGCCGGAGCCCAAGCGCGCTGCGCGGCGCAACGTCGAGCCGGAGGGCGCACCTGCTCCGGCGAACGCCGCCGCCGCGAACACCGCCACCGCCAAGGTGGGCGAGCCGAAAGCCGCGGACGCCAAGGCCGGCCGCGCGCCGAGCGACGGCCGGGTGTACCAGCAAGCCGAGCTGCCCGACGACGTTCGCCGCGACCTGCCCAAGCTCGTCATCGGCGGTGCCAGCTATTCGGGCGATCCGGCGAGCCGGATGGTCATGATCAACGGCCAGATCTTCCACGAAGGCGACCAGCTCGCCCCGCAACTCGTCCTCGAGCGGATCAAGCTCAAGTCCGCGGTGCTGTCCTACAAGGGATACAGGTACGAGTTGACGTTCTAGCGGGTGGTTGGCAAATAGGCTGCCCCTCGCAGCATTGAACTCCGCGTCGACGTCCGTTGCGATTCCTTGAATCGTCCGGCGGAGTGCGCGCCCCTCTTGAACCAACGGGTACCACCATGTCTTTACTCGCACGATTCCTGAACGTCGCCGCCGTCGCCTCGGCAGCGTTGCTTTCTGCCTGCGGCGGCGGGGGCGGTGGCGGCGGTGGCGGCGGCACCCCCGTCACCGATGCCGGCTCCATCAAGGTCGCGTTGACCGACGCTGCGGCATGCGGCTACAACCAGATCAACGTCACCGTGCAGAAGGTGCGATTCAATGCGAGCGCGACCGCCGCGGACGGCGACGCGGGCTGGTGGGAAGTCGTTCTCAGCCCGGCGCAGAAGGTCAACCTGCTGACGCTCACGAACGGCGCCGTTCTCGAGCTCGGTCAAGTGCAGGTACCGGTCGGCACGTACCAGCAGCTGGCTCTCGTCCTCGATGCGTCGACGCCGCTCGCCAACTCCGTCGTTCCGATCGTCGGCACTGAAACGGCGCTCGGCATGCCGGCGACGCCGCAAAGCATCGTGAAGATCCCGGTCAGCATCACCGTCACCAAGGACCAGGTCTCCGACTACGTCATCGACTTCGACGCCTGCAACTCGGTGCTGCGTCTCGGCGCCAGCGGCAACTACAGCTTGAGCGCGCGCCTCTCGGTCATCCAGCGTTTGTCGGCGACCGGCCAGCGCGTCACCGGTTTCGTCGCGACGACGCTCGATCCAGTGACGACGCGAGTCTCGGTGCAGCAGAACGGAACGATCTTCAAGGCCACGAATCCCGATTCGACCGGGCACTTCATCCTCTACCCGGTTCCCGTCGGCACCTACGATCTCGTCGTCGGCGCGCTCGGCGCGGTCCCTGCGGTCGTCACCGGCGTGCCGGTGACCGCGGCCGCATCGACCGACGTCAGCACCAACACGACGCCGATCGATCCGCCGGCCTCGCCGTCGCACACCATCACCGGCACGGTGACCACCGGCACGACGCCGATCGACGCCCGCGTCGCGATCGTCAAGAAGTACACCGGCGGTCCGAACGTCACCACCGCCGGTGCGCCGGCCGACGCGACCACGGGCGGCCTCGCCTATACGGTGCCGACTGCGGCGCCGATTCGCGCCCCCTACGTCGCCGGCGGCAACCCGCTCGTCTTCAGCCCCGACAACGCGGCGCCGACCGGACGCTACACGGTCGCGGTGACCGCGGCCGGAACGACGAAGACCGCCGACGTCGACGCGACGACGAGCGACCCGAACGTCTCGTTCACGTTCCCGTGACGATCACGCCGTCGACCGGCGGGCACCGCCCTTGCCGGCCGACGGCATGGTTCCGCTACGCACAGTCCTGCCGGCCGCGATTGCCGCGGCGCTGACGCTCATCGCCGGCTGCAACCGCCACGACGACGCATCGGCGCCGGGCACCGCGACGCCGACGTCCGCCGCTTCGACGCCGACGGACCTCAGCAACTCGACGCGCGCGACCGGCAGCAGCAACACCTACCAGCCGCCGAGCAGCGACAACCCGGCTCCGGCAGCGCTGGCGGCCTCGGGAGCGGCTTCCGCGACCGGACAGAGCACGTCGTCGCAGACACTCGGCACGAGCGTGCCGCCGAACGACGGCACGCTGCCGAGCGGGACGACCGGCTCGACCGGAGCGCGGCGCGGCGGCGGCAAGAGCTGAAGATGCGCACCGGCGCGCCGCCGCTGGGGCTTTCTCATGCTTCGCCGTCGCGACGCCGCCGTGGCGCGCCCTAGTACTGCGTCTCCGGAAGTGTCGCGACGAGGCCGTCGAGCGCCGGCGTGAGCTGCAGCTGGCAGCTGAGCCGGCTCGTCGGCGATCGCGGCGCTGCGGTCATCTCGAGCATCGCGTCCTCGTCGCCCGAAGGCGGCGGCAGTCGGGCGAGCCAGCTGGGGTCGACGTAGACGTGACACGTCGCGCACGTCATCACCCCGCCGCAGTCGGCCTTGATGCCGTCGATGCCGGCGGCGACTGCGGCGCGCATCAGGCTCGTGCCGATCGGCGCGACGAGCGCGTGGCCTGTGCCGTCGGGCTCGACGAGTTGGACCGTGACGGTCGTCGGCGCGTCTGCCATTCGCTCAGAAACGGCTGAAGTACTCGCGCGCCTGCCACGCCGCGGAGTCGTCGGCGGTGGCATGGCGCGCGATCTCGGCGCGCTTGATGCGCGTGAACCAGTCGGTGACCTGCGCCGTGAACGCGCGCACCAGCACGTCGTCGCCCGCGAGCGCGTCGAGCGCCTCGCCGAGGTTCGTCGGCAGCGCCTCGCCGCCTTCTGCGTACGGCGAGCCGGACGCGGGCGGCGGCACGAGCTCGCGCTCGATGCCGTCGAGCCCGGCGTGAATCTGCGCCGCGAAGTAGAGATACGGATTGGCCATCGGCTCGCCGAGCCGGTTCTCGATCCGCGTCGCGGCGTCGCCGGCGGCGCCGAGGACGCGCAGCATCGCACCGCGGTTGTCGCGGCCCCAGACGACCGACTGCGGTGCCATCGCATTCGGCCGGAAGCGCGCGTACGCGTTGATCGTCGGCGCGCAGAACGGCGCCATCGCGCGGCCATGCGCGACGAGTCCGGCGAGCCACCGGGCGCCGACATCTGAGAGCACGTGCGCGGCGTCACCATCGCTGCTGTCGACGGCCGAGGACGGGCGCACGAACGCATTCGCGCCGCTCGCGAGCTCGACGAGCGAATGGTGCAGATGCCAGCCGCTCGCCATCACGTTGGCAAACGGCGGCAGGCAGACGAAGCTCGCGTGGTAGCCGGCGCGACGCAGCGCCTGGCGCACGCCGTTGCGAAAGAGGACCATGTTGTCGGCCGCGACGAGCGCGTCGGCGGGATCGAAGACCGCCTCGAGCTGACTCGGGCCGAGCTCGATCTCGAGCGATCGCAGCGGCAAGCCGAGCCCTTCAGCGGTCGCGCGCACGATCGCGAGCGGCTCCTCGGCGAGGTCGGCCCAGCCTTCGGCGAGCAGGTTGTAGCCAGGGTGCACCATCGTCAGCTGCGGCGGCTCGCCGGGCCACCCGGCGCGCGCCGGGTCGAGCGAAGGGTCGTCGTCGGGTGCGACGAGACGATAGACGTGGAACTCGACCTCGAGCCCGCAGCGCAACCCGTAGCCGGCGGCGGCGAGCCTCGCGAGCGCTGCCTCGAGGATGCGTCGGGTGTCGATCGGCACCGGCGTGCCGTCGTCGAAGCACGCTTCGCCGCGGATCCAGCCGGTGCCCGGCGCCCACGGCAGCGTGCGAAAGCTCGTCGGATCGAGCCGCAGCACCACGTTGTTGGCGAAGCGAAAGCCCCGCGGCGCGTCGGCGGCGGCCGGATCGAAAACGCGGTACGCGGTGCGGTCCGACGTGTCCTTGAGGAGGATCGTGCTCACCATCGAGACGCCGCTCGCGAGCGCGCCTGCGAGCGCACCGGCTGTGAGCGTCTTGCCGCGCAAGACGCCGTGCAGGTCGCACCAGCCGACGCGCACCGTCTCGATCGATTCGGCGTCGAGCCGCGCGAGCACGGTCCGGCACGCCGCTGCGCGCGCCGTCTCGTCGGCGCCGCCGCCGTTCACCCGTTGGCCTCGACGCGCTCGGCGTCGTCGCGCCGGCGCGCGCCGCCGAGCCACGTCGCCGCCGCGCGCTTCGCGGCCGCCTGCTCGCTCCAGAACTCGCTCCAGCGCTCGGCGGGCGCGATGCAGTCGATCGTGTCCGGACCCGTCAGTGCCGCCGCCGCGGCAGCGTCGAGCGCGAGCGGCGGCCGACCGCCCGCCCGGACCGTGTCGATCGCCTTCAGCAGCGTGCGCCGATTCGCCATGATCACCTTGTCGCTCGTGCCGAGGTGCTCGCGCGTGCGGTCCTGGATCGCGCCCATGCTCTCGACCGCCCACTGGTCGTGCAGATTGATGTCGTCCTCGCCCATGCCGAGGTACGTTCGCATGCGCTGCTCGGCGGGATCGAACCGCCAGTCGTCGTGGCGGCCGTGGATCGGCACGTAGTCGGGCAGCGTCACGCAGGCGAGTCGCTGCGCGCGCATCGCCTCTTGGTCGAGCGGTTCGGCGAAGCCGGTGAAGAACGAATACCAGTAGGTGTGGGTGTCGTCGACCGGAACGTGCATCTGCGTGATCGTGATCTTCTCCGAGAGCGGGATGACGAACGTCGCCGGAAAGAGCGCATGCGTCACGCGCACGTGGGTCAGCCGCTCGGTCATCGGCCTGAGCGCGGTGAGCCGCAGGACGCCCTCGGCGATCGCCTCGAAGCGGATCTCGGGGCGGTGGAACTCGCGCATCACCCGCGTCATCGGCCAGCGCTC
>DATJIM010000066.1:0-2302 GCA_035493195.1 Caldimonas sp.
CTCCGACGAAGCCAAGGCGCTCCCCCAGAAGCTCGACGACGCCGAGCGCCTCCTGAAGGACGGCATCGATCACCTCGGAACGTGCGACGCCGAGATCCAGGCGCTCCGCCGCACGCACCGCCTCTAGTCGTCTCGAGTCGCTTTCCGACAGCCACACGGTTGCTGCGTTGCGTCCTCTGGACTGGACCGGGGCCTCCGGCCCCCGGCACGCCGCGCGCCCCGCGCGTCAATCAATCCTTTGAACCTGCATTTCGCTCTGCCCGCGAAGCGGACGTGAAATCCGCAGGCTCGGGTCGCGTCGGGGTTGTGGACGGCGGCTGAAGCCGGTTCGAGGGCACACCGCCCCCTTTCCCCCACGCCGGCGAGATCGCTTCGCGGACCCTCAGTTGAGAAGCGGACGAGGCGCGAGGCGGAGGTACCAACGCCCGCTGGAGCGAAGCAGTCGGGCCGGGACACAGATGCAGGCCCGACGGATCCAGGCGGCGCGCCACGCTGCGTAGTGGGGCCGGTCGGTCGCAACCCAGCGCCGCAGGAGGTTGTAGGCGAGCAGCTTGATAAGAAACGCGGCGGCGTTTGCGTCGAAGGCCGACGTCGAGACCTTGCCGATCCCGAAGCCGTTCTTCAGCTCGGCGATCAGCGGCTCGACGCCGGCGCGCCCGTCGTAGAGGCGGACGAGCGTGTCGAGATCGCGTTCCGTGTCGTTGGTGATGTAGGCGTGGACCGAGTAGTCGAGGCCTTCCCAGAGACAGACCTGCTTGCCGGCGTCGCGCTCCGTCGTGCGCACGGCGACGACGCGGTACCTCGATGGCCACCCGGGCCGCGCGAAGTCGACCTCGGCGACCTGTCGCGTCGGTCTGCCGAATGCGTCGCGGTCGACGGTGTGCCATTTCGTCTTCGGCGAGCTGATCGCGCAGCGAAGCTTGCTCGTGAGCTTCGCCTTGATGACGAAGTGCGACTTGCTGCGGTCGATTGCGTCCATCAAGGCCGCGCAATCGCCGCCGGCGTCGATGCGGACGGTGACGATCGCCCGGGGCGCAGCTCGGTGCACGGCTGCGAGCCATTGCTCGACGACCGCGGCGTCATCGACACCGAAGCCCGTATTTCCGGGCCGCAGCCGCGCTCCTACGACCGTATCCGTCTCGGCGATGCGAGCGAGAATCGGGTGATAGCTCGGGCGACCCTTGTAGCGCGGGTTGGGCCCTGCAAGCGCGCCTTCTTGCTCGCCGAAGAGCACCTCCACCGTCGTGTCGATATCGACCGTCAGCTCGCGATGCCGCTTGCGGCGCAACGCTTCGAGCCCGTGCTTTGCGACAAGCGCCTCGAGCGCCGCGATCTCCTTCTCGCCGAAGCGCCGTAGATCGTCGTAGACGACATCGATGCTCGGCACGGCGCCGCCGGCGAGGTGCTTGAAGACCGCATCGCCGGCGAGCCACTCGAAGTCGAAGACGCGCTTGGCGCCTGCAACAGAGGCATCGATGAGCAACCGCAGTTGCTCGTGCATCGGGTAAACGACTCCGCGTCGCTTCTTCAGATGACCGAACTGCCGGCGCAGCTCGCGGTCGACGCCTTCACGCTCCACGAACGCGTTGAAGGCGGCGAGTCCGCCGACCGCAGACAGGGTCGCGTCTGGTGTCCCAACGCGGAGCGCCGCTGCGCGCCGGCGCCGGACCTGCTGGCCTTCGCGCTGCAGCTCCCATCCACCTGCCCTCTTGCTTCCTACGCTCTCCCGGCGCACCTTCCAGGTGCCCTGCGTGCTCGCCTGGGTTTGTCTCACAGCAGCTTCGACGAGCACGCCGGGCCTTTAATTCCCGCTCTCCCGTGTCAGGTTGGCCGCGCGGCCCACGGGATGGAGCGAAATGCAGGCTAAATTGAGTGACGCTCAATCAATTTAGTTTAGAGCGCCGCGGGCGCGGCCCCCACCGCCCGCGCGACCAAAATTCGCGTGCTTAGCGCGCTTCTTCGCGGGCGATCCGGCCGAGGCTCTCGTCCTCGGTGCCGCCGTACGTCGCGTCGAGCCACGCGTCGAGGATCTCGACGGCGATCGGCTCCGACAGCAAGCGAAGGCTCAACGCGAGGACGTTCGCGTCGTTCCACTTGCGGGCGCCCGCCGCGGTCGCGGCGTCGTTGCAGAGCGCCGCGCGGACGCCGCGCACCTTGTTGGCGGCGATCGACGCGCCCGTGCCGGTCCAGCAGCAGACGACGCCTTGATCGAGCTCGCCGGCGGCGACCTTCGACGCGATCGACGCGGCCATCTCGGCCCACGCCGTCACGGGCGCGACGACGACCTCGTGCCCGCGCTCGC
>DATJIM010000067.1:0-5316 GCA_035493195.1 Caldimonas sp.
ATGGTTTCGCTTCCGCACTGAAGCAACACCGGCCGTCGCATCGCGCCACGCTCGGCGCGCCGCTGGAGCACACTCTCGGTATATCCGGGGAGCCGATCGTGAAGCCATCGTCCGTCGCCCGCGCCGCAGGTGCGGCCGTGCTCTTCGTCCTCGTTTCGGTTGCCGCCGAGGCGCAACAGCCGGTGACCAAGGCGCCGCCGAGGTTGCCGGCCAATCCGACGGCGTCGGGACGCATCCCGGCCGGAGTCGACACCGGCTCGCCGGCGTCGAGCGACACGCTGCAGCTCGGCACTCCGGTCCCGCCCGCGCTCGGCGCCGAGAGCAGCGAGATGCGCGCCCGCGGCGCCGCAGCGCGCGCTGCGGCGCGGCCGAAGCCGGCGACGAGCGCGCCCGACTGTGTCCGCCCGGGCGCTGTCAACGCTTCGGGCAAGGGCGCGTCGGCGCCCGCGGCAGCGAAGGCGGGCTCGACCGGCGCGAGCGCCGCACGCGCGACTCCGACCTGCTGACGCGCCGATCGGTGCGACCGCCTCACGGGGCGGACCCGCTTTTGCTGGCAAGCCCTTGACATGGCAGAGTCGAAGCTCGCTGTCTTCGGCGCGATCGCCGCGAACGTCGCCATCGCCGCGATGAAGTTCACCGGCGCTGCCGCGACCGGCAGCTCGGCGATGCTTTCGGAAGGCATTCATTCGCTCGTCGACAGCGGCGACGGCGTGCTGCTGCTCGTCGGCATGCGGCTCGCCGACCGTCCCGCCGACGAGCGCCATCCGTTCGGCTACGGCAAAGAGCTCTACTTCTGGAGTCTGATCGTCGCCGTCATGATCTTCGGCGTCGGCGGCGGCGTCTCGATCTACGAGGGCATCCTGCGGCTGCTCGACCCGCGTCCACTGGAAGATGCCGGCTGGAGCTACGCGATCCTCGGCGCGGCGGCGGTGTTCGAAGGCGCGAGCCTGGGAATCGCCCTCTGGCAATTCAAGAAGAGCATCGGCGACGAGCCGTTCTGGCAATCGCTGCGCACGAGCAAGGACCCGACGCTCTACACGGTGATGGCCGAAGACAGCGCGGCGCTGCTGGGGCTTGCCGCTGCCGCGATCGGCATCTTCGGCAGCCACCAGCTGCGCATGCCGGCGTTCGACGCCGGTGCGTCGATCGTCATCGGCTTGCTGCTCTGCGGCGTCTCGACGCTGCTCATCGTGCAGGCGAGGAAGCTCCTCGTCGGCGCGGCGGTCGCCAGCGACGTCGCCGAGGCGATCCGCGCGATTGCGCAGGGCGAGCCGAGCGTGCACCGCGCCGGCTGGCCGTTGACGATGTATCTCGGTCCCGACGACGTCCTGCTCGCGCTCGACGCCGAGTTCAACGCCGGCGTCCCCGCCGAGGAGGTGTCGCGCGCGGTCAACCGCATCGAGGACGCGGTGCGCAAACGCTTTCCTGAGATCGGGCGGATCTACATCGAGTCGCGCCGGGTCACGCCGTCCGAGGCCGGGCCCGAAGCGGCGCTCTCGCCGTGAGCTCCGCCGCTAGTGCTGGGCGCCGATCGAAGCCGTGTCGACGAGCTCGTTGAAGAGCGAGAGCGAGGCCTTGCCCGAGACCGCGAACGGGTCGAGCCGTGTGCCTTCCGAGTACTTCAGCACGAGCGCCGGGTTGAGCCGGTTCATGTTGACCTGGCCCATCGACCAGCTCGCGAAGCTGCGCTCGCCGATCTCCTCGTAGCTGAGCAGCGCGACGTCGCTGTGGCGCGTGTCGTGCGCGATGTCGTTGTAGAGCTTGCTGACCTGGCTTCGTCCGCCCTCGAGAACCTGCATGAAGATGCGCGCATTGGCGCAGAAGCACAGCACGCCGGTCACGCCGACCTGCGGGTTGTGCTCGCGCGAGTGCTTGAGGATCGCGGCGAGCGCGTCGGCGTCGACGCCGCTGGCGGCGCGGCTGGCGTAGAGGAGGCGGACGAGCATCTCAGACCTTCTTTCTCGCGAGCAGCGACAGGAACTCGCGGCGCAGGCTGGTGTTCTTGAGGAACGCGCCGCGCATCACGCTGTTGGTCATCATCGACTCGTCGTCCTTGACGCCGCGCCAGTGCATGCAGAAGTGGTCGGCCTCCATCACGATCGCGAGGCCGTCAGGCTTGACGCGCTCCTGCAGCTCCTCGGCGAGCATCGTCACCGCCTCCTCCTGGATCTGCGGTCGGCTCATGATCCAGTCACAGATGCGCACGTACTTCGACAGGCCGATCAGGTTCGAGTGCTCGTTGGGCATGAGGCCGATCCAGACCTTGCCGAGGATCGGGCAGAGGTGGTGCGAGCACGCGCTTCGCACCTTGATCGGGCCGACGATCATCAGCTCGTTGAGCCGGGCCACGTTCGGGAACTCGGTCACCGACGGCGCCTCCTCGTAGCGGCCCTTGAAGACCTCGGTCAGGAACATCTTCGCGACCCGCTTGGCGGTGTCGTTGGTGTTGTGGTCGCTCTCGGTGTCGATGACCAGCGCGCGCAGCACGCCCTGCATCTTCTCCTCGACCTCGCTGCGCAGCTCGTCGAGCTCGCCGTCCTCGATGAACTCGGCGATGTTGTCGTTGGCGTGGTAGCGGCAGTCGGCGCCGACGAGCCGCAGGCGGATCCGCTCCGAAGCCGGCATGCGCGCGAGGTCGGCTTCGCTGCGAAAGATCGGGGTGGGCTTCTCGATGGCCATGGCTGCTCGCGGGGAGGCGGGACGTCAGCGTACCAAAGCGCGGCCGGCCCTCGCGGTCGAGCGGGATCGGCGGCGCCGCGGCGCCGTGCCTTCGTGCCGCGGTCCTAGACTCGTCGCGTGTCCGCCCGCGCACCGAAGGCCGCGCTGCCGCTCGCGCGGCTGCTCGGCCACGCCGCCGACGCCGTCGCCGCCGTGCGCGGCGGCCGCTCGCTGAACGACGCGCTGGCACGCTGCCCCGGGCCGGCGCGGCCCGGCACGCAGGCGCTCGCGTTCCACGCGCTGCGTTGGCTCGGCTCGGCCGAGGTCGTGCGGCGGCTGCTCGCGCCCAGGCCGCCGCCGCCCGCGGTCGACGCGCTCGTCCTCACCGCGCTCGCGCTGCTTTGGCCGCCGGCCGGTCCACCGTACGCCGACCACGTCCTCGTCGACGAGGCGGTCGATGCGGCGCGGCAGCGCTCGCCGCGCAGCGCCGGCTTCGTCAACGCCGTGCTGCGGCGCTTCGTCCGCGAGCGCGACGCGCTCGTTGCCGAGGCGCTCGCCGACCCGCTTGCGCGCTTCAACCATCCGCCATGGTGGCTCGAGCGCCTGCAGGCCGATTGGCCCGACCGCTGGCAGGCGATCGCCGGCGCCGACAACGAGCATCCGCCGATGACCTTGCGCGTCAACGTGCGGCGGACGACGCGCGCCGAGGTCGTCGCGATGCTCGCGGTGCGTGGCATCGACGCGGTCGCGGTCGGCGACGGCGCCGCGGTGACGCTGTCGCGGCCGCTCCCGGTCGGCGAGATCCAGGGCTTTGCCGAAGGCCTCGTCTCGGTCCAGGACGCGGCGGCGCAGCGTGCAGCGCCGCTCCTTCTCGCCAAGCCGCTGGTGTCCGGTGCGCGCGTCCTCGACGCTTGCGCGGCGCCGGGCGGCAAGACCGCGCATCTCCTGGAGCTCGCCGACCTCGACGTCGTCGCGATCGACCGCGACCGAGATCGCCTCACCCGCGTCGACGAGACGCTCGCTCGCCTCGGCTTGGCGGCGAGCACGATCGCCGCCGACGCCGCCGCTCCGGCGACGTGGTGGGACGGCCGGCCGTTCGCTGCGATCCTGCTCGATGCGCCGTGCACCGCGTCGGGAATCGTGCGCCGCCATCCCGATGTGCGCTGGCTCCGCCGCCCGGGCGACCTCGATGCGCTCGCGGTGACGCAGGCGCGGCTGCTCGATGCGCTCTGGCCGCTGCTCGTGCCCGGCGGCCGGCTGCTCTACTGCACGTGCTCGGTCTTCCGCAGCGAGGGAGCGGAGCAGATCGACGCTTTTTTGCAACGACGGAGTGACGCCGCGCTCGCGGCGGCGCCGGCTTCTCCCGGGCACCTCCTGCTGCTGCCCGACAATGAGACGACGCCGACCGCAGGTCCGTCCCGGGCGGCCGACGGCTTCTTCCTCGCCCTGCTCGAAAAGCACCAGACCGCTTCCTGACCGCCCGCCGATGACCCCGTTGCCGCCGCACGGCTCCCTGCGCCGGCGCAGCGTGCTACGCGCGCTGGGCGTCGCCGGGTTGCGCCTCGTCGCCCCCGCCGCCTGGCTGGCGGCGCTGCCGCCTCGCGCTGCCGCGGCCGAGGCCGACCTGACGCATTTCGACGTCATCCGCGACGAAGAGGGCGTGTTCCTGAGCTTCACGGTCAATTTCGAGCTCGCCAAGGGGCCCGAGGAAGCGCTGGCGCGCGCCGTTCCGCTCTTCTTCGTCGCCGAAGCAGAGGTCTTCCGCGACCGCTGGTACTGGCGCGACCGCCGCATCTCGCATCCGACGCGGGTGTGGAAGATCGTCTACCAGCCGCTGACGTCGAACTACCGCGTGACGACGGTCGGCGGCCTCGGCCAGACCTATCCGACGCGCGAGGAGGCGCTGCTTTCGCTCAGCCGCGCCACCCGCTGGAAGATCGCCGAGGCCAACCAGCTCGACGACGGACGCCACTACGTCGAGTTCAACTACCGGCTCGACGTCACACTGCTGCCCAGGCCGATGCAGATCGGCATCGCCGGGCAGCCCGACTGGCAGCTGCAGGTCAAGCGCACGCAGCGCATCCCGTGAGCCACGATCCCCAACACCAAGCGGCCGACGCGTCGTCGGCCGTGCTGCGCCGCAGCCGGTGGGCATGGGTCATCTCGACCATCGCGGCGCTCGGTGCCGGACTCGTGCTCGTGTTCCTGCTCGGCGTCGCGACCAACAACCCGTCGCTCTACGAACGCCACTACGTGTGGCTGTTCTGGGTCAACGTCGCGCTCGCCGGGACGCTCGTCGCGGTCATCGTCGCCGCCGGCATTCGCATGCTCTGGCGCGTCGCGCGCGGCCGCTTCGGCAGCCGCTTGCTCCTCAAGCTCGCGGCGATCTTCGCGCTCGTCGGCATCCTGCCAGGCGTTCTGATCTACGCGGTCAGCTACCAGTTCGTCTCGCGCTCGATCGAGAGCTGGTTCGACGTCAAGGTCGAAGGCGCGCTCTCTGCCGGCCTCAACCTCGGCCGCGGCACGATCGACACGATCGTCGCCGATCTCGGCTCGAAGACGCGGCTCGCCGCCGAGCGTCTCGGCGAGGGCGCGCTCTCGCGCGAGCCGCTCGCGCTGGAGCGGCTGCGCGAGCAGCTGTCGGCCAAGGAGGTCTCG
>DATJIM010000068.1:0-3832 GCA_035493195.1 Caldimonas sp.
GTGACGGTCGAGATGACCGGGAACCAGCGCAGCTCGACCGCGAACGCGATCAGCAGCAGGATGCCCGAGACGAACGCCGGAAACGACAGGCCCGCGAGCGAGACGATGCGCGCGACCCAGTCGACGAAGCCGTCGCGCTTCTGCGCCGCGACTACGCCGAGCGGAACGCCGATCAGGCTGCCGATGACGAGCGCGGCGAGCGTCAGCTCGATCGTGTACGGCAGCACGGCAGCGACGTCGGTCGTGATCGGCCGGTTGCTGACGAGCGAGCGGCCGAGATCGCCGCGCGCGATCTGGGCCATGAAGTCGGCGTACTGGGCGAGGATCGGCTTGTCGAGGCCGAGCCGCTGGCGCAACGCCGCGCGCGCCGCGGGCGTCGCCTGGTCGCCGAGGACGACGATCGTCGGATCGCCGGGGACGACCCGCACCAGCACGAACACGAGCGTCAGCACCGCCCAGAGCGTGGGCAGCGCGAGCAGCAGCCGGTTGACGACGAAGCGCAGCATGTCGGCGCCCCGGCCGCGCTCACTTCTTGGTGGTCAGCTCCGTGATCTGCGGGCCGAGGTGGATCGCGTCGACGAGCTTGTAGCCGAAGTCGACGTTCGACTTGTGCGCCCAGACCTGGAGCTGCTCGAACAACGGCACCGCGCACACCTCCTCCAGGATCTTGCGCTGCGCCGTCGCCCAGAGCTCCTTCTGCTTGGCGAGATCGGGCTCGGAGCGCGCCGCGTCGATCTCCTTGTCGGCGACCGCGCAATGCGAGAAGTTGATGACCGCGGTCGGCGTGCCGACGATCGAGCGCGAGTGGAAGAACTGCGTCAGCGGCACGTCGGCGACGGGAAAGCGCGCCGCCGTGTAGTACACCGCACCGCTCAGGTCCTTGCGGATGTTGGCGTGGAACGTCTGGTGATCGACCGTCTCGAGCTGCAGGTCGATGCCGGCGAGCTTGAGCTGCGCCTGGATGATCTGCGCGGTGTTGAGCATCGACGGCAGCGTCGACTGGATCGCCTTCACGGTGATGCCGTTCGGGTAGCCCGCCTCCTTCAGCAGCGCCTTCGCCTTGGCGACGTCGTAGGTGGCGAGCGGCGCCTTGGCGTCGGTGCCGAGGTAGCCGGCGGGAACGACCGAGACCGGCGGGTCGGCGGTGAGGTCGCCCTTGAAGCTCACGATCTGCTGGCGGTTGATCGCGTGCGCAATCGCCTGCCGCACGCGCTTGTCGTCGAGCGGCTTTACGGTCATGTTGAGGTGCAGCATGCCGAGCTCGGCGGGCCGCAGCACGTCGACGATCACGCCGGGCTCCTTCTTGAAGCGCTCGGCCCACTTCTGGTCCTGGCGGCCATAGACGATGTCGAGCTCGCCCGAGGTGAACGCGAGGTCGCGCGCCGAGTCGGCGGGGATCAGGCGGTAGACGATGCGATCGATCTTCGGCGCGCCGCGGAAGTAGTCCTTGTTGGCGACGAAGGTCACGCTCTCGTTCGGCTTGTACGCCTCGAACTTGAACGGCCCGGTGCCGATCGGATTCAGGCGGAAGTTGTCGCCGAGCTTCTCGACGGCCTTGCGGCTGACGATGTTGCCACCGTGGTAGTTGGTGACGAGGCCGAGGAAGAACGGCACCGCCTGCTTGAGCTTCACGCGCACCGTGTACGGGTCGATCGCCTCGACCGATTCGATCGACGCGTAGTCGCCCGAAAACGACGACGTTTTCGAGTCGGCCGCGCGCTTGAGCGAGAAGACGACGTCGTCGGCCGTCAGCGTGCCGAAGTCGCCGTGGAACTTGACGTTCTTTCGGAGATGGAAGGTCCACGTCAGCTTGTCGGGCGTGCTCTCCCATTTCTCGGCGAGGTCGGGCTCGAGCGTCTCGAGGCTCGCCGAGCCGGGCTTGAAGCGCACCAGGCCGTTGTAGAGCCACGACGTGAGCGGCTTGTCCTGCGTCGTCGTCGCGCGGTCGGGGTCGAGCTGGCTGACGTCGGCGGCCGACATGCCGACGTTGAGCACCGTTTCGGCGTGGACGCCGGCGGCGGCGAGGATGACCGCCGCTGCGGCGGCGCGGAGATGTCGCTTCATGCGTGCTCCCGGATTGCGCCTCGGCCGTCGTGCAATCCCTCGTGCCGGGCGGGCGCATCATAGCCACGCGTCGCGGCGCGACCGCGCCGCGCGACGCTTGCTAAGGGTTGATCCCGACCGGGTTCGGCGACTCGGTTGGCGCGCGCGCCGCCGTGAAGCGCTCGATCGCGAACGGCGCGAGAGGCGACGCGGAGCGCCCCTTCGCGACGAGTTCGGCGATCACCTCGCCGACGATCGGCCCGAGCTGGAAGCCGTGTCCCGAAAAACCGAACGCGTGCACCAGGTTCGGCGTCGTTTGCGACCAGCCGAGCACGGGGATGCGGTCGGGCATCTCGCCGTCGATTCCCGTCCACGTGCGGATGATGTGGCTGCCCGCGAGGCCGGGCACGAGCGCCAGCGCGTCGTGCATCGAAGCGAGCGACGCCGCGGTGAGCGGACGCGAGCGCAACCCTTCGGCATCGCACCAGCCGTCGCCGCCGCCCAGGATCACGTTGCCGCGCGCGATCTGGCGCAGGTAGATGCCGCCGCCGCAGACGCCGACCGAGCGGTCGATGAAGAACGGCAGCGGCTCGGTGACGAGCATGTTCGGCACCAGCGGCGCCAACGGCACGTCTTCGCCGAACGCCGCGGCGAAGCGGCCGGCGGCGGCGCCGGCGCAATTGACGAGGAAGCGGCTGCGCACCTCGAGCGCGTCGGTTCGCAGCGCGAAGCCCTCGCCATCGCGCGCCGCGTCCCGCACCGGCGCGTGCTCGCGCACTTCGGCGCCGAGGCGACGCGCCAGCCGCGCGTACGCGGGGCCGACGACGCGCGGGTTGGCGTGGCCGTCCTCGGCGCAGAGCGACGCGCCGACGACGCCGGCGCCGAGCCACGGCAGCTGCGCCTGCACCGCGGCGCGCCCGAGCAGCTCGAGGCGCAGGCCGAGCGCCGCCGCGGCGCGCGCGTAGCGCTCGAGCTCGGCCATGTCGGCCTCCGACCGCGCCAGCTTGACGTGCCCGCTCGCGACGAACTCGACCTCCTCGCCGAGGTGCGACGACAGCGTGTCCCAGAGCGGCCGCGCGCGGCGGGCGAGCGGCAGCTCGGCGAAGTCGCGGCCCTGCTGGCGGACGCCGCCGAAGTTGACGCCGCTGGCACCGGCGCCGCAACGGCCACGCTCGAGCAGGACGACGCTCATGCCTTCGCGACGCAACCGCGCAGCGGCGGCGCAGCCGGCGATGCCGCCGCCGATGATCGCGACGTCGGCACGCCGCCGCTCGATGCTCACGATGCGCCCGCCACGACCGGGATCGGCTTGACCGGCGGCTGCGCGCGCAGCCGGCCGATGCGTTCGACATCGGACCCGGTCGACTTCGCGAGCAGCGCGGCAGCCGCCTCGCCGCAGACGCGCCCTTGGCAGCGGCCCATGCCGACGCGCGTCAGCGCCTTGGCGCGGTTCGCTTCGTCGGCGCCGCGCTCGCGCGCCGCAGCGCGCAGCGCGCCGGCGGTGATGCCTTCGCAACGGCAGACGACCTCGCCGTCGTCGATCGCGTCGACGAGATGGCGCGGGAACGGATACGCATCATCGAGCGCGCGCCGAAACCGCGCCTGCCGCACGAGCGCGCGATCGAGGCGCGCAGCTTCGCTCGCGTCGACGTCGCGACCGAGGTCCTCGAGCATCGTGAGCGCGGTGCGCCGGCCCTGCAGCTCGGCGACGTCGGCGCCGCCGATGCTCGCGCTGTCGCCGGCGAGGTAGACGTGCGGAACGCTCGAGCGACCTTCGGGGCTTCGCTCG
>DATJIM010000069.1:0-20257 GCA_035493195.1 Caldimonas sp.
GCTGCTGCAAAGCGGCGCGAGCGAACTTTGAGGCCACCGCGGCCTTGGCAGATTTAGTCAGACCGGCTTGACAGGTCTTTCAAAAACATGCCAGAATGTTCGTCTTCGCCGAGTGTTGGTCGGCGACGTGCCGCAAGGCGCTCTGCTCTTTAACAAATCACAGCCGATAAGCGTGGGCGTCGGAAGGCGAAGGCTGGAAGTTGAAGCTGGTGGTTCGTTAAAAACATACAGCCGATAAGCGTGGGCGTTTGAAGGCGATTGCCAAGTTCTTCGGAACTAGGTCGCAAGACCTTTAAACGCTCATAAGTAAGAGACAGGAAATTGAGAAATCAAAATCCTGTCAATTCCAAATGAGTGGCCCCGAAAGGCCCAAGGCACTCGCCTCGAACGCCCACACTTATCGGCTGTCAGTTTTTAAAGAGCTGGGCCTGTGCGGCCGGCTGGAACGCCGCGTCGGACTAGATGCCGAGCAGCGATCAGCGAAGACCGCGATTCTTGCACGTTTCGAAGCCCCGTGTCAAGACGGAGCGTTCGACAAGGACAAGGAACTGGCGCGTTCTCTGCCGCTGCAGACGACGCGCGAGCACCCGATCTGCGACCGCCCGCTGCGATCGCAACAGGCTACATCGCAGTTGCGCTCGCGACCAGAGGACCGCCCCGCGGCGACGCGATCGCAGCGATCGTCGCAGCGACCTCGCGCTCGGGATCGTCGGCGACAAGAATCTCGGGCAGCGCCTTGGCCCAGCGGCCGGCGTCGGTGCCGAGCACGCGCTCCTTGATCGTCGGGATGTGCGACGGGTGCATCGAGAAGGTCCTCAGTCCCATGCCTAGCAACAGCTCGGTGAACGCGGGATCGCCAGCCATCTCGCCGCAAACGCTGACGTCCTTGCGCAGGCGGCTGGCGCACGCGACGGTCTGCGCGACGAGCTGCAGCACGGCCGGGTGCCACGGGTCGTAGAGGTGGGCGACCGCTTCGTCGGCGCGGTCGATGGCGAGCGTGTACTGGATCAGGTCGTTGGTGCCGATCGACGCGAAATCGAAGTAGCGCAGCAAGCTGGGCAGCATGAGCGCCGCGGCCGGAATCTCGACCATCGCGCCGAGCTCGACAGCACCGTACGCGCGACCCGAGTCCTCGAGCTGCTGGCGCGCACGCGCGAGCGCCTCGAGCGTGAGGCGCACCTCGCTCAGCTGGCCGACCATCGGCAGCAGGATGCGGACGCGCCCGTGCGCCGCAGCTCGCAGCATCGCCCTCAGCTGCTGGCGAAACATCGCGGGTTCCGAGAGGCTCCAGCGGATCGCCCGCAGGCCGAGCGCGGGGTTGAGCGCGTGCTCGTGGCGAAGCTCGGTCGCCGACATGCGCTCGATCTCCTTGTCGGCGCCGATGTCGACGGTGCGGATCGTCACCGGCCGGCCGCGCATGCCCTGGACGACGCTGCGGTACGACTCGTACTGCTCGTCCTCGCCCGGCAGGTCGCCGTCGCGGTTCATGAACAGGAACTCGCTGCGGAAGAGGCCGATCCCGACTGCGCCCGCGGCGAGCGCGGCGGCGACATCCTCGGGCCGTTCGATGTTGGCCTGCAGCTCGACGCGCGCGCCGTCGCGCGTGACCGCCGGGAGATGGCGCAAGCGCGCGAGGCGAGCCCGGCCGGCCTCGCGCTTGCGCTTGATCACGCGGTATTCCTCGATCGCGGCCGGCGTCGGGTCGACAAGGACGACGCCGGCGTCGCCGTCGATCACGACCCAGTCGTCCTGGCGGATCAGCCGGCTCGCCTCGCGCGCGCCGACGACCGCCGGGATGTCCATGCTGCGCGCGACGATCGCGGTGTGCGATGTCTTGCCGCCGACGTCGGTGACGAAGCCGAGAAACACGCCGCCCTTGAACTGCAGCATGTCGGCGGGTGAGATGTCGGCGGCGACCAAGACCAGCGGATCCTCGCCGCTGTGCTCGGGCGCGATCGCGTGCTCGAGCGCCGACGGCGCGTCGGCGCCGCGTGCGAGGACGCCGAGCAGACGCTCGACGACCTGCTCGAGGTCGGCCTTGCGCTCGCGCAGGTACTCGTCCTCCATCTCGTCGAACTGACGGGCCAGCACCTCGAGCTGCGCCGACAGCGCCCACTCGGCGTTGTAGTGGCGCTCGCGGATCCATTGCTTCGCGGCCGGGGTCAGCGACTCGTCGTGGAGCAGCATCAGGTGGACGTCGAGCAGCGCCGCCAGCTCGGCCGGCGCTTCGGGCGGCAGGTCGCGCTTCATCGCACTGAGCTCGCGCGCGACGGCGTTGCGCGCGCTGCGCAGCCGCTCGACCTCGGCATCGACGTCTTCGCCGGCAACGTAGTAGTGCGCGACGTCGAGCCGGCTCGACGCGACCAGCACCGCCCGCCCGATCGCGATGCCACGCGAAACCGGCAGCCCGAAGAGCTGGAAACTCATGGATCGATCCTAGCAGCGGCGGATGGCTGCCGAGTGACCGAAGCACGATGCGCGCCCGCGTCGCGAGCGTACCGAGGATCGACGGCTATTCGCCCTCGCCGAACTTGTCGTCGATGAGCGCGCGGAGCGCCGTCATCGCCGCGTCGGCATCGTCGCCTTCGGTCTCGATCTCGACCTCGGCACCGATCCCGGCCGCCAGCATCATCACGCCCATGATGCTCTTGGCGTTCACGCGGCGGCCGTTGCGCGCGAGCGAGACTTCGCTGCGGAAGCTTCCGGCGAGCTTGCTCAGCTTGGCCGACGCGCGCGCGTGCAGGCCGAGCTTGTTATTGATCTTGACCGTCGCCTTCGCCATGACCGCGTGACCTCAGGGGCTGGTTCTGCGGCCGCGCTGTCGCGACCGGCATCACGCCCTGGGTCGCGCCGGCGAGGGCACGCGCGACCAGGGACTCGAGCGACTCGGCCGGATAGCAGAGCGTGCGCCACAGCATCGGCACGTTGACGCCGGCGACGACCTTGACGTGGACGCCGTCGGCGAGGCGCTGCGCGACGTTGCACGGCGTCGCGCCGAAGACGTCGGTGAAGATCAGGACGTCGGGCTCGGACATCTGCTCGAGCATGACGCGGCCCTGCGACTCGATCTCCTCGACCGCCATCGTCGGCAGGACGTCGAGCGCGACGACGCGCGCCGCGCAATCCGGAAACGTGTGCTCGGCGACGGCCTTCAGCGCTGAAGCGAGCGGCGCGTGGGCGAGGATGAGGAGGCCGGGCATCGCGGAGGTTTCGTCGGCTCAGGGCAGGCGGATCGCGGCGAAGAAGGTGTCGATCGCCTCACGGCCAGGGCCGCCATCGGCGCCCAGCACCGTCGCCTGGTACAGCGTCAGTCCCTTAACGAAGAATGCACCCTCGGCGACGACACGGGTCCCGTCCGGCCGCTTTCCCTCGGCATGCAAGCGCACGCTTTCCGGGTTCGGTGTCGCGCCTGCGAGCACGAGCGGATGCTGCTCGGCGGTCGCGGCACCGAGGTGCGCGAGGAGTTGCGTGCGCAGCGCCGTGAGCTCGGGCGTCACCCGGCGTGGGTCGCCGGCGTCGAGCGTCGCCAGCGCGAAGTTGGCGCCACCGGCACTGCACGCGTCCATCCGCATCGTGACGACGCTGCCGGCCAGGCTGACGTCGCGCTGCTGCTGCTGCGGCCGACACGGGAACATCAGGACCGCACCGCTGCCGGCGGGGCGCGCCTCGCGCCAGTCGAAGGTCGGCGAGCAGGCGGCGAGCGTGGTCGCGGCGAGCGCCGCGGTGGCGGCGTGCCGGAGCTCGGCCCGGCACGCACAGGCGCTCTGCATGCAGCCATTATCCGGGCTCGCCGACAATCGCGGACATGCCCACCGCCGCTGCGCCCGCGCCGATGGCCCTCGACGGGGTTCGCGTCCTCGACCTGTCGCGCGTCCTCGCCGGCCCGTGGTCGACGCAGGTCCTCGCCGACCTCGGCGCCGAGGTCGTCAAGGTCGAAAAGCCCGCCAAGGGCGGCGCGCCGGGCGGCGACGACACGCGCGGCTGGGGTCCGCCGTTCCTGCGCGACCGCGACGGCGGCGAGACCAGCGACGCGGCGTACTACCTCGGCACCAACCGCAACAAGCGCTCGGTGACGATCGACATCGCGACCGCCGAAGGCGCCGAGCTGGTGCGTCGGCTCGCCGACCGCGCCGACGTGCTGATCGAGAACTTCAAGGTCGGCGACCTCGCCCGCCACGGTCTCGACGCCGACAGCCTGCTCGCGCGCAACCCGCGCCTCGTCTACTGCTCGATCACCGGTTTCGGACAGACGGGTCCCTATCGCGAGCGCGCCGGCTACGACTACGCGATCCAGGGGATGGGCGGCTTGATGAGCGTCACCGGGCCTTCGCGCGCCGAGATCGCAGACGATGCGCCCGGCGGCGGCCCGCAGAAGGTCGGCGTCGCAGTCGCCGATCTCTTCACCGGGATGTACGCGACGGTCGCGATCCTGGCCGCGCTGCGCCATCGCGACCGCACCGGTCAGGGCCAGGCAATCGACATGGCGCTGCTCGACACCCAGGTCGCGATGCTCGCCAACCTCGGCGCAGGATTTCTCGCCAGCGGCGTCGCGCCGCAGCGCGCCGGCAACGCGCACCAGAACATCGTCCCGTACCAGGTGTTCGAGGTCGCCGACGGTCACCTCATCCTCGCTGTCGGCAACGACGGCCAGTTCGCGCGGCTGTGCGCGATCGCCGGGTGCCGCGAGCTCGCCACCGATCCGCGCTTCGCCCGCAATGCCGGCCGGGTGCGCAACCGGGCGATCCTGGTTCCCTTGCTGGCCGAGCGGCTGAAGCTGCGCACGCGCGCCGAGTGGCTTGCCGACCTCGAGGTGGCGAAGGTTCCGGCCGGGCCGATCAACGACCTCGCCGAGGTCTTCGCCGATCCGCAGGTGCAGCACCGCGGCATGGCCGTCGAGCTGCCGCATCCGCTCGCCGGCAGCGTTCGGCTCGTCGCCAGCCCGATCAAGCTGGGCGCGACGCCGGTCCGCTATCAGCGCGCGCCGCCGCTTCTCGGCGCCGACACCGACGCGGTCCTCGCCGAGCTGGGGCTCGACAGCGAGGCGATCGCCGCGCTGCGCCGAAGCGGCGCGATCTGAACCCCGCGGGCGCGGGGTTCGAATTCCGTGAACAACTCGTCACATTTCGAGACTTCGTGACACTGTCTGGTCAGCCGGCGAGCGTCACGCTGGCGGCTGCGCCGGGCGTTATTCACACTTCAAGCATCGCGGCGCAGCGAGAGAGGCGCCGCGGTTTCGCCACGGCACCGGACATCGCGCGATGGGCGGACGGCTGGGCTCACCCTCGGGCCGCCGTGCGGCAACCGCATTTCGAGAATCGTCGTTCATGTCCACCGGCAAACACACCGCTGCCGAAGCGCGCCGCAGCGAGCGCGGCGAGCCGCTCGAGTCCGGCGAAGACCAGCGTTGGCACGACCTCGTGTCGCAGCTCGGCGTCGAGATCGCGGGGCCGCTCACCGCCGCGCTCGAGCGCATTCACGGCCTGACGGCGACCGGCAAGATCGACCGCGCCGGCCTGCGCGCGTTGCGCGACGAGGTCGAGCGCGCGCGCCAGGCCGGCATGATCGGCCAGCAGCTGACGCGCTTCGCCTCGGGCAAGGTCAAGCAGTCGCACGAAGTGCTGCAGCTCGAGGAGGTCGTGAAGAGCGTGCTCGCGCTGCGCGCGCGAGAGACGCAGGCGCGCGGCATCGCGCTCAAGCACGAGATGAAGTCCGCGCGCGTCATCGTCGATGCGTCGCTGCTCTTCAGCCTGCTCAACGCGATCCTCGATTGGGCGCTCGCCAACGCGCACGCGCACATCGCCTTCATCGTCGACTTCAAGACCTGGCCCGTGCACGCGCGGCTGACGTGCCGGTTCGCGAACCGACCCGCCGACCAGGTCGACGAGAGCGTGACGACCGAGGCGTCGCCGCGCCTCGACTCGCTGACGTGGCGGCTGATCGAGCAGACGGCATGGACGATGGGCGTCGCCGTCGACCGCAAGGATGTCGGCGGCACGACGACGCTCATGATCGAGTTTCCGAAGACCGCGGGCGACGAGATGGTCGGACTCTCGGCAACCGAGATCGACGACGGCGGCCCGCAGTCGAGCAACTCGAAGGCGCTCGCCGGCAGCCACGTCCTCGTCGTCGCGTCGCGCCGCGAAGTGCGCGTGCTGATCCGCGACGCGCTGCGCAACATGGGCATGCTGGTCGACTTCGTCGCGTCGATCGGCGAGGCTGCCAGCTTCTGCCGCGAAGGGCTGCCGCACGCGATCATCGTCGACTCGATCCTGAAGGGCGCGCGCTTCAGCTCGTTCCGCGACGAGATCCTCGGCGAGGTACCCGACTTCGTCTTCATCGAGATCCTCGAGCAGGGCTCGGTCTTCGAGATGTCCGGAACCAACGGCGCGCAGATGGCGCGCATCGGCCGCGACGTCGTCGCGAGCTCGCTGCCGGCGGCGCTGATGTTCGAGCTGTCGCGCGGTCTCTGAGGCGCTAGCGCGCGAACGCGCGCGACAGGATCGCGCTGCCGGTCGCGATCGGGTCGCGGCGGATCTTCTTCTCTTCCTCTCCGATCATGAAGTAGAGGCCGTCGAGCGCCTTGCCGGTCACGTAGCGCTCGACCGTCTCCGCGTCGCCACGGACGAGGCCGAGCTGCGCGCCTTGGCCGGCGAGCGCGTTGTAGCGTCCGGCGAGGTCGACGCGGTCGGTGTGGCGCTTGACGATCGGATAGAAGCGCTCGGCGAGCGGCGCGCGCGTCTTCTGAGCGAAGAAGCGCGTCACCGAATCGTCGCCGCCGGTGACGATGGCGCGCGCGTCGCTCACGGTCAGCGACTTCACGGCGCCGACGAGCAGGCTCTTCGCCTCGGGAACGGCCGCCTCGGCGGCGCGGTTCATCGCAGTGACGAGCTCGTCGACGCGACGCTGCTGGCCGGTGAGGCGAAGCATCTTCGCGGCGTCTTCCAGGTGACCGGGCAACGGAATACGCACTTGCGGATTGCCGAGGAAGCCATCGGGCCGGCCGAGCGCTGCGACGGCAGCGTTCGCGCCACGCTCGAGCGCGACGCGGATGCCGGCGGCGGCGTCGGCGTTGCTCGGTTCGGCAGCGCTCGCACGTCTCGCGACGACGAGCGCTGCACCGGCGAGAAGAACGAACACGTGACGTCGCTGCATGGCCACCTCCGCCGGCCATTGTCGGCCCGCAGGGCCGTTCAGCGCGTGCGCAGGCCGACGAGCGCGGCGCCGACGATGAGCAGCGTCGCGACGATCAGCGACGGCGTCAGGGGCCGCGCCGTCGTGGCGGCGAGCAGGAGCGTCGACGCCAGCGGCGTCAGGTAGCTGAGCAGGCCGATCCGGCGAGGGTCGCTCCGCTTCAGCGCCGCGTCCCAGAAAAAGAACGCTGCGCCGAGCGGTCCGACGCCGATGACGACGATCAGCAGCCAGTCGCGCGCCGAGAGCGCGACCGGCGGCTCGAAGACCGCGTGGCAAAGCAGCGCGAGCGCGCCCGAAACGAGTCCGAAGAGGCCGATCGCCGCGGTCGGAAAGCGCGCGACGCGCTGCGTGCCGAGCGAGTACGTCGCCCACACGACCGCCGAGCCGGCGGCGGCGAGATAGCCCCACGACAGCTCGCCACCAAGGCTGCGGCCGCCGACGATCGCGAGCGCGGCGCCTGCGAATCCGGCGAGCGCGGCGACGACGTGCAGCGCCGTCAGCCGGATGCTCGGCAAGAGCACCGGTGCGAGAACGACGATGAGGAGCGGCCAGAGATAGTTGACGAGGTTCGCTGCCAGCGGCGGCGCAGTCCTGAGCGCGATGAAGAGCAGCAGGTGGTAGCCGAACAGCCCGTAGAGGCCGAGCAGCAGCGTCGACGGCGCGATCCGCCACTGCCGCGCGAGCGGCCACGACGGCGCGCTGCCGATGACCAGCGCGAGCCCGGTGAGCAGGAACGGCGGCACGTGCGCCAGCGCGACGCCGAGCGACGCGAGGGTCGCCCAGAGCGCGATCGCGGCGAGCGCGCAGAGCGTTCCGGTCACTCGGCGCGCCGCGCGCGGTGCGCGATCGACGTCGTCAGCGGTGCAGCGCGTGCCATCCGACCCAGAGCACGAACGCAACGCCGAGCACGATCGCCGGAATCCGCCAGCGTTCGCCGACCTCGCTCCAGTCCGTTCGGTCGACCGTGCGTCCGCGCTGCGCGTCGGCCTCGGCCTGCAGTTGCGCCGCCCATTCGCGGCGCCGGGGCAAGTCGGCGTCGAGCGCATCCAGGCGGCGGCGAACGACGTCGGGCGACGGCCGCTCGGCGGCGGCGCGCAGCGCCGGTGCCAGCGCCTGCACCTGCGCGTTCGCCTCGGCGAGGCTCGTGATCGCGAGGGTCGCGCCGCATTGCGCGCAACTGATCGTCTCCCCGGGCGGCAGCGCCGCGCCGCACGCGGCGCACTGCAGCGCGCCTTGCCGCTCCGGAGTGCGGAACAGCGCGGGCTGCTCGATCGTGTCGAGCGGATCGAGCGCGCGCGCGAGCCGGGCGACGTCGAGCAGGCTCGGGATCGACTTGCACCACGGGCAGAGCGCGTCGTCCTTGCCGATCGCGCCGCCGCAGTTGATGCAGTCGATGCGGCCGCGATCGCGCAGCAGCTTGGCGCGATCGATCGTCGACATCGGCCGCAGCAGCCCCTTTTCCTGCAGGAACTGCGCGAACGACTGGTACGCGCCGTGCCGCCGGCGGCACTGCAGCTGCGACGAGCGGCCCCAGCGCGTCTGGTTGTGGACGAGCTCGAGCGCGCCGTCGCAGCGCGGGCAGCGCGCGCCGTCGCGCAGCAGCTCGTGCGGCAGCGTCTGCGATTCGGCCATCTCGCCGATCAGCTCGAGGAGCGCCGGGCCGCTCAGCTGCGCGGTCTCGGTGCCGTCGAACCAGACGAGGTCGCAGTGGCGGCAGACGTCGAGCTCGACGGTGCGCCCGTAGTGGCCGGCGAGCGCGATCCGCTGCATCGGCTGGCGGCAGTTGCCGCAGACGAGCGCCGGCTCTGCGGGCGCGGCGCTCACGCGGGACTACGCGCCGACGCCCGCGGCATGCGCCTGCTGGTCGGCGTGGTAGCTCGAGCGCACGAGCGCGCCGACCGCGGCGTGGCTGAATCCCATCGCCTGCGCCTCGCGCTCGAACATCGCGAACGCCGCCGGCTCGACGTAGCGGCGCACCGGCAGGTGGTGCGCGCTCGGCGCCAGGTACTGGCCGATCGTCAGCATGTCGACGTCGTGCGCGCGCAGGTCGCGCATCACCTGCAGGATCTCGTCGTCGGTCTCGCCGAGGCCGACCATCACGCCGCTCTTGGTCGGCACGTTGGGCACGAGCTCCTTGAAGCGCTTGAGCAGGTTGAGCGAGAACGCGTAGTCCGAGCCGGGCCGTGCCTGCTTGTAGAGGCGCGGCGCGGTCTCGAGGTTGTGGTTCATCACGTCGGGCGGCGCCGCGCGCAGGATCTCGAGCGCGCGATCCATCCGGCCGCGAAAGTCGGGCGTCAGGATCTCGATTCGCGTCTCGGGCGAGAGCTCGCGCGTCTTCTCGATGCAGGCGACGAAGTGCGCGGCGCCGCCGTCGCGCAGGTCGTCGCGGTCGACGCTCGTGATGACCACGTACTTGAGCTTCAGCGCGGCGATCGTCTTCGCGAGGTTGACCGGCTCGTCGGCGTCGAGCGGGTCCGGGCGGCCGTGGCCGACGTCGCAGAACGGACAACGCCGCGTGCACTTGTCGCCCATGATCATGAAAGTCGCCGTGCCCTTGCCGAAGCACTCGCCGATGTTCGGGCACGACGCTTCCTCGCACACCGTGTGCAGCCGGTGTTCGCGCAGGATCCGCTTGATCTCGTAGAAGCGCGAGCTCGCCGATCCGGCCTTGACGCGGATCCAGTCGGGCTTCTTCAGCGTCTCGCCGGCAGGGACGATCGGGATCGGGATGCGCGAGGTCTTCGCCTCGGCCTTCTGCTTGGCGGTCGCGTCGTAGGTCGCGGGGGTCGTCATCGCGGGCTGAGGTAGGCGGAGAGCTTGGCGCCGAGGGTCGTCGCGACCTCGTCCCACGAGGCGCGAACGCCGATTGTAGAAAGATCGATCGTCGTCAGCCCCGGATGGCCACAGGGGTGGATGCGCGCGAACGGAGCGAGGTCCATCGCGACGTTGAGAGCGACGCCGTGGTAGGTGCGGTGCCGGCTCACCTTGACGCCGATCGCCGCGATCTTGCCGAGCCCGGCGAACGGGTCGCCGCCAGGGGGCGGCACCGGCAGCACCGCGTGGCCGGACGGTGCCTCGAGGCACACATACACGCCGGGCTCGCCGCGGACGCGATGGCCGGTGACGGCAAACGTGTCGAGCGTCTTGATCAGCGCCTGTTCGAGGCGATAGACGTACTCCTTGACGTAGATGCCGAGACGCTTCAGGTCGACGAGCGCATAGCCGACGACCTGGCCCGGCCCGTGGTAGGTCACCTGGCCGCCGCGGTCGCTGCGCACGACGGCGATGTCGCCGGCGTCGACGACGTGCTCGTCGCGTCCGGCGACGCCCTGCGTGAACACCGGCGGGTGCTCGCACAGCCACACCTCGTCATCGCTGTCGGCGCCGCGCGCCGCGGTGAAGTCGCGCATCGCGCCGAGCGCGAGGTCGTACGCGACCGGGCCGAGCACCTTGACGATCATCGGCGCTCGACCCGCGCGGGCGTGCTCAGAGCACGACCTTGACCATCGGGTGCGTCGACAGCGTCCGGTACAGCTCGTCGAGCTGCTCGCGGCTCGTCGCGTTGATCGTGATCGTGACGCCGAGGTACTTCGAGCCGCTGCTCGGCCTGAGCTCGATCTCGGCGGCGTCGAACGACGGATCGAAGCGGCGCGCGATCTCGGTGATCGCATGCACGAAGCCATCGGCGTTGACGCCCATCACCTTGATCGGGAACCGGCACGGGTACTCGATCAGCGACTCTTCGGCGGGGATCTCTCGCATCTGCGTGGTCATCCGGCCAAGATGGGGCCGTCGCGGCGAACGGCAAGCACCGTCAGATCGACTGCGTCAGCTTGGCGCGCTGGTACGCCTCGTAGAGCCGGCCGTAGACGGGACCGGGCTTGCCGCGCAGCGCGCCGTGGCCGACGGCGTCGCCGTCGAGCGTGGTCACCGGCAGGATCTCCTTCGTCGCCGAGCTGAGCAGGATCTCGTCCGCCGCAGTGACTTCCGACTCGAGGATGGGCCGCAGGTTGTAGGCGATGCCGCGCTCCTCGCACAACTCCTTCATCAGCTCGACGCGGATCCCTTCGAGCACGTGCTGGCTCTTCGGCGGGCCGAGCAGCGCCCCCTCGTGGACGATCCAGACGTTCGATGCCGACGCTTCGGTGAGGTGGCCGGCACGGAACATGATCGTCTCGACCGCATCGCGATCGGCCGACATCTGCCGCGCCAGCACGTTGCCGAGCAGCGACGTGCTCTTGATGTCGCCGCGCTCCCAGCGAAAGTCCTCGGCGCTGATGCACGCGACGCCGTGGTGGCGCTGCTCGGCCGAAGGCGGCTTCATGACGCTCGCCATCATGAACACGGTCGGCTCGATGCCGATCGGCATGACGTGGTCGCGCAGCGCGACGCCGCGCGTCACCTGGACGTAGACGAGTTGTTCGGTCGCGCCGCCGCGCTCGGCGAGCGCTGCGATGAGCTTCCGACAGCGCTCGAGCCACTGGTCGCGCGTGTGGGGGTTCGCGATCTTGAGCTTGCCGAGGCTGCGGCCGAGGCGCGCCATGTGCTCGTCGAACCGGAACAGCCTCTTCGCGTAGACCGGGACGACCTCGTAGATGCCGTCGCCGAAGATGAAGCCGCGGTCGAGCACCGAGACCTTCGCCTCGGCCAGCGGCAGGTACTCGCCGTTCAGGTAGCAGAGCGTGTCGGGGAGATGGACCTGCATGGCGCCAGTTTTACTTGATCCAGAGCCGGAGCGCGTCCCAGGCGCGGCCGAGGATGCCGCTCTGCTCGACCGGCTCCATGACGACCAGCGGCACCTCGGTGACCGGCGCGCCAGACGCCGTCGCGACGACGATCTTGCCGACCTTTTGGCCCTTGGCGAGCGGCGCGATCAGCGGGTCGGTGCGCTCGATCTTGGTCTGCAGCTTCGCGCCCTCGCCCTTGGGAACGCTGATGAAGAGCGCGCCGCTCGGCCCGAGCTTGGCGACGTTGGCGGTGCCCTTCCAGACCTGCGGCGTGACGATCGGCTTGCCGTCGTCGAACAGCCGCACCGTGTCGAACGCCTGGAAGCCCCAGTTGAGGAGCTTCTGGCTCTCGTTGGCGCGCGCCTCCATCGACGTCGTGTCGAGGACGACCGTCATGATGCGACGCTTGCCGGCGCCGCCGGCCGGACCCAGGTTCGGGAACTCGCGCGCCGCCGTCGCCAGAAGGCAGTAGCCCGCCGCCTCGGTGTAGCCCGTCTTCATGCCGTCGACGGTCGGGTCGCGGCGCAGCAGCAGGTTGCGGTTCGGCTGCGCGATGTTGTTGTATTTGTATTCCTTGATCGAGTAGTACGGAAAGTACTCGGGGAAGTCGCTGATGATGTGCGCGGCGATCGTCGCCATGTCGCGCGCGCTGCTGTAGTGGCCGGGCTGCGTCAGCCCGGTGACATTCTTGAAGCTGGTGTTCTTCAGGCCCCACGCCTGCGCCTGGCGGTTCATCGCGTCGACGAAGACCTCGACGCTGCCCGACACGCCTTCGGCGAGGGCGACCGCGGCGTCGTTGCCGCTCTCGACGATCAGGCCCTTCAGCAGCTCGTCGACCTTCGGCGTCATCGTCGTGTCGATGAACATCAGCGAGCCGCCGCCCTTGCGCTCTGCCCACGCGAGCCTCGAGACCGGCAGCGTCTGCTCGAGGGTCAGCTTCTTGTCCTTGAGCGCCTGGAAGACGATGTAGGCCGTCATCAGCTTGGTGAGCGACGCCGGGTCGTAGTGGGCGTCGGCGTCGCGCTCGGCGAGCGTCTGCTTGGTGGTGAGATCGACGACGAGGTAGCTCTTTGCAGCGACCTCGGGAGGCTGCACCGGTTGCGCGGCGGCAGCGCCGCTGAAGACGACGAGGAGGGCGACGACGCAGGCGCGCGAGAGGGGACGAAACACGGGCATTGGCGGTGGCGACGAAGGGTGGGAAATGGTCACGGAACGGCGAGATCGCGCAGCTCGCGGACGAGGACCTTCTTCAGCAGGGCGATCTGGCCGTGGAAGAAGTGACCGACGCCCGGGAAGACGATCACCGGCAGGCCTTGCGGGCGAGCCCATGCGAGCGTCGCGGCGAGCGGGACGAGCTCGTCGCTCTCGCCGTGGACCACGATCGTATCCGCAGGCACGGTGCGCACCTCCTGCTTCTCGGTCGACGGCGCGACCAGGACGATCCGGCGCGGCTTGCCGTCGCCGGCGAGGCGCGACGCAGCCTCGACCGCGACGTAGCCGCCGAACGAGAAGCCGCCGAGCACGAGCGGCTTGCCGGCGAACTCGTCGCGGCCGCGCCATTCGGCGATCACCGCGAGCGCGTCGTCGACCTCGCCGACGCCATCGTCCCAGGCGCCTTCGGAAGCACCGACGCCGCGGAAGTTGAAGCGCACGCTCGCCCAGCCGACGTCGATGCACGCACGCGCGATCGTCACCGAGACCTTGTTGTCGAGCGTGCCGCCGCCCTGCGGGTGCGGATGGCAGACCACGGCGAGGCCGAGCGGCGTCGTCGCGGGTCGGTCGACCGCGCACTCGATGCGGCCGGCAGGACCGGCGATCAGCTCGCGAACCGTTCGCGGCGTCATGGCGCGGCGCGCGCTAGCGGCCGACGTCCGGCGGCAGCAGCAGACGCGTCACGACCTCGCCGCGCTCGAGGTGCGACTCGACGATCTCGTCGATGTCGCTCCCGTCGACGTACGTGTACCAGACGCCCTCGGGGTAGACGACGGCGACCGGCCCGCCCTGGCAGCGATCGAGGCAACCCGACTTGTTGACGCGCACCTTGCCGGGCCCCGCGAGGCCCGCCTTCTTGACGCGCGACTTGCAGTGATCGAACGCCTCCTTCGCACCGTCGTGCGCGCACGACTTCTCGCCGTTCTCGCGGTCGTTGAGGCAGAAGAAGATGTGCCGCTGGTAGTACGGGTCCGGCATCGGCGGGGCGGATTCGGCGAAGCGCGAAGCCTACACGCCCGGACGAGCCCTTGCGCCGTCAGAGGCTCTCCGCAGGGTCGAAGTCGAGCTCGACCTTGGCGCCGTTCGGGTCGTACGTGAAGAGCTGCCAGATCCCCGAGTCCTTCTGCCGGCGCAGGTCGTAGCGCACCTTCGCAGCGTCGAAGCGCGCCTTGACGGCCTTCACGTCCTTCGCGGTGAACGCCATGTGGTCGATGACGCCGGCGCGCTGCTCGGGCGGCTTGCGGTCGAAATAGAGGTGGACGATCGCGCCCGGTGCGTCGCCGTAGAGCCAGGCGCCATCGAAGCCGAGGTCGGGGCGGTGGCCTTCGCGCAACCCGAGCAGCCCGACGTAGAAGTCGAGCGTCTGCTGCCGGTCTTCGGCGATGACGGTGAAGTGGTTCATGCCGATGATCATCGAGAGCTCCCTGGGTGTCAGGCGACGAGGACGAGCGCACCGACCGTGCGGCGCGACTCGAGCCGGGCGTGCGCTTCGCCGGCGGCGCCGAGCGCGTGGCGCTCGATCGGCGGCGCCCGCAGCGTGCCGTCGGCGAGCGCGTCCCAGACGCGGCGCGCGCGTTCGGCGAGGCTCGCGTGCGTCGCGACGAAGTCGAACACCGCCGGCCGCGAGAAGGTGATCGACTTGGCCACCAGCTCGTCGCTCGAGATGGCTTGCAGCGCGCCGCTCGCCTGGCCGAGGCTGATCCAGTGCCCGCGGCGAGCGAGCGCGGCGAGGTTCTCGTCGCGCGCGGCCTCGCCGATGCCGTCGACGACGACGTCGACGCCGTCGAACTGGCGCTGCACGACCTCGGCGAAGCGATGGTCGCGCGTCACGATCGGATGGTCGCAACCGTACCCGCGCGCGACGCGCGCCTTCTCTTCGCTCGAGACCGTGCCGATCACCGTCGCGCCGAGCCGGCGCGCCCAGCTGCAGACGAGCAGTCCGACGCCGCCGGCAGCCGCGTGGACAAGGATCCGCGTGCCGGCGCCGACGCGGCCGAGGTCGCGCAGCACGAAGTCGGCAGTGATTCCCTTCAGCAGCGTCGCCGCGGCGACGTCGTCGTCGATCTCGGCCGGCACGCGCACGACGCACGTCGCGGGAACCGTCCGCACGCTGCAGTACGCGCCCGGTTGCGCGCCGACGTAAGCGACGCGGTCGCCGGGAAGCAGCCCGCTCACTCCGGGGCCGACGTCGACGACGCTGCCGGCCGCTTCCATTCCGAGGACGCCAGGCAGCGGCAGCAACGCCGGGATCCAGCCCTTGCGCAAGTAGACGTCGAAGTAGTTGACGCCGATCGCGCGCTGGCGGATGCGAACTTCTCCTGCTCCGGGCGCGGCCGCTTCGCCCTCGTCGCTCTCGAGCACGTCCGGGCCGCCGTAGCGGCGAACGAGCGCGCGCCGCGACGGCAGCGGCAGGCTGGTGGGCATCGCTCCGCCGCCGGAGCGCGCATCGCGCAGGTCGGCGCCACGCTCGAGATAGCGGCGCAGGTTCGCAAAGCCGGCTTCGTAGACGTCGCGACCGACCATCTGCGCGAGCTCACGCTCGCGCCCCGGCGGCGTGGCGAACGTCGACTCCCAGTGCCAGAACGTGCCGTCGCCGTCGGTCACGGGTTTCAGCGTCAACGTCGCGACGTAGCGCTGCAACGGCACCGTCGCGTCGACGATGCAGTAGGTGCTGCGGTGTTCGCTGTCGGAAAGCGTCAGCAGCTGCTCGCGGATGCGGCTGCCGTCGTTCAGCGTGAAGCTGCGCACGCAGCCGACCTGGTCGCTGCGCTCGCCGCCTTCGATCCGGCTTTCGGCGACGACGTCGTGCCAGCGGTCGTGGCTGTTGAAGTCGCGCAGCACCGCCCAGACGCGATCGATCGGCGCGTCGATCACGGTCGAGCGGACGACGCGCTGCAGCACGCGCCTCAGCCGGCCTTCCGCCGGTCCCCGAGGAAGGCCGCGCCCGCTCGGGGGGCAGCGACCGAATGCGAGCGCGGCGGCATCATCTCCTCGCGAAGTGGCGCTTGAGGGCGTCGAAGCCGCCCTGGAAGACGCCGTCGCCGATCGTCTCGACGAGCGACCGCTCGCGCCCTTCGTCGCAATCGAACTCGGCGCTCCATTCGGCGAAGCACCGCGCGCCGTCGGTCACGGGAGTGAGCTTCAGCGTCGCGACGTAGTTCTCGACGCCCATCGGGCTTTCGAGGATCTCGTAGACGCACTGGTAGTCGTAGTCCGAGAGCGCGAGCAGACGCTCGCGGATGCGACCGCCGTCCCTGGTGTGGAAGTGGCGGATGCAGCCGACGCGGTCGCTCGCCTCGCCGTTCTCGATCCGACTGTCGGCGATTCCCGGGTGCCACTGCGGCATGCCGTTGAAGTCGCGGATCCGCGACCACACGGTGTCGGCACTCGCGTCGATGACGCTCGAGACGTAGACCCGGATCACGCGCTCGCCCTCCTCACTCCGGGTTGCGCGTCGTCGGCGGCAGCGCTGCCTGACCGCCGCTCACGCCGCCGACGAGGCGCTGGATGTCGCCGCCTTCGATGCCGATCTCGCGCAGCAGCTGGTCGACGAGCGGTGCCTGCGCGCGGTAGCGCAGCGCCGAGTTGACGAGACCGTCGGAAAAGCTGCCGCCGTGCGCGCCGTCGCCGCCGCCGCCGTTGCCGCCGCCGCCGAGGCCGTCGACGTGGAGGATCTTGATGCCTTCGATCCGCTCCATCGGCCGCACCGACTCGCGGATGATCGCCTCCGCCTTCTCGACCAGCCTCATGCGCAAGGCCGACGCACGCGCCTCGGGCGAGAGCATGTTGTGGGCGTCGTTCATCATCCGCGCCGCCTCGGCCTCGATCTCGGCGCGCACGCGCATCGCCATCGACCGGATCTTCTCGGCGTCGGCGTCGGCCTCGGCCTGGGCGCGGACCGCGGCGCCGCGGTCCGCACTCGCCTCTCGCTCGGCGCGCGCCGCGCTCGTCAGCCGCAATGCCTCGCGCTCTGCCACCTGGCGCGACCCGATCAGCTCGATTGCCTTCTTGCGCTCGGCCATCTCGACCTCGCGCGCGGTGAAGACCTTCTCCTCGGCGGTGACCGCGTCGGCGCGCGCCGCGTCGGCCGCGGCCTGCGCCACGCTCTGCGCCTCGCTCTCCTTGGCGACCGCGATCGCGCGCTTCTGCTCGGCGAGCTCGAGCGCCATCCGCCGCTCGATCTCGGCGCCCTGGATCGCGCGCTCCTTGGCGATCCGCTCCTGCTCGATCGTCTGCTCGGAGCGGATCCGCGCCGCGTCGATCATCTGCTTGGCCGAGATCTGGGCGCTCTCGCCGTCGTGCTCGCGCTGCGCGCGCTCGGTCTGCAGCTCGGCGCGCTGGCGGGCGCGCGCGATCTCGACCTCGCGCTGCTGCGCGATCCGTGCGTACTCGCCCTCGCGGTCGATCTCGAGCGAGAGCTTCTCGGCCTCGAGGTTCTTGTTGCGGATCGCGATCAGGGTGTCCTGCTCGACGTCGTTCCGCTGCTTCTTGCGCTGCTCGATCGTCTCGGTCAGGCGCGTCAGGCCCTCGGCGTCGAACGCGTTGCTCGGGTTGAAGAACTCCATCGACGTCTGGTCGAGCTGCGTGAGCGACACCGACTCGAGCTCGAGGCCGTTCTTGGTCAGGTCTTCCGCGGCGGACTCGCGGACGCGGCGGACGTAGGCGCCGCGCTTCTCGTGCAGTTCCTCCATCGACATCTCGGCCGCCGCGGTGCGGAGCGCGTCGACGAACTTGCCCTCGACGAGCTCCTTCAGCTGCTCGGGCTCCATCGTGCGCAGGCCGAGCGTCTGCGCCGCCGCCGCGACCGCCTCGGGACGCGCGGCGACGCGGACGTAGAACTCGGCGACGAGGTCGACGCGCATCCGGTCGCGCGTGATCAGCGCCTTGTCGCGGCCACGCGCGACCTCGAGCCGAAGGGTGTTCATGTTGACCGGGATGACGTCGTGGACGATCGGCAGCACGAACGCGCCGCCGTCGAGCACGACACGCTGGCCGCCGAGCCCGGTGCGAACGAACGAGCGCTCCTTCGAGCTCCTCAGGTACAGCCAGTGGAGCAGCCAGACGACGATCGCGACGACGATCGCGACGACGATGAGGCCGAGGATGAAGCTGCCGAATTGGGTTCCGGTCATGGTCGCTCTCCTTGGAGCTTGTTCGCGAATGGGATCTGGGTGAAGCGCCGGGTCGTCTCCGTGAGCGCCGTCTCGATCGGCAGCCGCTCCATCGAGCTGGCGCCGTAGAAGCCGTGGCACGACGGGCAGCGCGCGAGGATGAACGCCGCGTCGTCGGGAGTCGCGATCGGGCCGCCGTGGCAGAGGACGATGACGTCATCGCGGACCGAGCGCGCCGCGGCGGCGCGCGCCTCGATCAACGGCACGCAGTCGGCGAGCGAGAGCGCGGTGCCGGCGCCGATCGATCCGCCGGTGGTGAGACCGAGGTGGCACACGACCAGGTCGGCGCCCGCCTTCGTCATCGCGCGTGCCTCGTCCTCATCGAAAACGTACGGCGTCGTCAGCAAGTCGAGCGCGCGGGCGCGCGCGACCAGCTCGACCTCGAGACCGAAGCCCATCCCGGTCTCCTCGAGGTTGGCGCGAAACGTGCCGTCGATGAGCCCCACGGTCGGAAAGTTCTGCACCCCCGAGAAGCCGAGCGAGATCAGGCGCTGCAGGAACTCGTCGGCGATCAGGAACGGGTCGGTGCCGTTCACGCCCGCGAGCACCGGCGTGTGCTTGACGACCGGCAGCACCTCGCGCGCCATCTCGCAGACGATCTCGTTGGCATTGCCGTACGCGAGCAGCCCGGCGAGCGAGCCGCGACCGGCCATGCGGTAGCGCCCCGAGTTGTAGATGACGATGAGGTCGATCCCGCCCGCCTCCTCGCACTTCGCCGACAGCCCCGTGCCGGCGCCGCCGCCGATCAGCGGCCGGCCGGCCGCGATCTTGGCGCGGAAGCGCGCGAGGAGTTCGCGCCTAGCGATTCGCGGCATGCGCCCTCTCCGGCGTTCGCCGCCCGGCGCTCGCAGCGGCGTCGCGCCACGCCGCGACCAGCGCGTCGGCGAACGCTTCGTCGTTGACGTGCAGCGGCAGCCGCATCAGCTTCTTATCGCCGCCGGCGCGGAATCCCGTTTCGATCGCGGCGAAGAGCGCGCGGTCGGCGTCGGGGTCGTGGAACGGCTGGCCCGGGCGATCGATCGCCGAGACGCCGCCTTCGGGGATGAGGAAGCGCACCGGGCCGGTCATCGCGTTGAGCTTGGCCGCGATGAACGCGCCGATCGCCTTGCACTCGTCGACCGTCGTCCGCATCAGCGTGACGGTGGGGTTGTGGCGATAGAGGTTCCTCGCGCGGAATCGCTCGGGGACCGTGTCCCAGGCGCCGAAGTTGACCATGTCGAGCGCGCCGCACGAGCCGACGTACGGCAGCGCGCGGCGCGCGAAGACGTCGAGCCGCGTCGGCCCCGCCGAGAGCACGCCGCCGCCGATCTCGTCGGCGATCTCGGTCGTCGAGACGTCGATGACGCCGGCGAGCAGCCCCGAGTCGACGAGCTTTTCCATCGACTGGCCGCCAACGCCCGTGGCGTGGAAGACGATGCAGTCGACCTCGTCGGCGAGCCGCTTGGTGACCGTCTGCACGCACGCGGTCGTGACGCCGAACATCGTCAGGCCGACGGCGGGCTTGGCCGAATCCGATGCGACCGCAGGGTGGGCGATCATGCCGGCGAGCGCATTGGCCGCGTTCGCGAGCACCTGCTCGCTGATGCGGTGGATGCCCTGGACGTCGGTGACCGAATACATCATGCAGATGTCGCTCGGGCCGACGTACGGCCGGGTGTCGCCGCTCGCCATCGTCGAGACCATCACCTTCGGGACGCCGACCGGAAGCGCGCGCATCCCGCTCGTCGCGAGCGACGTCCCGCCCGAGCCCCCTGCACCAATCAGCCCGCCGATGTCGCCGCGCGTCTGCACGAAGCGAGCGAACGCTTGTGCCATCGCCGTGACGCTGCTGCCGCGGTCGCCGCTGAAGACCGCCGCCTCGCCGTCGGGATGGTGGCGCGCGACCTCGCGCGGATGCACCGACGCCGTCGACGTCTTGCCGGACGTCGCGAGGTCGACCGTGACGACGCGCAGCCC
>DATJIM010000070.1:0-4624 GCA_035493195.1 Caldimonas sp.
GCAGGTCGACAAGGCGATGGAGAAGTTCGGCATGGCGATGGGCCCGTTCCGCATGGGCGACCTCGCCGGCAACGACGTCGGCTGGTACATCCGCAAGCGCCGCTACGTCGAGAAGCCCGACATCCGCTACTCGAAGACGGCCGACCTGCTCTGCGAGATGGGACGCTTCGGCCAGAAGACGGGCGCCGGCTGGTACGACTACCAGCCCGGCAAGCGCGACGCGATCCCGAGCAAGGTTGTCACCGACATGATCGAGAAGCACCGCGCCGAGCTCGGCATCACGGCGAGGAAGATCAGCGACGAGGAGATCGTGCAGCGGCTGGTCTACGCGCTCGTCAACGAGGGCGCGAAGATCGTCGACGAGGGGATCGCGATGCGCGCGAGCGACATCGACATGGTCTACCTCACCGGCTACGGCTTTCCGCTGCATCGCGGCGGCCCGATGCACTATGCCGACCAGCAGGGGCTCTTCAACGTCGTCCAGTCGATGAAGCGCTTCGCCGCCAACCCGCGCGACGACCAGAAGTTCTGGCAGCCGGCGCCGCTCCTCGCCAAGCTCGCCGCCGAAGGCAAGACGTTCAGCTGAGCGGCAGCGCACGATGCGCAAGTGGCTCGCCGCCTTCGGGCTCGTCGTCGTCGCGCTCGCCGTCGCGGTCGGCGCGAGGACGCTCGCGATGCCGTCTCGGCAGCTCGCGGTGGCGCAGGCAAAGCCGGTCGCGGTCGACGCCGCCGCGGCGAGCGCGCGGCTCGGGGCCGCGGTGCGCTTCAAGACGATCGCCTCCGACACCGACGTCGACGCCAACGCCGCCGAGTTCCTCGCTTTGCACGCGCACCTGCAGCAGAGCTTTCCGAAGCTGCATGCCGCGCTCAAGCGCGAGGTGATCGGCAAGTACGGTCTGCTCTACACCTGGCTCGGCAGCGACCCGCAAGCGGCGCCGATCGCGCTGCTCGCGCACCAGGACGTCGTGCCGATCGCGCCGGGAACCGAAGGCGACTGGCAGGTGCCCCCGTTTTCCGGCGCCGAGCGCGACGGCTTCGTGTGGGGCCGCGGTGCCTGGGACGACAAGGGCAACCTGATGGCGATCCTCGAGGCCGTCGAGCTGCGCGTCGCCGCCGGCTTCCGGCCGCGGCAGACGATCTATCTCGCCTTCGGCCAGGACGAGGAGCAAGGTGGCGAGCGCGGCGCCAAGCAGATCGCGAAGCTGCTCAAGGAGCGCGGCGTGCGCCTGCGCTGGGTGCTCGACGAAGGCCTGCTGATCACCGAGGGCGCGGTTCCCGGTCTGGCCCGGTCCGCCGCGCTCGTCGGCGTCGCCGAGAAGGGCTTTCTCACCGTGCGTCTGACCGCGACCGCGACGCCAGGACACTCGTCGATGCCGCCGGTCGATGCCGGAAGCTCGGCGATCGGGATGCTGAGCCGCGCGCTCGCGCGCATCGAGACCGAGCAGATGCCGTTCACCTTGCGCGGCGTCGGCCGCCAAAGCTTCGACGCGCTGGCCCCGGAGATGGGCGTCGTCAACCGCGTGGTGCTCAGCAACCTGTGGCTGTTCGGTCCTCTGGTCGAAACAGAGCTGAAGAAGTCGCCGAGCGGCAATGCGTCGTTCCGGACGACGACGGCGCTCACGGTCGTCAACGCCGGCCAGGCCGAGAACGTCCTTCCCGGGCGCGCCACCGCGCTGGTCAACTTCCGCCTGCTGCCGGGAGACCGCAGCGACAATGTCGTCGGGCACGTCGTTCGCACCGTCGCCGAGCCACGGATCAAGGTCGAGCGCGAGCCGGGATCGGTCGAAGCATCGCGTGTCGCGTCGACCGAGGGGCCGGGCTACCGCGCGATCGCGCGAACGCTCGTCGGGCTGCACCCGGACATCGTCGTCGCACCCGGCCTCATGATCGGCGGCACCGATTCGCGACACTACGAAAGCATCGCCGACGACGTCTACAAGTTCTCGCCGATGCGCGCCCGCGTCGACGACCTGAAGCGCTTCCACGGCACCAACGAGCGCATCTCGACCGCCAACTACGCCGAGCTGATCCAGTTCTATCACCAGCTGATCGGCAACGCGTCGTCGGCAGACACTTCGCAAGACAGGAGCATTCCATGACCACCGCCGTCATCGTTTCCACCGCCCGCACGCCGCTCTGCAAGAGCTGGAAGGGCGCCTTCAACATGACGCACGGGGCGACGCTCGGCGGCCACGCGGTCAAGGCAGCGGTCGAGCGCGCCAAGCTCGACCCCGCCGAGGTCGACGACGTCATCATGGGCTGCGCGACACCCGAGGGCGCGACCGGCAGCAACATCGCGCGCCAGATCGCGCTGCGTGCGGGGCTGCCGATCACGACGAGCGGAATGACGATCAACCGCTTCTGCTCGAGCGGCCTGCAGACGATCGCGACGGCGGCGCAGCGCGTCATCGCGGGTGAGAACGACATCGTCGTCGCCGGCGGCGTCGAGTCGATCTCGTGCGTGCAGAACGAGGCCAACAAGCACATGATCGCCGACCCCTGGCTCGTCGAGCACAAGCCGACGATCTACTGGAACATGCTGCAGACCGCGGAGCAGGTCGCCAAGCGCTACGACATCCCGCGCCAACGCATGGACGAATACGGCGCCGCGAGCCAGCAGAAGGCGACCGCGGCGCGCGACGCCGGTCGCTTCGACGCCGAGATCATCCCGGTGACGACGATCGCCGGCGTCGCCGACGCGGTGATGGGGATGCGCTCGAAGGAAGTCACGGTGAGCCAGGACGAAGGCATCCGGCCCGGCACGACGTACGACGGCATCAAGGACATCCGCCCCGCGATTCCCGGCGGCGTCATCTCCGCGGGCAACGCGAGCCAGTTCAGCGACGGCGCCGGCGCCGTCGTCGTCATGAACGAGACGATCGCGCAGCAGCGCGGCCTGCAGCCGCTCGGCCGCTTCCTCGGCTTCGCGGTCGCCGGCTGCGAGCCCGACGAGATGGGCATCGGCCCGGTGTTCGCGGTGCCCAAGGTGTTGAAGCGCCTCGGCCTCAAGATCGACGACATCGACCTGTGGGAGCTGAACGAAGCGTTCGCGGTGCAAGTGCTGTACTGCGCGGACAAGCTCGGCATTCCGATGGACCGGCTCAACGTCGACGGTGGCGCGATCGCGGTCGGCCATCCGTACGGCGTCAGCGGCCAGCGCCTCACGGGGCACGCGTTGATCGAGGGCAAGCGCCGCGGCGCGAAGAAGGTCGTCGTCACGATGTGCATCGGCGGCGGCATGGGTGCTGCCGGCGTGTTCGAAGTGCTCTGATTCGCGCTCGCGCGCGCCGCGCAAGCGGCACGCGCCCGCGAAGCCGTCGCCATGAGCTACCGCTCGACCGTCGACTTCCTCCTCTACGACTGGCTCGACGTCGCGTCGCTGCGCGAGCGGCCGCGCTTTGCCGACCACGCCCGCGAGACGTTCGACTCGGTGCTCGACACGTGCGAGCGGATCGCGCGCGAGAAGTACGCGCCGTTCAACCGCGTCGCCGACACCGAGGAGCCGTGGTTCGACGGCGAGAAGGTGCACTTGCCGGCGGCGAGCCACGAGGCGGCGCGCGCGTACCGCGAATCGGGGATGCTCGCCGCCGCGCAGGACTACGAGATCGGCGGCATGCAGCTGCCGTGCGTCGTCGAGATGGCGGCCAACAGCTTCTTCTCGAAGGCCGGCATCGGCATCGGCGGCGGCGGCATGCTGACGAGCGGCAACGCCAACCTGCTCATGGCGCACGGCACTCCGGTGCAGCAGGACGTCTTCGCGCGCAACGAATTCGCCGGCCGCTTCTCGGGAACGATGTGCCTCTCGGAGCCGCAGGCGGGATCGAGCCTTTCGGACATCGCGACGCGCGCCGTTCCCGACGGCACCGACCACGAGAGCGATCCGCTCGGCCCGCGCTATCGCCTGCGCGGCAACAAGATGTGGATCTCGAACGGCGAGCACGAGCTCTCCGAGAACATCATCCACCTCGTCCTCGCCAAGATCCCCGACGAGAACGGCAAGCTGGTTCCGGGAACGCGCGGCATCTCGCTCTTCGTCGTGCCGAAGAAGCTCGTCGGTCCCGACGGCGAGCTCACCGGCGAGCGCAACGACGTCTCGCTCGCGGGGCTGAACCACAAGCTCGGCTACCGCGGCATCCCGAACACGCTGCTCAACTTCGGCGAGGGCAAGCATCCGGTGCGCGGCGCAGCCGGTGCGATCGGCTATCGCGTCGGCCGGCCCGGCGAAGGCCTGCGCTGCATGTTTCACATGATGAACGAGGCGCGCATCGCGGTCGGCCTCGGCGCGACGATGCTCGGCTTCGCCGGCTACGAAGCGTCGCTCGAGTACGCGAAGTCGCGTCCGCAGGGCCGGCCGGTGGGCCCCGCGGGCAAGGACCCGACGCAGCCGCAGGTGCGCATCGTCGAGCACGCCGACATCAAGCGGATGCTCCTCGCGCAGAAGAGCTATTGCGAAGGTGCGCTTGCGCTCGAGCTCTATTGCGCGCGCCTCGTCGACGAGCTGCACACCGGGACCGACGACGCGCGAGGGCGCGCGCACGTGCTGCTCGAAGTGCTGACGCCGATCGCCAAGAGCTGGCCGAGCGAGTGGTGCCTCGAGGCGAACAGCCTCGCGATCCAGGTCCTC
>DATJIM010000071.1:0-3250 GCA_035493195.1 Caldimonas sp.
ATGGCGCGGATCGCGCGGCTCGTCCGCGTCGACCAGAAGCCGATCGGCCGGACACCGCGATCGAACCTGGCGACCTACACCGGCCTCTTCGACGGCGTCCGCAAGCTCTTCGCGGCGACGCCGGCGGCGCGCGCGAAGCGCTTCGACGCCGGTCGCTTCTCGTTCAACGTCGCCAAGGGGCGCTGCGAGACGTGCGAAGGCGAAGGCTTCGTCAGCGTCGAACTGCTCTTCATGCCGAGCGTCTATGCGCCGTGCCCGACGTGCCACGGCGCGCGCTACAACGCCAAGACGCTCGAGGTGAAGTGGCGCGACAAGTCGATCGCCGACGTCCTCGCACTCACCGTCGACGACGCGTGCGATTTCTTCGTCGACGAGGCCGCGGTGCTGAAGCCGCTCGCGCTGCTGCGCGACATCGGCCTCGGCTACCTCCGCCTCGGCCAGCCGGCAACCGAGCTCTCCGGCGGCGAGGCGCAGCGGATCAAGCTCGCGACCGAGCTGCAGAAGCAGCAACGCGGCCGCTCGCTCTATGTCCTCGACGAGCCGACGACGGGCCTGCACCCGGCCGACGTCGACAAGCTGATGGCGCAGCTCCAAGGCCTCGTCGACGCCGGCAACACGGTCATCGTCGTCGAGCACGACGAGCGCGTCATCGCGGCGAGCGACTGGGAGATCGAGATCGGGCCGGGCGCGGGGAGCGCCGGCGGTCGCGTCGTGCGATCGACGGCAAGCAGCGCTAGCGGCTCAGCGGCGGGCGCTTCTCGTGCAGCGTCTCGCGATCGGGCAGGACGCGCGCGATCAGCTCGGTGTCGCAGTACTCCTCGTAGCGCGCGATCTTGTCGTCGCGGAAATGGATGACGAAGGCGTAGTCGTTGTCGTAGCGCTGGCCGTCGCGGGTGAGATTCCGGCCGCGCGCCTGCAGGACGACGACGTCGCCGCCGTCGATCACGCGCGTCGGGATCGTCGCGCGCTCGGCGAGCGCGCGGCCGAGCGGACGAAAGATCTCGTCGATGATCGCCTGCTTGCCGGCGAATTCGCCGCTCCACGAGCCGCTGCCGATCGTGCGCCAGACGACATCGTCGTGGCACGCTTCCCAGAACGCGGCGCCGTTGCCCTTGGCAACCTCGGCGAAGACGTCGGACACGAGCTGAGCGTTGCGAGAGAGCGCGGGCATTGCGGCTCCTGGACACGTTCGGAGAGGACCGGATTCTGCGCCCGGCGCACCTCGCGGGAGCGTCGATTGCCGCCGGACCGAATTGCCGCCGCTGCGCGGTTCCTGTAGCGTCGCCGACGTGCACATCGATCCCGAGGACCCGCGCCGCCGCGACCTGATGCGCCAGGCGGCGTGCGTCGCTGGCGCGTGGGCGACGTCGGGCGCGCTGCCTGCGGTCGCGGCGGGCGAGGTGCAGCACCATCCGCGCTCACTCCTCGTCGACGTCCACGGCAGCCCGTGGTCGACGCGCCAGCTGAAGCCCGCAGAGCCGTTCCTCTTCAACTATCCCTACACGGCGTCGCCGGTCTTCCTGATCGCGTTCGAGCGCGAGGTCGCCGCCACCGAGCTCGTCACCAAGGACAAGCAGCGCTACGCAGCGCCGGCCGGCGTCGGCCCGAACCACGCGATCGTCGCCTTCTCGGCGATCTGCGCGCACAAGCTGATGTACCCGACGACGGCCATCAGCTTCATCGGCCTGCGCGACGGCCAGCGCGGCGAGCCCGCGCACGTGATCCACTGCTGCGGCGACAACTCGCGCTACGACCCCCTGCACGGCGGTCGCGTCATCGACGGCCCGGCGCCGCAGCCGCTGGCGGCGGTGCTGCTCGAATGGGACGCGGCGAACGATCGCCTGTACGCGGTCGGCACGCGCGGCGGCGAGATGTTCGATGCGTTCTTCGAGAAGTACGCCATGAAGCTGGAATTCGAGAACGGCAGCAGCTCGCCCAAGGCGAGCGGTCCGACTGTCGTCGTGCAACCGGCCGCGATCTACAGCAAGCAGTGGCGCAGCTGCGCGGTCTGAGCGCGCGGCACGCGCCGCCTCGGCCGAGCGCGACGAGTGATCAGTGACATCCGCTTTCCTGATCTGGCGTGCCCGCGTCGGTGGGCGGAAGCACCGACGCAGCGGGTCGTCCGCGCGTCGTCGACCGCAACGGCGATGGAACGTGATCGATCTCGGCGCGTACGAGTCCAAGCCATCGCGCTGACGTGCTCGCCGCGTCGCGGCCGGCAACGCCGCCGCGCGTGCAGCGCTATGGGCGCGTTGCGAGTTCGCCGTAGTCGTGAACGTACTCGCCGGGACTGAACGATCCGATCCGCTGCGTCATGACATGACCCGGCCAGAGGTAGTCCACCGTCGACGCGGCAGGCCGGTAGACCGCCGTATACACGGTGGGTGACTGCGCGTCGCGCGAATAGAGCGGCGGCGCCAGGAACGTCGCAGTCAGCTCCGCGGACGAAGCCGCGCTCGCGAGCGCGCGAAGCGCCGCGGCCTGGCGCTCGATCGAGCGAGACAGAGCCGGCGAGAGGGCCACCGCGCCGAGCGGTTCCTGGTGGTTGGCACACACCGGCGTGTCGGACACGGAAGCAGCGACTCCCGGGCTCATGCAGACGGTCGCATGGGCTCCCGACTTGTCGAGAACGGTCACGTTCTGCGACAGCGCGACCGGGATGCGGCGCAGCGCATCGACGGCTTCCGAGACACGGCTGCAGGTTTCGAGAACGTAACGCGCGATCAGGATGATCGAGAAGCCCTCGCCTTGCGCCGCGCCGCCGCCGAACGTCACGCTCGCGACGAGTCCATCGGCATTCATGCCATCCAGGCATCCGCCCCAGGCCGTTGAGCCTTCGAGATCACTTCGCGGCCGAGCCAGCGCGTCGACTGAAAGTGATCGGAAACGACCTCCAATGGAAAGTCGTAGTTCCGAACCAGCGCGGGACCGTCAGCGCCGAGGCAGACTGCTTGCGTGCAGCCGTGCAGCATCGGTGGCGGTCGGTACTGACTGATGATCCGGGCTGCCAGATCGTCGCCTCCGACCAGCTCGCACGCACTGCGGTAGGGCCCGAGCAGCTCGGGCATGTGCCGTTTGATCCGGATCTCGCATTCGGCTGCCGTCGGACCCGGCGCACGGCCGCCGAGATACCACGCTTCGGCCTCGGCGCGCCCCGCAACGAATCTCGCAAGCCAATCGTCGGCTGGCAGGTCCTCGCGGAGTGCGACAAAGCGCTTGCGCATGACGAATCGTACCGATCTGCCGCACG
>DATJIM010000072.1:0-2092 GCA_035493195.1 Caldimonas sp.
GGCTGATCCCGATGATGTTCCCCGACTACCAGCACGTCTCCGCGCCCGCGGCGCGCGCGCGCTTCGAGAGCGCGTGGGGGCTCGCGCCCGGAACGCTCGACGATCGCCCGGGGCTCACCGTCGTCGAGGTGATGAACGCGATCAAGGCCGGCACGGTGCGCGGCATGTACATCATGGGCGAGAACCCGGCGATGTCGGACCCCGACGCGAACCACGCGCGCGAGTCGCTGGCGAAGCTCGAGCACCTCGTCGTCCAGGACATCTTCTTCACCGAGACCGGCTACCTCGCCGACGTCATCCTGCCGGCGAGCGCGTTCCCCGAGAAGACCGGCACGTTCACCAACACCGACCGCCTCGTCCAGCTCGGCCGCCAGGCGCTCGAGCCGCCCGGCGATGCGCGCCAGGACCTCTGGATCATCCAGCAGATCGGCAAGCGCCTCGGCCTGCCGTGGCGCGACGACCACGTCTCGCTCGTCTTCGACGAGATGCGCAAGACGATGCCGAGCATCGCCGGCATCACGTGGGAGCGCCTCGAGCGCGAGCACGCGGTGACGTACCCGTGCACGCACGAGGGCGACCCCGGCGATCCGGTCGTCTTCACGGAGGACTTCCCGCGCGAAGGCGGCCGCGGCCGCTTCGTTCCCGCCGACATCATCCCGGCGAACGAGCGCCCCGACGCGTCGTACCCGATGGTGCTGATCACCGGAAGGCAATTGGAGCACTGGCACACCGGGAGCATGACGCGGCGCACGTCGGCGCTCGACGCGCTCGAGCCCGATCCGGTCGCGTCGATCCATCCGCTCGACCTCGCCGCGCTCGGCGGCAAGCCGGGCGATGTCGTCACGATCGCCTCGCGCCGCGGCCAGGTCGCGCTCTTCGCGCGCGCCGACGACAGCTCGCCGCGCGGCGCCGTGTTCGTGCCGTTCTGCTATTACGAGGCGGCGATCAACAAGCTCACCAATCCGGCGCTCGACCCGTTCGGCAAGATCCCCGAGTTCAAGTACTGCGCGATCCGCGTCACCCTCGGCGGCGAGCTCGCGCCGCAGACGAGCTTCGGCGGCGGCCAGGTCCTCGCGAGGGGGCTGACGCCGCCGGCGCGGCGCCCGGATCCATCAGCGATCGCTGATGGTGAGGCAAGAAAAGTCTGACTTTCGCAAATGATCGCGGCGGCGAAGAATGGCCCATCGACACCCGATCGGCCAGGAGGCTCGCCATGCCGTACCAGACTCAAGTTCAAACGATCGATCGCACCGCCGATGCCGAGCGCGGCGCCTACAACCAGGCCTTCGCCGAGCTCGGCCTCGAGTGGTACTGGGACGAGCGCACCTACCGCGAGCTGCGCGCCTGCGCCGGCGAGAAGCACTGCATCCACGCGTACATCGAGGCGAACCATCCGCACCTGCTGCACGCGTACGACGGCAGCTCGCTCGCCGACGCGATCGAGGTCGTCCGCCAGCGCGTGAGCGAGGCCGTGCACCACTGAGCTCTCTTCGTTGAAGCACGCGACGCTGCGCCAGCTCAAGGTGTTCGCGTCGGTGGCCCGGCACCTGAGCTTCGCACGCGCCGCAGAAGAGCTCCATCTCACGCAGCCGGCGATCTCGGGCCAGATCAGGAAGCTCGAGGAGCACGCCGGCGTCGCGCTCTTCGAGCAGCTCGGCAAGAAGACGTACCTCACCGCCGCAGGCGCGGACCTGCTCGGCATCGTCCGCTCGATCATCGAGCAGTTCGAAGCCGCCGAGCACGCGATGGCGCAGCACAAGGGAGTCGCGGGCGGGCGGCTCAACGTCGCCGCGATCAGCGCCGGCGACTACTTCCTGCCGCGCCTGCTGGTCGAGTTCGTCGGCCGCCATCAAGGCGTCACGCTCAACTTCACGGTGCACAACCGCGAGGGCCTGCTCGCCCACCTCGCCGCCAACCTCACCGACCTCGCGATCATGGCGCGGCCGCCGGCCGACGACGACATGGTGAGCGAGCCGTTCGCTCCGCACCCGTTCGTGATCGTCGCGGCGCCTTCGCACCCGCTCGCCGGCAGCAAGCGCATCGAGCGCAGGCGCGTGCTGCGCGAGCCCTTCGTCGTCCGCGAGAAGGGCTC
>DATJIM010000073.1:0-2503 GCA_035493195.1 Caldimonas sp.
GCGCTGATCGCCCCCGACGCCGGCACGATGCGCGTCGACGGCATCGACGTGGTCGCGCGGCCGCGCGACGTGCTCGCGCGGATGGGCGTGCTCTCCGACGCGCGCGGTCTCTACCCGCGGCTGACCGCGCGCGAGAACATCGTCTACTACGGCCAGCTGCAGGGCATGGCGCGCGACGCCGCGGAGGCGCGCGCGGTGGAGCTCGCTCGGCGCTTCGAGATGACGCCCTTGCTCGACCGGCGTGCCGGCGGCTTCAGCCAGGGCGAACGGATGAAGACGGCGCTGTGCCGAGCGCTCGTCCACGACCCGCCCAACATCGTCCTCGACGAGCCGACCAACGGTCTCGATGTGCTCGCGACGCGCGCGCTGCGCGACAGCCTGCGCTGGCTGCGCACGCCCGACGGCGGTGCCAAGTGCATCGTCTTCTCGACCCACATCATGCAGGAGGTCGAGCGGCTCTGCGACGGCGTCGTCGTCGTCGCCCACGGCCGCACCGTCGCGACCGGGACGGTCGACGAGCTGCTCGCGAAGTCCGGCCAGCGCGACTTCGAGGAGGCCTTCGTCGAGCTCGCGTTCGCCGCCGAACGCGTCGCCGCGGAGCCGGTGGCGTGAAGCGCTCGATCGGCGCCGTCGCGATCGTGCTGCGCAAGGAATTGCGCGACGCGCTGCGCGATCGCCGCACGCTGATGACCGTGCTCGTCTCGGCGGTGCTGATGGGGCCGCTCGTCCTGCTCGCGATCTCCGGGTTGGTCGCCTCGCTCGAGGCGCGCGCCGAGCAGCGCGAGGTCGTCGTCTCGGGAATCGCGAACGCGCCGACGCTGCGCAACTACCTCGAGCGGCAGACGTACGCCGTCAAGGAAGCGCCGCGCGACTTCGAAGCGCAGCTGCGCCGCTCGAAGCTGCAGGACCCGGTCGTCGTCGTCCCGGAGGACTTCGAGGCGGCGCTGGTGCGCGGCGACGTGCCGGTCGTCGAGATCGTCTCCGACAGCGCCAACCAGCGCGCCGAAGCGAGCACGGCGCGGATCGAGCGTCTGCTCGGCGGCTTCAGCCGCGAGCGCGCGCTCCTGAGCCTCGCGCTGCGCGGCGTCTCGGCGCAGGTGCTCGAGCCGATCGAGCTCGAAGACCGCGACCTCGCGAGCACGCAGACGCGGGCGACGCGGATCACGGGGATGCTGCCGTACTTCGTGATGATGGCGGTGCTCTACGGCGCGCTCAACGCCGCGCTCGACACGACCGCCGGCGAGCGCGAGCGCGGCTCGCTCGAGCCGTTGCTGATGAATCCGGCCGAACGTTGGGCGCTCGTCGCCGGCAAATGGGGCGCGGTGGTGTGCGTCAGCGTGCTGATCGCGGTGCTCAGCTGCTTCAGCTTCCTGCCGGGACAGTGGGTGCTGCGCAGCGACACGCTGCAGGCGATGTTCCAGTACGGGCCGCGCGAAGCGGTCCTCTTCATCCTGCTGCTGCTCCCGCTCGCCGCGGCGCTTTCTGCTGTGCTGATGGCGGTCGCGATCCGATCGCGCACGTTCAAGGAAGCGCAAGCGAGCTCGACGGTCGTCGTCCTCGCGGTGTCGCTGCTGCCGCTCGTCAATGTCTTCGACCTCGGCGGCGAGGCGCCATGGCATCTGTGGACACCTGCGCTCGCGCAGAACACGCTGATGACGCGCGTTCTGAAGGGCGAAGCGCTCGACGCGTGGCAGGTGCTGATTCCCCTGGGCGTCTGCGCTGCGCTGGCGGCGGCGAGCGTTTGGTCGGTCGCGCGCCAGTTGGACCAGGCTGCGGTGAAGTGAGCGACGGGTCCGACGCTCGGATCGAGCTCGCGTTGACGTGGCGCTGCGTGCCCTTCGATTCGCTCTCGCCGCGCGAGCTGCAGGCCATCCACCGCGCGCGCCAACGGGTGTTCACGGTCGAGCAGCAGTGTGCGTTTCTCGACGCCGATGAGCGGGACGAGGTCGCACATCATCTCGCTGCCTGGACGGCAGGCGACTCCGAACCCGTTGCCTACGCGCGCCTGCTGCCGCCCGGCGCCAAGTACGGCGAGGCGTCGATCGGCCGGGTCCTCACGAGCGTCGCGATGCGCGGCCGTGGGGTCGGCCGCGAGCTGATGGCGAGGGCGCTCGCGCACGTCTCTGCGTTGTGGCCGCGCGCGGGCGTGCGCATTTCCGCGCAGACGCGGCTCGAGACGTTCTACGCTTCGTTCGGCTTCGTCGCGGTCGGCTCTCCGTACCTCGAGGACGGCATCGACCACACCGAGATGATTCGACGCGAAGCAGGCGCTCGGGACGGCGACGACGGCTGAACGTCGCCAAAAATACAATCGGGGCTGCACGCTACGAAGCCCCATGCATCCCTCGCGATCATTCGACGTCATCGTGGTCGGCGGCGGCCACGCCGGCACCGAGGCTGCGCTTGCCGCGGCGCGGATGGGTGCGTCGACGCTTCTCCTCACGCATTCGATCGAGACGCTCGGCCAGATGAGCTGCAACCCGTCGATCGGCGGAATCGGCAA
>DATJIM010000074.1:0-6800 GCA_035493195.1 Caldimonas sp.
CTCCACTACGAGATGCTCAAGCACACCGGCGAGTACCCGATCGTCGGCGTCAACACGTTCCGCAACCCGCACGCCGATCCGGTGCCGCAGCAGATCGCGCTGCAGCGCTCGACCGAGGAGGAGAAGGAGAGCCAGCTCGCCTTCACGCTCTCGAACGGCTTCACCTTCGTCGAGGCGTACCTCGCGCGCGGGATGGCGATCGACGACTTCGCGCCCAACCTCTCGTTCTTCTTCTCGAACGGGATGGACCCCGAGTACACCGTCATGGGCCGCGTCGCGCGGCGCATCTGGGCGGTCGCGATGCGCGACCGCTACGGCGCCAACGAGCGCAGCCAGAAGCTCAAGTACCACGTGCAGACGAGCGGCCGTTCGCTGCACGCGCAGGAAGTCCAGTTCAACGACATCCGCACGACGCTGCAGGCGCTGATCGCGATCTACGACAACTGCAACTCGCTGCACACCAACGCGTTCGACGAGGCGATCACGACGCCGACCGAGGACAGCGTGCGCCGCGCGATGGCGATCCAGCTGATCATCAACCGCGAGTGGGGGCTGGCGAAGAACGAGAACCCGAACCAGGGCGCGTTCGTGATCGACGAGCTGACCGAGCTCGTCGAGGAGGCGGTGCTCGCCGAGTTCGAGCGGATCAGTGAGCGCGGCGGCGTCCTCGGCGCGATGGAGACCGGCTACCAGCGCGGCAAGATCCAGGAGGAGAGCCTCCACTACGAGATGCTCAAGCACACCGGCGAGTACCCGATCGTCGGCGTCAACACGTTCCGCAACCCGCACGCCGATCCGGTGCCGCAGCAGATCGCGCTGCAGCGCTCGACCGAGGAGGAGAAGGAGAGCCAGCTCGCTCGCCTCGCCGACTTCCACGCCCGCCACGCCGCCAAGGCGCCGACGGTGCTCAAGCGCCTGCAGGACACGGTGATCGCCAACGGCAACGTCTTCGCGGTGCTGATGGAGGCGGTGCGCGTCTGCTCGCTGGGCCAGATCACCGACGCGCTGTTCGAGGTGGGCGGGCAGTACCGGCGAAACATGTAGCAGCGATGGGTCCGCTCGCAGGCCTGCGCGTCGTCGAGTTCGAGGCGATCGGCCCCGGCCCGTTCGCCGGGATGATGCTCGCCGACATGGGCGCCGACGTGCTGTTGCTCGACCGTCCCGTCGACGCCGACCTCGGCATCGGCCAGCAGCGCCGCTTCGACGTCATGCGGCGCGGCCGCCGCTCGCTCGTCGTCGATCTCAAGACGCCTGCCGGCATCGCGACGGCGCTGCGCGTCTGCGACAAGGCCGATGCGCTCATCGAGGGGTTTCGTCCGGGAGTGATGGAGCGCCTCGGCCTCGGTCCCGACGTCGTCCTCGCGCGCAATCCGCGGCTCGTCTACGGCCGGATGACCGGCTGGGGACAACGCGGCCCGCTCGCCGAGCGCGCCGGCCACGACATCGACTACATCGCCGTCGCCGGCGTGCTGAACGCGATCGGCCGCGCCGGCGATGCACCGCTGCCGCCGCTCAACCTCGTCGGCGACTTCGGCGGCGGCGGCTTGCTGCTCGCGTTCGGCATCGCGTGCGGCGTCATCGAGGCGCGCACGAGCGGCCGCGGCCAGGTCGTCGACGCCGCGATGGTCGACGGCGCTGCGCTGCTCGCGGCGATGTTCTCCGGCTTCATGGCGTCGGGGATCTGGCGCGACGAGCGCGGCACCAACATCCTCGACAGCGGCGCGCCGTGGTACGACACGTACGAGACGCGCGACGGCCGCCATGTCGCGGTCGGCGCGATCGAGGCCAAGTTCTACGCCGAGCTGCTCGCGCGGCTCGACCTCGACGCTGCGCTCGCCAAGACGCAGCACGATCGCACGACGTGGCCCGCGCTGCGCGAGACGCTCGCGGCACGCTTTCGCGAGCGAACGCGCGACGAGTGGGCCGCAGTCTTCGCCGACGCCGATGCGTGCGTCGCTCCGGTGCTGACGTTCGCCGAGTCGCGCGCGCACCCGCAGATCGTCGCGCGCGGCGGCGCGATCGAGATCGACGGCGTTGCGCAGCCGGCCCCGGCGCCGCGCTTCGCGCGGACCCCGGGAGCGGCAACGCGGCCGCCGCCCGAGCGCGGAAGCGGCGGCGCCGAAGCGCTCGCGGAGTGGGGATTCGGCGCCGAAGAGATCGCTGCGCTGCGCGCGCCCGGATCGCGTTAGCGGCCGAGGGCCCAGCCTTTGGCGGAGTCGCTCGCCCGCCCTTCGTCGCGCAACTTCAGCAGGTGCGCCGTCAGCGAGCGCGTCGCAACCGGGTGCATGCGCTCGGGGACGTCGGCGTAGACGCGCGCGAGCAGACGCTCGATCGGCGCCGGGCCGAGCTCGGCGAGCGCGTCGACGACCTTCTGCTCGCGCCTCAGGCGATGCGCGATCACCGCCTCGATCGCCTTCTTCGGCTCGGCCATCAGGAAGCCATGGCCCGGCGCGAGCCACTCGAGGTCGAGCGCGAGCAGTGAGCGCAACGACGCCAGGTACGCCGCCATGTCGCCGTCGGGCGGATTGATGACGACGGTCGACATCTGCATCAGGTGGTCGCCGGTGAAGAGCGTTCGCTCCTCCTCGAGCAGATAGCAGAGGTGGTTGCTGGCGTGGCCCGGCGTGTGGATCACCGTGAGATGGGTCGAAGGGCCGACCGCGATCCGCTCGCCGCCGTGCAACGTGATGTCGGCGGCGAAGGTGTCGTCCTGCCACTCGCGGTGCCGGGGCGCAAGCCCGAACACCGTCGCCTTCGTCCGCTCCTGCAGCATCAGCGTCGCCGGCGAATGGTCCTTGTGCGTGTGCGTCACGAGGATGCGGTCGATCGGCCCGGGCGCGGCGGCGACGATCGCATCGACGTGCGCTGCGATCGCAGGCCCCGGATCGATCACCGACCAGCGTGTCGCATCGGGCCCGCCGACGAGGTACGTGTTGGTGCCCGGCCCGGTCATCGCGCTGCCGTTGTCGGCGCTGACGCGGATCACGCGCGCCGAGAGCCGCACCGCGCGGTCGGGAACGATGTCGTACGACTCGCCGCCGTGCCCCGCGGGGTCGATCCTGCCGAGCTCGACCCACGCCGGCTCGTCGGGCATCACCGGACGCATGCCATCGCGCCCCTTGCCGACACGCGGCATCACGAGCGCGACGTCGCGCGGGGCGCTCGCCCACGCCATCGCCTCGGCGACGTTCGCGAAGCGCCCGATCGTCTCGAGCGTCTTCTGGGTCGGCGTCAGCAGCTTCAGCGATGCGCTGCGCGCGAGCGCCTCCTGCGGCGCGATCCAGAGCTGCTCGACGAGCTCGGTGCCGTCGTGCGCGGCGGTCTGCGCGGCCGGCGCGGCGGCGATGAAGAAGCGCGTGTCGAAGCGCTTCGGCCGGCCGAGCGGCGTCAGCCAGTGGCTGAGGTAGACGAGGCGATCGACCGCGAGGCGCAAGCGTTCGCTGGCGCAGAGCTCGGTGATCGTCTTCTCGCAGCGGTGCAGCGCGAGCCGCCATGGCGAGAGCCGGGCGGCGTCATCGCCGTCGAGATCGACGAGCGCGTCGCTGTCGCCGCGCGCGAACAGCAGCCCCGATTCCTCGAAGCACTCGCGGATGGCGGCGACCCAGTAGTCGAGCCCGCCCTTCGTGAGACCGAGTCGCCGGCTCGCGTCTTCGTCGCTTAGGCCGTCGCAGGCCGGGTGCGCGAGCGCGTCGCCGCGCTCGACGATGCCGCCGGGAAAGACCCACGCGCCGCTGTTGTGGTCGCCTCGTTCGGCGCGCCGCGACAGCAGCACCTCGATGCCGCGCACGCCATCGCGAAGCACGACGATCGTCGCCGCCGGCCGCGGCGGCCGCTCGGCGGCAGCGGCTGCGCCGGCGGAATCGGCAACGGGCGAGGCAGGCATCTTCGGCAAGAAAGAGACGTCGAGTTTGACATGCGATCGCGGGGCGCGTCGGAGCGATCCGACACGACCTGACCTTGCACCCCGACACCCCGTCAGCGGTTTGGCTGATCGTGCCGGCCCGCTCCCACGGGGAAGATGGCCTCGTCATCGTTGCAAGGCGCCGCGGCGCTACAGGAGTTCAAACCATGCTTCACTATGCCGTTGTGTTTTTCGTGATCGCCCTGATCGCGGCGCTGTTCGGCTTCGGCGGCATCGCCGCCGGCGCGGCAGGCATCGCCAAGATCCTGTTCGTCATCTTCATCATCCTCGCGATCGCGACGTTCCTGTTCGGCAGGGGCCGAGGCGTCTGACGAACCACGCCTGAACCGAGGCCTCGCCCGCGGCGACGCGGGCGGGGCCTTTTCTCGTGCGCGACTCAGCGCGGGCCGGCCTGGTCGAGCGCCCCGCGCAGCGCGACGGCGGCGGCCGGCGCGCGCTCCTTCGCGCCGCTGATGAAGAAGAGAAAGACGTCGCGCGCCTCTTTCGACGGAGCCGGTGCTTGCAGCAGCCGGGGGATGCCCTGCGGCACGCCACCCTCGCTCCATGTGCGCGCGCGCTCGGCCCAGGTCGCGATCGCCTCCGGTGCGTAGCCCGTCGGGCACGCCGATTCCGAGCGCATCAGCCGGCCGTACACGAAGTCCGCGCTCTCGTCGGCGAACGACGGGTACTCGTCGCTGTCGGCGAACACCGTCGCGACGCGGTGACGGCGCGCGATCTCGACATAGTCGGCAGTGTGAAAGCTCGCGTGGCGCACCTCGAGTGCGTGGCGCAGCGCCAAGGCGCCGAGCCGGCGCGGCAGCAGTCCGAGAAAGGCGTCGATGTCGTTGGCGTCGAACGTCTTCGTCGGCGCGAGCTGCCAGACGATCGGCCCGAGCTTGTTGCCGAGCTCGGCGATGCCGCTCGCGAAGAACCGCTCGATCGACTCGCCGGCCTCGGCGAGGACGCGGCGATTGGTCGCGTAGCGCGTCGCCTTCACCGAGAAGACGAAGCCGTCGGGAGTCGCGTCGCGCCACTTCGCGAAGCTCGCCGCCGTCTGATTGCGATAGAAGGTCGCATTGATCTCGATCGCGGTGACGCGCTCGGCGAGGTACGCGAGCTCCTTGGCGTGCGCGAGCCCCGGCGGATAGAAGTTGTCGCGCCAGGGCTCGTAGACCCAGCCGCCGACGCCGGTGCGAATGCTGCCGCGTCGCGGGGGCTGCACGGCCTTCAGGTGCGATGCAGGCCGTCGCGGCCGACGCGGACGCGGTCGCCGACGTGGAGGTCGCCGACATGCGTGCGCTCGAACGTGCGCGTGCTGCCGTCGTCGAGGCGGACGTGGACGCGGTAGCCGACCACGGTCTTGCGGACGTTGCGCTCGATGTTGTTGCCGGCGACCGCGCCGCCGGCTGCACCGAGGCCCGTCATCGCGGCGCGGCCGAGGCCATGGCCGAACTGGTTGCCGATGACGGCGCCGGCGACGCCGCCGATGACTGCACCCGTGCCGTTGCCCTGCGGTCGCTGCGTGATCGGCTCGATGCGATCGATCGAGCCGAGGGTCGACGGCGCGGCCGTGCGATGCGCGACGCGCGCATTGCGCGTCGGCACCGGCGCGGGCTCGGGTCGTGCGAGGTCATCGGCGGTTGCGGGTGGAACGGGCTGCGGAGGCGCAGCATAGCCGGGAGCCTGCGGCGTCGGTGCGGCGCCGACCTGCGGCGCCGGTGCTGCCGTCAACGGCGGCGGCGGTGGCGCGACCGCGGCCGCCGGCGCGAGCGCAGCTGTCGGCGCTGGTGGCACCGGCGTTCCCGAACGCGCTTCATCCGCCGGCGCCGTTGCCCCCGGAGCGGCGGCGACGTCGCGGCGGCTGCATGCGGTCAACGCCGCTGCCGACAGCGTGGCGACTGCAGCGACTGCGACCAACCAGCGCGATCCGGCGCGTGAACGGTGGAACGAAAGTGCGATCGACGACATGGCGGGCTCCTGCGCGCCCGAGAGCAGCGCGCGGTCATCCGAGGTTCGCACGCGCAGGGGCCGCGACATGTGAGTGCGGCGCGCAACACGATGTCGGAGGGAACCGACCAGCCATCACGCCGTCACGAAACGCTGCAATGCTGCCCCCATTTCGCGGTAGGCGAGCTCCTACTCGCGATCGCAGGGGTCGCTGATGGCGGCAGGCCGCACGGTCGCGGCAGAGTGACGCGGGCCGCGTGACGCGGAGGAGAGCGAGATGGCGACCGATGAGGAGTGGGTCGAGGACCTGAAGCGGTGGCTGCGCGCTGCGCACCAGCCGGCGCTCGGCGACCCCGTGGACGACGTCGCGCTCGGCGTCGAGGCGGCGCAGCCTGCGCTGCAAGCGCTCTACTGGCCCGACGCGGCTACCACGGGTCGATGAAGCGGCCGCTGCGCGGCGTCGGCCCGGCCGCGTCGAGCGTGGCAACGAGCCAGCGTCGCGTCTCCGCCGGGTCGATGACGGCATCGATCTCGAGCGTCGCCGCCATCTCGATCGCCTTTCCCTTCGCGTATTGCTCGGCGACGAGGCGCGCGCGCAACGCGTCGCGCTCGCTGCCCTCCGCAGCCGCGGCGAGCTCCTTGCGGTAGCCGAGCTCGACCGCGCCCTCCAGCCCCATCGCTCCGAACTCGCCGCTCGGCCACGCCACCGTCGCGACCGGCGCGTGCATGCCGCCGGCGGCCATCGCCATCGCGCCGAGGCCGTACGCCTTGCGCAGCACGACCGCGACCACAGGCACCTGCAGCTGCGCACCGACGACGAACATGCGGCTGACGTGGCGCACCTGCGCCTTCGTCTCGATCTCGGGGCCGACCATGAAGCCGGGCGTGTCGATCAGCGAGACGATCGGCAAGCCGTGCGCGTCGCAGAGCTGCAGAAAGCGCGCCGCCTTGT
>DATJIM010000075.1:0-8197 GCA_035493195.1 Caldimonas sp.
TGCAGCGATTCGATCAGCGTGTCGACGTCGAACCGCCAGCGCTTGTCCGAGAGCTCGACCGCCTGGCAGCGCGCGAAGGCCGCGAGGGTCGGCGGCAGCTCGGACGCCTGCGGCATCGTCGCGCCCTCGACGAGCACCGGAACGACGGCGACGCACGCGGCGAGCGCGAGCTCGATCTCGAGGCGGACGAAGTCGCCGGGGTCGTCGAGGCGACGCCGGCCTGCGCTGTCGGTCGCGGCGAGCCAGCGCGGGCCGACGACGACGAGAACGACGGTCGACGACTCGACCGACCGTCGGATCGCTTCGACGAAGTCGTCGCCGGCGGCGATCTCGTGGTCGCGAAAGACGCGCTCGTCGCCGAAGTGCGCCTCGAGGTCGTCGGCGAGCCTGCCGGTAGCGCTCTGGCTGTCGCGGCGGCGATAGGAAAGGAAGATCTCGGCCATTCGCGACTCGCGATCGTAGCGAGCGCGAGCGACGCTAGCGCTTGCCGCGCGTCGGGTCGTGCGTCGACGTCGGTTTGCGCCCGCCGCGTCGCGCCGCGACCGCGTCGCGCAGCAGGTATTCGACCTGTGCGTTGACGCTGCGCAGCTCGGCGGCGGCGAGGCGCTCGATCTCGGCCCACAGCGCCGGGTCGACGCGGAGCAGGAACGACTTCTTTTCCGGGCTCGCCATCGAGCGAAGTGCAGCGTCGGTGCAGCGCCGTCAGGCGTACAGCGTTCCCGCGTTGATCACCGGCGTCGCGTCGTGATCCGAGCAGAGGACGACGAGCAGGTTGCTGACCATCGCGGCGCGGCGCTCGTCGTCGAGCTGCAGCAGCTGGCGCTCGGCGAGGCCGTTGAGCGCGAGCTCGACCATCCCCACCGCGCCCTGGACGATCTTGGTCCTCGCGGCGATCACCGCCTCGGCCTGCTGGCGGCGCAGCATCGTGCCCGCGATCTCGGGCGCGTACGCGAGGTGCGTCAGCCTGGCGTCGACGACGACGAGGCCGGCCTGCTCGAAGCGCTGCTGCAGCTCGCGACTGAGCGCTGCCGAGACCTCCTCGGTGCCCGAGCGCAGCGTCACCTCGGCGTGCCCCGCCGACGCCGGCTCGTCGAGGTTGTCGTAGGCGTAGCTGAGCGCGAGGTGGCGCAGCGCCGACTCCGATTGCGTCAGCACGTAGGCCTCGAAGTTCTCGACGTCGAACGTCGCCCGAGCGGTGTCGTCGACGCGCCAGACGACGGTCGCGGCGATCTCGATCGGGTTGCCGCGCAAGTCGTTCACCTTCAGCTTCTCGCTGTTGAAGTTGCGCGCGCGCACCGACACCTTCTTCTTGCTGTAGAACGGGTTCGCCCAGCGCAGGCCGTGCGCGCGGTCGGTGCCGCGGTAGCTGCCGAAGAGCAGCAGGAGCGCCGCCTGGTTCGGCTGCAGCATGTACAGGCCCGTGAGGCACCAGAGGGTGACGAGCATCGCGACGACGAACGCCGCGAGCGTCGCCCCGGCGGGCCGCGTCAGCAGCAGCGCGACGCCGACCAGCAGGCTGGCGAGACCGATCGTGATCGAGACGAAGCCGCTGCTCGTCGCTGCGCTGCGCTCTTCGGTGGACTGGGTGGCCATGACAAGCTCCGTGGTGCGAAGGATTGCGCCCGGACCTCGGGCGATGTCAAAGTAATATCACTCTAATAGCATCGAGAGCGCGCTGTCAAGCGCGCCGCGACGGCCGGCGCGCGGCGCGTGCGCTCAGGCGCCTTCGACGACGCTGAGGCCGAGTCGCGCCGGGTCGCCGCGGCCGAAGCGGACGACGACCGGCGGATCGGCGCCGAGGTCGATCACCGTCGTCGGCTGCATCGGGCAGGCGCCGGCGTCGACGATCGCGTCGACCGAGTGCTGCAGGCGCTCGCGGATCAGTGCCGGGTCGTTGATCGGCTCGCTCTCGGCAGGCGCGATCAGCGTCGTCGCCAGCAGCGGCTGGCCGAGCAGGTCGAGCAAGGCACGCGTGACGCGATGGTCGGGGACGCGCAGGCCGATCGTTCGCCGCGACGGGTGCGAGACGCGGCGCGGCACTTCCTTGGTCGCTTCGAGGATGAACGTGAACGGCCCGGGCGTCGCGAGCTTGAGCAGCCGGTACTGGCGGTTGTCGACGCGGGCGTAGCTCGCGAGCTCCGAGAGATCGCGGCAGAGCAGCGTCAGATGGTGGCGCGCGTCGACGCCGCGCAGTCGCCGCAGCCGTTCGGCAGCGGCCTTGTCGTCGAGGTGGCACGCGAGCGCGTAGCTCGAATCGGTCGGGATCGCGGCGACGCCCCCGCGCTCGACGATCTGCGCCGCCTGCTTGAGCAGGCGCGGCTGCGGGTCGAGCGGATGGACCTCGAAGTACTGCGCCATGCGCCGATTGTCGGCGCCGCCCCGAAAGCGCGTGTCAGGCTGAGCGCTGCACGCGCGACTGCAGCGCCTCCCACACCGGAGTCAATCCGGTCGGCAGCGGCGGCAGGCCGCCGAGGTCGATGCGGCTCTCGTCGGGGCTGTGGAAGTCGCTGCCGCGCGACGCGAGCAGATCGAACTCGCGCGCTGTGTTCGCATAGCGCTCGGCCTCGGCAGCGGTGTGGCTGCCGGTCGTGACCTCGACGCCGCTTCCGCCGTGGCCCTTGAATTCGGTGAAGAGCGCGTATTCCTCGGTGGCCGAGAACCTGTAGCGCGCCGGGTGCGCGATGACGGCGACGCCGCCCGCCGCGACGATCCAGCCGACGGCGTCGCCGAGCGCCGCCCAGCGGTGCGCAACGAACCCCGGCTTGCCTTCGACGAGAAAGCGGCGGAACACCTCGTGCGTGTCGGCGCAGACGCCGGTTTCGACGAGGTGACGCGCAAAGTGGGTGCGCGAGATCAGCTCGTGGTTGCCGGCGTGGCGGAGCGCGCCTTCGTACGTCCCGGCGATGCCGGCCTTGGCGAGCTCGTCGGCCATCTGCAGCGCACGCGCGCCGCGGCCGCCGCGCGTCGCGACGAGGCCGTGTCGCAGCGCGGCGTCGTCGCTGTCGACGCCGAGGCCGACGATGTGCACCGTCGTGCCGATGAAGGTCACCGAGATCTCGACGCCGGTGAGGTACGGCAGCCCGAGCGCACGCGCGGCGTCGCGCGCGCGCTGCTGGCCGCCGAGCTCGTCGTGGTCGGTCAGCGCCCAGAGCTCGACGCCGTTCGCCTTCGCGCGCGCAGCGAGCGCCTCGGGCTCGAGCGTGCCGTCGGAGACGGTCGAGTGGCAGTGCAGGTCGGCGTTCATTGGCTGCGCCATTTTCGCGCAATGCGTGGCCGACTATTCGACAGCGACGACGATCATCTGCACGCGCTCGACGCCCTCGTAGACGTCGAGGCCGAGCCGCCACGCGACGCGGACGCGGTCGCCGACCGGCTCGCTGCGGCCGAACCAGATCGCTTCGCGCATGACGCCGCCGACGCGCAGCGCGAGGCGCAGGTGCTTGTCGCCGACGAGCTTCTGCGAGACGACGTCGACGGTGTCGCAGAAGAGCGGCGCGTCGAACGCGGCGCCCCAGACCTGGCCGTCGAGCAGGCGCACCGTCTGCGGATCGAAGTGCGCCGCGTCGAGCGGGCCGTCGTGGACGATCGCGCGCTCGTCGGCGCTCGTGCCGAGCGTTGCGGCGGCGACCTGCTGCAACGCGCTGCGGAACGTGTCGAGTCCCGACCGCTCGATCGTGCAGCCCGCCGCCATCGCGTGCCCGCCGAAGCGCAGCAGCAGTCCGGGCTGCCGCTTGCTGACGAGGTCGAGCGCGTCGCGCAGATGAAAGCCTTCGATCGAGCGACCCGATCCCTTCAGCGTGCCGTCGCCGCCGACCGCGAAGACGAAGGTCGGCCGGTGCAGCCGGTCCTTGAGACGCGACGCGACGATGCCGACGACGCCTTCGTGAAACGACGGATCGAAGACCGCGACGGCCGCTTCGAGAGAGCCTGTCAGGGCGAACGCGCGCTCGACCTCGGCCTCGGCGTCCTCGCGCATTCCCGCTTCGAGCGTGCGCCGCTCGCGGTTGATCCCGTCGAGCAGGGTGGCGAGCTCCTGGGCGTGGCCGGCGTCGTCGGTGAGCAGGCACTCGATGCCGAGCGTCATGTCGGCGAGCCGCCCGGCGGCGTTGAGTCGCGGCGCGATCGCGAAGCCGAAGTCGCCCGCGCTCGCCTGCCGCGGATCGCGCCCGGCGATCGCGAACAGCGCCGCGATGCCCGGCTGCATCCGGCCGGCGCGGATCCGCCGCAGCCCCTGCGCGACGAGGCAGCGGTTGTTGCGGTCGAGACGGACGACGTCGGCGACGGTGCCGAGCGCGACGTGGTCGAGGAGGAAGTCGAGCCTGGGTTGCGACGCAGCGTCGAACTCGCCGCGCTCGCGCAGCTCGGCGCGCAGCGCGAGCAGCACGTAGAACGCGACGCCGACCCCGGCGAGATGCTTGCTCGCGAAGGCGCAGCCCGGCTGGTTCGGATTGACGACGACGTCGGCCTCGGGGACGACGACGCCGGCGTCGCCGCGCGCGGGCAGGTGGTGGTCGGTGACGACGACCGCGAGACCGGCGGCCTGCGCATGCGCGACGCCGTCGACGCTCGCGATGCCGTTGTCGACGGTGACGAGCACCTCGGCGCCTTGCGCGATCGCGAGGTCGACGATCTGCGGCGTCAGGCCGTAGCCGTGGATGCGGCGGTCGGGAACGACGTAACCGAGCGTCGCGCGCTCGGCGCCGAGCATCGCGAGGCCGCGCAGCATCACCGCGCACGCGGTCGCGCCGTCGCAGTCGTAGTCGGCGACGACGGTGATGCGGCTGTGGGCGCCGATCGCGTCGGCGAGGAGCGTCGCGGCGTCGGCGCTGCCGAGCAGCGTCGCCGGCGGCAGCAGCCGGGCCAGCGCATCGTCGAGCTCGTCGGCGGCGCGCACGCCGCGCCCTGCGAACAAGCGCGCGAGCAACGGATGCAGGCCCGCCTGCTCGAGCGCCCACGCGGCGCGCGGCGGAACGTCGCGGGCGACGAGGCGGATCGGCGTCATGGCTGCCTCAGAGCGACGCCAGCACGTCGCGCGCCGCGACGCGCGTGCCGCGCAGGCGCTGCCAGAGCGTTCGCGGCTGCAGCGCGAAGCGCGCTGCCGAGCGCTCGCCGCACAGCGTGAGCGTCACCGCCGTCCCGGCGCGCGCGGCAGCGAGCCACCGCGCGATCGCGCCGGCGTCGAGCGCGCGCCACGCAGCGGTCCACGCCGCCCAGTCGCCGGCGAGGAGCGGCGCGCGCAGCGCCGCGGCGACCTCGGGCGCGTCGGCATCGTCGGCCGCCTGACGGCGGCCGCAGCCGCTCAGCCAGAACGAGTTGACGACGAGCGCGCCGCGCTCCTCGCGGCGCTCGTTCACCTCGTGGGCGTGGAAGACGAGCTGCGCTTCGCTCTGCAAGCGGCGGACGAGCGCCGCGGTCGCCCTCGGCGCGCCGGCGCGCGGGCGCAGCCAGCGCTCGACGCTGCGGCCGACGACGCGATCGAGCGACGCGGTCGCGAGCTCCTCGAGATCGTCGCGCGCCGCGTACCAGCGCTCGGCGCTGCCCCACGCGACTTCGAATCCCTCGCTTGCGAACAACTCGCCGGCGCTGGCGAAGAGCGCGCGCGAGTCGTGTTCGTCGAGCGCGAGGTCGGCCGGGTCGAGCAGCGTCGCGCCATCGCTCGCGAGCAGCCAGTGGCTCGGTGTCAGCAGCGCCCACGCCTGCGTGCCGGTCGCGATGCCGTCGGCGGCGGCGGCGTGCGCCGCGAACGGCAACAGGCCGTCGCGGCCGTGCCAGCGCCGCGCGGCGGCGAGCGCGCGCTCGTGTGGCGGCGACAGGCTGGTGGCGTCGCCTTCGTCGCGCGCCTCGGCGGCGAGCAGCGCGAGCAGCCGCTCGAGGTTCGGCAACGCGAGGCCGCCGAGCACGCGCCGGCAATCCTCGGAATCGTCGACGGCGAACGGGACGAGCAGGTGCATGGCGCGATTATCCGAGTCGCCTTGCAGACGTCCGCACGAGATCGGTCGGGTAGCATCGCCCCCGCGATGAACTGGCCCTACGAATTGCAGATCGGCTGGCGCTACACGCGAGCCGGCCGCGCCGGGCGCAGAAACCGCTTCATCTCGTTCATTTCGGGTGTCTCGATGCTCGGCATCGCGCTCGGCGTCGCCGCCCTGATCATCGTCCTCTCGGTGATGAACGGTTTCCAGAAGGAAGTGCGCGCGCGGATGCTCGCGGTGATCCCGCACGTCGAGGTGACCGAGCCCGGTGGCGGCGCGCTGCCGGACTGGCGCAGGACCGCGGAAGAAGCGCGCCGCAACGCCGAGGTCATCGGGGCAGCGCCCTTCGTCTCGTCGCAGGCGCTGATCGTGCGCGGCGACGAGACGCGTGGCGTCGTCGTTCGCGGCATCGAGCCCGAAGCCGAGGCGACGGTGACGCCGCTCGCGGCGCGGCTCAAGTCGACGACGCTCGCGCGCCTCGTCCCCGGCGAGTGGAACGTCGTCCTCGGCGGCGAGCTCGCGCGTTCGCTCGGCGTGCGCAGCGGCGACAAGGTGACGATCGTGCTGCCCGGCGGCCAGGTCACTCCGGCGGGGATCGTTCCGCGCCTGCGCACGCTCACCGTCGCCGGCACCTTCGACGTCGGCCACTACGAGTACGACAGCACGTTCGCGCTCGTCGCCCTCGACGACGCCGCCAAGCTCTTCCGCACCGAAGGACCGACCGGCGTGCAGCTGCGCCTGCGCGACCTCAACGACGCGCCCCTCGTCGCCGCCCAGCTCGCCGAACAGCTCGGGCCGGGCGTCGACGTGCGCGACTGGACGAGCACCAACCGCAACTGGTTCTCCGCGGTCCAAATCGAGAAGCGCCTGATGTTCATCATCCTGACGCTGATCGTCGCCGTCGCCGCGTTCAACCTCGTCTCGACGCTGGTCATGACGGTGACCGACAAGCGCGCCGACATCGCGATCCTGCGCACGCTCGGCGCGACGCCGCGCTCGATCATGGCGATCTTCGTCGTCCAGGGCGCGGCCTCCGGGATCATCGGCACGCTCGCCGGCGTCGTCCTCGGGCTCGTCGTCGCCTTCAACATCGGTGTCATCGTGCCGTTCATCGAGCGGCTGCTCCACGTCACCTTCCTGCCGAGCAGCGTCTACCTGATCAGCCGGATGCCGAGCGATCCGCAGCAGGGCGACATCGTCCCGATCGCGATCATCTCGCTCGTCCTCGCGTTCGTCGCGACGATCTATCCGAGCTGGCGCGCGAGCCGGCTGCAGCCCGCCGAAGCGCTGCGCTATGAGTGACGCCGGCGGCGACGTCATCGTCGCGCGCGCGCTCCACAAGCGCTTCATCGAAGGCAGCGGCGGCTCGCGGATCGACGTCCACGTGCTGCAGGGAGTCGACCTGACGCTTCGTCGCGGCGAGACGCTCGCGATCGTCGGCGCGTCGGGGTCGGGCAAGAGCACGCTCCTGCACCTGCTCGGCGGCCTCGAGGCGCCCACCTCGGGCAGCGTCGTCCTCTGCGGCCGCGACTTCGCGTCGTTCGGCGCCGCCGAGCAGGGCGAGTGGCGCAACCGCCACCTCGGCTTCGTCTACCAGTTCCACCACCTGCTGCCCGAGTTCACCGCCGTCGACAACGTCGCGATGCCGCTGCGCATCCGTCGCCTTCCGATCGCTGCGGCGCGCGACCGCGCGGCGCAGGCGCTCGCGCAGGTCGGCCTGGGCGAGCGGCTGCTGCACCGGCCGTCGCAGCTCTCGGGCGGCGAGCGCCAGCGCGTCGCCATCGCGCGCGCGATGGCGGGCGAGCCCGACTGCGTCCTCGCCGACGAGCCGACCGGCAACCTCGATCGGGTCACCGCCGCCAGCGTCTTCGACCGCATGCTCGAGCTGACCAAGAGCCGCGGAACGGCGTTCGTCCTCGTCACCCACGACGAGTCGCTCGCCGAGCGCTGCGACCGCACGCTCCATCTCGTCGTCGGCCGGCTCGTCGTCTGAGACTTCGGCCGGGCGGAGGTCAGCGCCAGTCGACCCCGCCGAAGCGGTCCTGGCCGAGCAGCGTGTAGTAGATCCCGATCGTGTTGCGGACCTGCTTGACGTCCTCTCCGCCGGGGAAGCTCGCGTCGCGGCGGTTGCCGATGTAGCGGATCGAGACGGCATGCTGCTTGTGCAGCCGCCAGGTGAGCGCGGCGTCGAGGCGGACGATGTTGTCGTGGCCGCCGCTCGTTCC
>DATJIM010000076.1:0-3674 GCA_035493195.1 Caldimonas sp.
CACGCGTTCGCCGACGTCGCTTCCGGAGTCGCCCGGTACGCCGCAGCTCTCGCCCCGACACCCCCCTGAAGCCCCTCCGCGGCGGGACAACGCGCCGCCGCGACGCATCGTTGGTTCATCGCCTGCTTCGCCGACGGCGACGCAGCGCACCGGCAGCCATCCGGTCGCCGGTCCACCAACCCACCGAGGTGTCACCATGTTGAAGACGATCTTCGCCGCGCTCGCGGCACTCCTCCTCGCCGTCGCCGCCCACGCCGCGATCGACGTCAACCGCGCCAGCCAGGCCGAACTCGAGGCCGTCAAGGGAATCGGACCGTCGCTCTCGACGCGGATCGTGGGCGAGCGCAACAAGACCGAGTTCAAGGACTGGAGCGACCTGCAGGACCGCGTCAAGGGCGTCGGCGACAAGAACGCCGCCAAGTTCTCCGAGGCAGGGCTGACCGTGAAAGGCAAGCCTTACGTCGCGCCGCCGGCGGGCGCTGGCAAGCCGACCAAGACGAAGGCCGGCGCCGTCAAGAAGGAGCCGGGAGCGCAAGGCACGAAGAAGACGCGCGCGCCCGCAGCGGCTGCCTAGACGCGATCGCGACGCCGACGCCGGTCAACCCGGCGTCGCGACGCGGCGTTAGCGAAGCGCCGCGCGTCATTGCCGACGCGCCGCACCGTCGCGCCATCGGCCGCCGGTTCCTCGAGCTCATCCGGAGGGTGTCATGTTCAAGAAGCTCATCGTCGCGCTGGCGGCGTTCATTGCCGCGACCGCATTTGCCGCCGTCGATGCCAACAAGGCGACGCAGGCCGAACTCGAGTCGATCAAGGGCATCGGCCCGGCGATCTCGGGCGCGATCATCGCCGAGCGCAAGAAAGGCGACTTCAAGGACTGGAACGACCTCGTCGTCCGCGTCAAGGGCGTCGGCGAGACCAACGCTGCCAAGTTCTCGAGCGAGGGCCTGACCGTCCAGGGCAAGACCTTCTCGGGTGCCGCCCCCGCGGCGGCGAAGCCGGCGACGACTGCGAAGGCAGAACCTGCAAAGGCCGAAGCCGCAAAGGCGGAAGCCGCGAAGACCGAGCCGACGAAGGCCGAAACCGCGAAGGCCGAAAAGGCCGCCAAGACCGAAAAGAGCGAGAAGACGGCCAAGGCGGAGAAGTCCGAGAAGGCCGCGAAGGCGGAAAAGACCGACAAGACCAAGACCGAGAAGTCGACCAAGGCGGAGAAGGCGGAAGCGAAGACCGCCGCTGCGAGCGCGCCGAAGAAGTAGCGCGCGACGTCGCATCGCTGCCGCGCCGACCGCAGCAGCGATGCGGTCAGGACGCGACCGCGAGCCGCGCGTGCACGTCCTGCCAGGCGAAGAAGGCGCGCACCTCGTCGCGCCTGGCCATCGTGTCCTTGACGCCGAGCGCGATCAGCTCGCGCGTGTACGGCGCTTCGAACAGCAGGTAGCTGGCGAGCGCGGCACCGCGCGCGTCCTCGCCCTGGCCAGAGACGCCGAGGCCGCGCAGCATCGCGCGGATCGGCAGAGGCAGGCTCGCCAGGTGGCGTGACGCGATGTCGTCGAGCCGCTCGCTCGGCGAGATGACGAGCACCTGGATCGGCTTCAGGCTCGTCGACGCGAGCGCCTGCTGCGGCAGCAGCCCGAGTGTCGCGTTGATGCGCTGCAGACGCTCGACGTCGACCGCGAGCGCATCGAGGAAGATGTTCGAGAGCGCGTGGCCGGCGATCTGGGCGAGGTTGGGGTACTCGGCGCTGCCGGCGCGCTCGCCCGGCGGCTCGTGCATCCGGCCAGCGCCGATGACAAGAATGCGGTCGGAGCCGAGGTGGACCGCCGGCGAGATCGGCGCCGCCTGCCGCATCGAGCCGTCGCCGCAGTATTCGGTGTGGCCGGCGACGTCGAGCGCGACCGCGGGAAAGATGAACGGGATCGCCGACGACGCGAGCAGGTGCGGCACGGTGATCGCGCTGCGCACCGCGAGCCGCTGCGAGCGCGTCCACGGCACGATGTCGCCGACCGAGTCGTAGAAGGTGACGTGCAGGCCGGAGCCGTAGCTCGACGCGGCGACCGCGATCGCCTTCAGATGCCCGGCAGCCATCATCGCGCGCAGCCGCGACGTGTCGACGAGATGCTCGAGCAGTTGCTGCAGCGGCTTGTTGTCGAGCAGCGAGCGCGGGCGGGCGCGCCGCCAGCGGGCGATCACCCAGCCGATCGACATCATCGTCAGCCAGCGGGCCCCGGTGCGGATCACGCCGATCGAGTCCGAGCGATAGACCTGCTCGGCTCGGAAGTTCTGCCAGACGTCGACGAGGCCGGTGACCGCCTGGTCGAAGCGGTCGGCGCGGCAGGCGAGCGCTGCGGCGTTGATCGCGCCGGCCGACGTCCCGGCGATCACCGGGAACGGATTGCCGCCGTCGACTCCGCTCTCGCGCCGGATCTGGGCGACCGCCTTCAGCACGCCGACCTGATAGGCGGCGCGTGCGCCGCCGCCGGTGAGCACGAGCCCGGTTGTGCCTGTCGAGTCGTTCATCGCGCGCCAAGCGGCCGCTCGGCCGAGGGCGCGATGATAGGTCTGTGGATGCGGCCGTTCGCGTGTGTCGGCTTGTGACGAACGCCCTGCGTGCTGTCGGTCACGACGCGGCTGTCTCGGCGCGGCGACGCGACCGGGCAGCGCACGCGCTCACTCGTAGACGATCGCGATCCGGCCGTGCGCCGCCGCCGACTGCCAGCGCTCGAGCGCGCGGTCGCTCGGATAGAAGCGGACCGCGTCGCCGAGGTCGAGCTCGCCGACCGCCTCGCGGCGGTGCAGCTGCAGGCGAACGCGCAAGCCCTCGTGGATCTCGCCGTGCTCGGTCTGCGAGCGCCGCGAGGGGAAGTCGCGCAGCACCTCGGCGACCGGCGGCACGCTGCCGTTGACCTCGACGCGCAGGTATTTGCCGAAGCGACAGCGCGCGCCGGCGAGGTTCCACACGCTCTGCACCTGGAAGCGGACGCCGCCGCCGAAGCGGTCGGGCTGGACGCGCCCCTGGGCGACGACGAGCTCGTCTTCCTTCAGCAGGTCGCGGTTGGCGACGAGCAGCTCCTCGCTCGCGACCGCGTCGACCGTCTCGCTCATGTCGTCGAGCCTGAACAGCACGACGCGCCCGCGCATGCCGTTGACGACACGCAGCTCGCCGACGATGCCGGCGAGGAGGATCGTTTCGCGGGTGTCGACGAGGTCGGCGATCCGCAGCTTGACGAAGCGGCGCACTTCCTGCGCGCTCTGGTCGAAAAGGTGGCCGGAGAGATAGAAGCCGAGCGCCGACTTCTCGAGCGTGAGCCGCTCCTTGATGCTCCATTCGCGCATCGTCGCGAGCGGCGGCTCCTCGGTGCTCGCGCCGTGCGCGTCGCCGCCGTCGAAGAGCGCGTCGAACAGGCCGCCCTGGTCGGCGTGCGCGGCCTGTGTCTCGGCCCAGTCGAGCGCGATGCCGGCGCTCGCGAGCAGTGGCGCGCGCGAGCCATGGATGCGGTCGAACGCGCCGGCCTTGATCAACGCTTCGACGACGCGGCGGTTGATCCGCGTGCGATCGACGCGCCGGCAGAAGTCGAACACGCTCCGGAACGGGCCGCCCTCGTCGCGCGCCGCGACGATCGCCTCGATCGCGCCCTGCCCGGTGCCCTTGATCGCGCCGAGCCCGAAGCGCACCGCGC
>DATJIM010000077.1:0-35261 GCA_035493195.1 Caldimonas sp.
CCCCATGATGATCGTCGACATCGGGCCGACCATGCCGGTCTGCGCCGCGACCGTCGCGCCGACGCGCTCGATCGCCATCATCACCATCAGCACCGGCGCGAAGGTGCACGCCGTCGCGTTGAGGAGCGACAGCCAGATCACTTCGGGTGCGACGGCGAGCGCCGTCACCGGCCGGAGCACGAAGAACTGTGCGATGCAGAAGAAGCACGCGACCGTCGTCGCGAGCCCGGTGAGGCGCAGCGCGCCGAGGCGCTTGACCTCCTCGCCGCTCGCGACGAGATAGATCGCGTAGCTGATCGCGCTCGCGAAGACGAGCGCGCCGCCGACGACCGCGCCGCCGCCCTGGAACGAGACCTCGTGGCCGAACGCGACGAGCACCCCGCAGTAGCTGACGGCGAGCGCAACGAGCTGGCGGCGGCTCGGCCGCCTGCGAAAGACGACGACGCCGATCGCGAGGACGAGCGTCGGGTTCAAGTACAGGATCAGCCGCTCGAGGCCGGCCGTGATGTACGCGAGCCCGGCGAAATCGAGAAAGCTCGCGAGGTAGTAGCCCGAAAAGCCGAGCCCGGTGACGACGAGCCAGTCGCGCCGCGTCAGCGCGTCGCGGCCGCGCCCGGCCCACCACGCGAGCAGCGCGAACAGCGGCAACGCGAACAGCATCCGGTACATGATCAGCGTCACCGCGTCGACGCCGTAGCGGTACGCGAGCTTGACGATGATCGCCTTGCCCGAGAACGCGATCGAGCCGGCCATCGCGAGCGCGATGCCGGGCCAGTGCGCGACCGCCGGAGGCAGACGTTCGGCGAGAGTCGATGCGCCCGGTTCTGCCGCACTGGTCGAGGAACGCATCGCGTCCGATTCTAGGGACGATGGCCTTGTCCCTTCGTCTGCACGGCGCTGCCGCGGCGCTCGATCGCGCGACGCTCGAGGCCTGGCTCGCGCTGCCGCTCGCCGCGCTGCCGTTCCTGCGCCGCTAGCGCTCAGCAGCCCGCGGCGAGGCCGTCGCGGCGCGAGTCGCTCGCGGCGACGTAGCCTTCGACGGCAGGGTCGCCGAGCCGCCAGATGAACTGGCCGGAGCCGAAGTCCTGGTAGCTGTCGGCGATCACCTCGACCTGGTGGCCGCGCTCGACGAGGCCGGCGACGGTCGCAGCCGCCATCGTCGCTTCGACGTTGATCTGGCGGCCGACGTTGAAGCGCCAGCGCGGCGCATCGCAAGCGGCCTGCGGCTGCTGGCGATGCACGAGCATGCGCACCAGCGTCTGCAGGTGTCCCTGCGGCTGCATGTTGCCGCCCATCACGCCGAAGCTCATCTGCGGCGCGCCATCCTTGGTGAGGAACGCGGGAATGATCGTGTGGAACGGCCGCTTGCCCGGCGCGACGCAGTTCGGGTGCGCCGGATCGAGATGAAAGCCGTGGCCGCGGTTCTGCAGCGAGACGCCCCAGCCCGGAACGACGACGCCCGAGCCGAAGCCCATGTAGTTGCTCTGGATGAAGCTCACCATCACGCCGCTCTCGTCGGCGGCGCTCAGATAGATCGTGCCGCCGCCGCTCGGGTTGCCGGCGCCGAACGACTGCGCGCGCTTGGGGTCGATCAGGCGCGCGCGCTGCGCGAGATAGCCCTCGTCGAGCATCTGCTCGGACGTGCAGCGCATGCCGCCGCGCGGGTCCGCGACGTGCGCGTAGACGTCGGCGAACGCGAGCTTCATCGCCTCGATCTGCAGATGCTGCGACTCGGCGCCATCGACCGGCAGCGAGGCGATGTCGAAGTGGCGCAGGATGCCGAGCGCGACGAGCGCGGCGATGCCCTGGCCGTTCGGCGGAATCTCGTGCAGTCGATGGCCGTAGGCGTCGATCGCGATCGGCTCGACCCACTCGGGCGCGAACGCGGCGAAGTCGCTCGCCGTCATCGCGCCTCCGCTCGCGCGCGCGTGCGCTTCGACAGCAGCGGCGATCTCGCCGCGGTAGAACGCCTCGCCGCGCGTCTCGGCGATCGCTCGCAGCGCGCGCGCCGCGGCGGGGAACGCGAAGCGCTCGCCGACTTCGGGGACGTGACCGTGCGGCAGGAACGCGTCGGCCCAGCCGGGCTGCGGCGCGAGCAGCGGCGCCGCCGCGGCCCACTTCTGCTGGACGACGATCGGCACCGCGTAGCCGCGCTCGGCGATCGAGATCGCTGGCTGCAGCAGCTCGGCAAACGGCAGCTTCCCGAATCGCTGCGAGAGCGCGACCCAGCCCGCGACAGCGCCAGGGACCGTCACCGAGTCCCAGCCGCGCAACGCCGGTCGATCGGCGTCGGCGCCGAGCTTCTTGCGGAAGTACTCGGGCGACCACGCCTGCGGCGCGCCGCCCGACGCGTTGAGGCCGTGCAGCTTGCCGCCGTGCCAGACGATGGCAAACGCATCGGAGCCGAGGCCGTTGCTGCACGGCTCGACGATGGTCATCGCCGCTGCGGCCGCGATCGCGGCGTCGACGGCGTTGCCGCCGCGCTGGATCATGACGAGCCCGGCCTGCGCCGCGAGCGGGTGCGAGGTCGAGACGATGTTGCGCGCGAAGACGGGGACGCGCGTCGACGGATAGCCGGCCTGCCAATCGAACTTCATGGCCTCGACGATAGCGCCGCCGCGGCTCGGCCGCGCGGCAGCCGTCAGTCCTCGGCGAACGCGACCTCGCGCTTCTTGCTGATCGCGGGCAGCGACACGATCACGACCAGCAGCGCCGCCGCGATCAACAGGCCCGACGACAGCGGCCGGGTCACGAACGTCATCCAGTCGCCGCGTGAGAGCAGGAGCGCCCGGCGCAGGTTCTCTTCCATCATCGGGCCGAGGATGAAGCCGAGCAGCAAGGGCGCCGGCTCGACGCTCAGCTTGTAGAAGACGTAGCCGATCAGCGCGAACAGCGCGGTCAGGTAGACGTCGAACGTGCTGTTGTTGAGCGTGTAGACGCCGATGCAGCAGAACAGCGTGATCGCCGGAAAGAGAAAGCGGTACGGCACCGTCAGCAGCTTGATCCACATCCCGATCAGCGGCAGGTTGAGGACGACGAGCATTGCGTTGCCGACCCACATCGACGCGATCAAGCCCCAGAACAACTGCGGGTTCGACGTCATCACCTGCGGGCCGGGCTGGATGCCCTTGATCGTCATCGCGCCGACCATCAGCGCCATGACCGCGTTCGGCGGAATGCCGAGCGTCAGCATCGGGATGAACGACGTCTGCGCGCCGGCGTTGTTCGCCGACTCGGGGCCGGCGACGCCCTGGATCGCGCCCTTGCCGAACGGAATGCGCGGGTTGCGCGTCACCTTCTTCTCGACGGTATACGAGGCGAACGAGGAGAGCAGCGCGCCGCCGCCGGGCAGCACGCCGAGGATCGAGCCGAGCGCCGTGCCTCGCAGCACCGAGGGCCACGCTTCCATGAAGTCGCGCTTGTTCGGCCACAGCCCCTTCACCTTGTGGGTGAACACCTCGCGGTGCTCGGCGGGCTGGCCGAGGTTGGAGATGATCTCGCCGAAGCCGAACACGCCCATCGCGATGACGACGAAGCCGATGCCGTCGGTGAGCTGCGGGATGTCGAAGCTGTAGCGCGCCGTGCCGGAGATGACATCGGTGTTGATCTGCGCGAGCAGCAGGCCGAGGATGATCATCGAGATCGCCTTCAGCAGCGATCCGGAGGCGAGCACGACGGCGCCGATCAGGCCGAGCACCATCAGCGAGAAGTACTCGGCCGGACCGAACTTGAACGCGAGCTCGGTGAGCGGCGGCGCGAACGACGCGATGACGATCGTGCCGACGCAGCCGGCGAAGAACGAGCCGAGCGCCGCCGTCGCGAGCGCCGCGCCGGCGCGGCCCTGGCGTGCCATCTGGTAGCCGTCGATCGCGGTCACGACCGACGACGACTCGCCCGGCACGTTGATCAGGATCGCGGTCGTCGAGCCGCCGTACTGCGCGCCGTAGTAGATGCCGGCGAGCATGATCAGCGCCGGCGTCGCGTCGAGCGCATACGTCGACGGCAGCAGCATCGCGATCGTCGCCACCGGGCCGATCCCGGGCAGCACGCCGATCAGCGTGCCGAGCATGCAGCCGAAGAACGCGTACAGCAGGTTCTGCAGCGTGAAGGCGACGCCGAAGCCGATGCCGAGGTTGTGGAGCAGTTCCATGCGAGCCGCCAGTCGTTCGGGTGATTGCTCAGCGCACGAACGTCGGCCAGAGCGGGATGGTGAGCTTCAGTCCCCAGATGAAGATCGCCCACGAGCCGATCGTGAGCACGATCGCGTTGGCGAGAACGCCCTTCCAGTGGAACTCGTCGCCGGCGAGGCTGGCGATCACGATCAGCACCGGGACCGTGATCGCGAGCCCGAGGGGCTCGAGCATCACGCCGAACAGCGCGATCGCGACGATGATGACGATGAGCGGTCGCCACGCGATCTTGCCGATCGGATCGCCGCCGTCGCTCTCGATCGTCAGCGACTTGAAGAGGACCACCGCGCCGAGCAGCGTGACGAGAATCGAGAGCCCGAGCGGAAAGTAGCCGGCGCCCGGGTGGGCCGAGAGCTGCGAGAGCCGCGCCCACAGGCTCGTCGCGCACGGATCGTTGGCCGGGCACGCCGGGCCCATGCTGTAGTTCGTCGCGCCGATCGCGAAGACGACGCCGACGACGAGGAACATCATGCCCGACCAGAAGTCGCGCTCGCTCTTGATCTTCAAGGAGGCCCCTGCCTGACGGAATGCTGACGATTCTGCAAGCGCCCCCTGCCCCGCCGATGGTGGATTACCCCGAGCGTGCGCCGCCTCTCACGAGCGCGCCGCGACGCGCGATCACTCCCAGGCGGGAGTCGCGCGCAGCACTTCGTCGAGCGTCGTCAGGCCTTCGGCGACCTTCATCGCGCCGGCGAGGCGGAGCGGCCTGAGGCCGTCCTGCAACGATTGCTGGCGCAGCCTGCCTTCGTCGCACACCGGCTGGATCGTCGCGCGCGCGGCGTCGCTGATCGTGAGCAGTTCGTAGAGGCCAGCGCGGCCGCGATAGCCGGTCATCCGGCACTCGAGGCAGCCGACCGCCTTGTACGGCCGCACGCCGCCGTTCAACCGCCACGGCTTCACGACCTCGTGCAGCGTTTCGCGCGTCACCTCGGGGTCGGGCTTCTTGCACGCCGGGCAGAGCGTGCGCACGAGGCGCTGCGCGAGCACGCCGATCAGCGTCGAGCCGATCAGGTACGGCGGGACACCGAGGTCGTTGAGGCGTGTGATCGCCGACGACGAGTCGTTGGTGTGCAGCGTCGAGAAGACAAGGTGGCCGGTGAGTGCCGCCTGGATCGCCATGTCGGCGGTCTCGAGGTCGCGGATCTCGCCGACCATGATGATGTCCGGGTCCTGCCGCATCAGCGAGCGCAGGCCTTCGGAGAAGTTGAGGTCGATCTGCGACTGCACCTGCGTCTGGTTGAACGCCGGCTGGATCATCTCGATCGGGTCCTCGATCGTGCAGACGTTGACCTCGTCGGTCGCGAGTCGCCGCAGCGTCGAATAGAGCGTCGTCGTCTTGCCCGATCCGGTCGGGCCGGTGACCAGGATGATGCCGTGCGGGCGCGCCACCAGCTCTTCCCAGCGCCGGCCGTCGTGGCTGCCGAAGCCGAGGCTCTCGAGCGTCTTGACGGTCGTGTCGGGATCGAAGATCCGCATCACCATCTTCTCGCCGAACGCTGTCGGGATCGTCGACAGCCGCATCTCGACCTCGTCGCCGGCGGGATTGCGGACCTTGATGCGGCCGTCGAGCGGACGACGCTTCTCGACGACGTCCATGCGGCCGAGCAGCTTGACGCGCGCGACCATCGCGCTCATGACGCCAGGCGGCAGCTGGTAGACGGTGTGCATGACGCCGTCGATGCGGAAGCGGATCACGCTTCGCTCGCGGCGCGGCTCGAGGTGGATGTCCGACGCGCGCTGGTCGAACGCGTACTGCCACAACCAGTCGACGACCTGGATAACGCCGGAGTCGTTGGCGTCGAGCTGCCGGCTCGTCTTGCCGAGCTCGACGAGCTGCTCGAAGTTGGCGAGCGCGGCCTGCTCGCCCATCTTGACGGCGTTGCGGACCGAGCGCGAGAGCGCATAGAACTCGGTCGTGTAGCGCGCGATCTCGATCGGGTTGACGATGACGAGCTTGACCGTGCGCCGCGTGTGCGACTCGATCTCGCCGATCCAGGCGATGTCGAGCGGCTCGCACGTCGCGATCGTCACCTCGGCGGTGCCGAAGCTGAGCGGCAGCGCGTGGCGCCGCTCGGCGTACTGGATCGACATCACGTCGGCGACGCGGCCGACGTCGACCTTGAGCGGATCGATCCGCACGTACGGCAGCTTGACGCGCTTGGCGAGCCACTCGGTGAGCGTCTCGGTGTCGAGCACCTTGCCGTCGCCCATGCGCTGCAGCCCGGCCTGGCCGATGCGCACCAGCGGATGCTGCATGCTGTTGCCGCCGGCGAAACGTCGGACGGTGCGGTCGACGTCGTCCTCGCTGACGAGCTTGTCCTCGCGCATCCACGCGAGCAGCGTGCGCCACGTCAGCTTGCCGTGCGAGACGACGTTGAGCGAGAGGTCGATCGCCTGCAGCGGCGCCGGCCGGGTCGGAGAGATTGAGCGCTCGAACGCGCTCTCGCGCTCGAGCGTGCTGTCGCGGGTCAGCGTCGAGGTGCGGCCGCCCGCGCTCTCGAGCTCGCGCCGCGCCACCGCCGCAGGCGCCTTGCTGCCGAGATCGGGTTGCTCGCTTCTGGGTTTCATGCAGGCGCTGGATCTGTCGCGGCGGGCCCGGCGGCCGGGCGCAGCATGCGCAGCCACTTCCTGGCGGGCAGCTGCCAGCGAGTTTCGATGTTTTCGGCGCGCCGGGCAAGCTCGTCGAGGGGCGCGAACGTGACTTGCTTCATCGCCAGGACCACCGTGTTGCCCTCTTTCGTCGGCTGCACGGTCAGGACGGCGTCAGCGCCGAACGCCGCCGCGATCCGCCGCGTGCTCTTCTCGAAGCTGGCGTTGCGGCCGAACAGGTTCACCGTCATCGCGCCGCCCGGCGCGACGACGTCGAAGCAGCGGCGATAGAACTCGGCGCTGTCGAGCACCGGGCTCGCGGCCTCGTGGTCGTAAAGGTCGACCGCGAGCACGTCGGCAACGCCGCGGTGCGCCACGTCGGCGACCCAAGCGCCGGCGTCGGCGCTCTCGACGAGGAACGTCGCGCTCGACGCAGGCAGGCGAAACCACTGCCGGCAGACATGGATGACGCGCTCGTTGAGCTCGACGACGGTGACGCGCATCTTCATCCGCCGACTGCAGAAGCGCGCGATCGTGCCAGCGCCGAGCCCGAGCTGGACGAGATGGCTGCCGGCGACGGCGGCCGGTTCGCGAAACAGGGTCCACGCCATCATGCGGCGGACGTACTCGAGCTCGATCTGGAGCGGCGCCTCGATCCGCATCGCGCCCTGGATCCACGGCGTGCCGAGGTGGAGGTAGCGGATGCCGCGCGACTCCGAGATCGTCACCTCGGGGAGTGCCGCCGCGCTCACGATGCCGCCTCGGCGAGCAGCGCGGCGAGCCGCGGCAGCGTCGCGAGCGCGTTCGCGGTCGTGCGCGCGGCCAGCGCGGCGACCGGCTCGCCGCGCAGCTCGGCGAGCACGCCGCCGATCGCCGCGACCTCGGCAGGTTCGTTGCGCATCGTCGCTCCCGCGGCGCGCGCCGCCGCGGTGCGGTAGCGCCACTGCGGCGCGATGTCGGGCGAGTCGGTCTCCATGACGATCGCGTCGCCGGCGAGCGCGACGGCGACACGGCGGATGCGCAACGCACGCTCGAACGTCAGCGCGCCGCCAAAGCCGAGACGGACGTCGAGCGCGCGAAACGCGTCGGCCTGCTGCGCGCTGCCATTGAAGGCGTGCGCGAAGCCGCCCCGCACGCGCACCTGCCGCAGCTGCTTGAGGACCGGATCGATGGCGCGACGCACGTGCAGCAGCACCGGCAGCCCGAACTCGGCGGCGAGGCGAAGCTGCGCGGCGAAGATCGCCGCCTGTCGCTCGCGGTCGAGGCCGGGAACGAAGTGGTCGAGGCCGATCTCGCCGACGGCGACGAGCCGCGGATCGGCAGCGCGGCGCGTCAGCTCGTCGCGCAGCGCGGCGACGTCGCCGTCGCCGGCGCGGTCGGTGCACATCGGATGGATGCCGAGCGCGTAGGCGAGACCGTGCTCGTGCGCGAGCGTTCGCACTCGCCCGAAATTGCCCCTGTCGACCGCAGGGAGGACGATCTGGGCGACGCCGGCCGCGCGCGCGCTGGCGACGACGGCGCCGCGGTCGGCATCGAACTCGGCAGCGTCGAGGTGGCAATGCGTGTCGATCCACACGCTTGCGATGATGCCTGCGCGAGTGGGCGCGGCTCGCCTGTGACAGCGTTCTTCCGCCGTGCTACCGTACCGACGAGGGTCGTCGAGGGATGCGGCGCGCCGATTGCAACGCGTCAGGAACGACCCGCCTGCCGCGACTTCCCATGAAACGAGTTCCGCTGTACAGCCGTTCGCATCGCCCGCCGCCGGCGGACGAAGTGCCCGTCGCCGCGCCCGTCGAAGGTGCGCTCGCCGCCGCCGGCAAGGCGCGATCGCGGCGCTTCGCGTTCCTGCTCCGCCACGAGCGGCGGCTCTGGGCACTCCTGCTCGTCGTCCTCGCGCTCGCGTTCTGGTGGTCGTCGCCGACCTTCAACGCCAAGCCGCCGCTCACGTTCGAGCAGATCGACGCCGCGATGCGCCAGTCGATCGAGGAAAAGCCGCTCGTCTCGCCGGTCTCGCGCGCCTACGACGCGATCATCCCGTCGGTGGTGCGCGTCGTCGGCCTCATGACCGAGGGCGACGACGGCAGCGACAAGGCCGACGGCGCCAAGGAAGGCACCGTCGAGCGCGGCATCGGCACCGGCGTCGTCATCATCGACAACGGCACGATCCTCACCAACCTGCACGTCGTCAGCGGCGCCAAGAAGGTCCGCGTCACCTTCATGGACGGCTCGGAGTCGGACGCCGTCGTCGTCGGCACCCAGCCCGAGAACGACCTCGCCGTGCTGCGCGCGAAGACGATCCCCGACGACCTCGAGGCGGCGACGCTGCGCTCGACCTCCGATCTCGCGCCCGGCGACCAGGTCCTCGTCGTCGGCTTTCCGTTCGGCATCGGACCGTCGGCGTCGGCGGGCGTCGTCTCGGGGCTGAAGCGGCAGTTCCGCTCGCCCGAGGGCCAGCAGACGCTGACCAACCTGATCCAGTTCGACGCCGCCGCGAATCCCGGCAATTCGGGCGGGCCTCTGGTGACGATGGACGGCGAGGTCGTCGGCATCGTGACCGCGATCCTCAACCCGAACCGCCAGCGCGTCTTCATCGGCATCGGCTTCGCCGTCCCGATCGAGAACGCCGCCGCGGCGGCGGGAATGCCGCCGTTCTGACGCGCGCCGCCCGCCGGCGCGACGCCGCCTTCCCACCCTCTGCCGATCCGCGATGACCGACACCACCAACATTCCTGGCGAAGCTGCGACCCTGATGGAGCGCGTCCTCTACGAGGTCAAGCGCGTCGTCGTCGGCCAGGACCACTTCCTCGAGCGCGTGATGGTCGCAGTGCTCGCCCAGGGCCACCTGCTCGTCGAGGGCGTCCCGGGGCTGGCGAAGACGCTCACCGTGAAGACGCTCGCGCAGACGCTGCGCGGCACCTTCCGCCGGATCCAGTTCACTCCCGACCTCGTCCCCGCCGACCTCGTCGGCACGCGCATCTTCAACCCGCGCACCGGCGAGTTCTCGACCTCGCTCGGCCCGGTCTTCGCGCACCTGCTGCTCGCCGACGAGATCAACCGCGCCCCGGCCAAGGTGCAGAGCGCGCTGCTCGAGGTGATGCAGGAGCGTCAGGTGACGATCGCCGGCGAGACGCACAAGGTGCCCGAGCCGTTCCTCGTCATGGCGACGCAGAACCCGATCGAGACCGAGGGCACGTATCCGCTTCCCGAGGCGCAGGTCGACCGCTTCATGATGAAGGTGCTGGTCGACTATCCGAGCGAGGACGAGGAGTTCGTGATCGCGCAGCGCGTCACCGGCGCGCCGATCACGATGTCGCCGATCGCGAGCATGGGCCAGCTCGCCGAGCTGCAGCAGGAGTGCCGCAAGGTCTTCGTCGACTCGTCGCTCGTCCGCTACGCGGTGCGGCTCGTCACCGCGACGCGGCGCCCCGAACGCTTCGACCTCGCCGACATCGCCAAGTACCTGACGTTCGGCGCCAGCCCGCGCGCGACGATCGGGCTCGTCGAGGGCGCGCGCGCGCTCGCCTTCATGCGCGGCCGCAACTACGCGCTGCCCGAGGACATGACCGGGCTCGTCGCCGACGTGCTGCGACATCGCCTCGTGCTCTCGTACGAAGCGCTCGCCGAAGGCATCGACGCCGACGCTGTCATCGTGCGCGTGATGCGCAAGATCCCGGTCCCCGAGAAGCCGCTCGCTCCCGAGAACGGCCATGGCCGCAACACCTGAAGCGTCGGCCGGCGTCATCGACCCCGACAGCGCCGAGGCGCTGCTGAAGCGTCTCGACTGGACGGTCCTGCGCCGCCTCGACGGCCTGCTCCAGGGCGACCACCGCACGCTGATGCGCGGCGCCGGGCTCGACCTCGCCGACCTGCGCGAGTACCAGCACCACGACGACGTCCGCCACATCGACTGGAACGTGACGGCACGGCTGCAACAGCCCTACGTGCGCCAGTTCACCGAGGACCGCGAGCTGTCGGCGTGGTTCCTGGTCGACCTCTCGGCGAGCGTCGACTTCGGCTCCGACCGCTTCACCAAGCGGATGGTCGCGCGCGAGTTCGTCGGCGTCCTCGCCCGCCTGCTCACCCGGCGCGGCAACCGCGTCGGCGCGCTGCTCTACGGCAACCGCGTCGACACCGTGCTGCCGGCGCGCACCGGCCGCATCCACGTCCTCGAGCTGCTGCAGCGCATGGCCGCTCGGCCCGCCGAGGCAGCGCCCGGAGCGACCGACCTGCGCGAGTTGCTGCTGCACGCGCACCGGACGATCCGCCGCCGCTCGACGATCTTCGTCGTCTCCGACTTCGTCAGCGCGCCCGGCTGGGAGCGGCTGCTCGGCCAGCTCGCGATGCGTCACGAAGTGACCGCGGTGCGCATCTTCGATGCGCTCGAGATGGATCTGCCGGACATCGGCCTGGTGACGATGCGCGACGCCGAGACCGGCGAGCAGATCGTCGTCGACACCCACAACAAGCGCTTCCGCGAGCGCTTCGCCGCCGCCGCGGAGCGGCGCGAGACGGCGCTGCGCGAAGCGCTCGCGCGCGCCGGCGTCGACACCCTCGAGCTCGGCACCGACGACGACCTGGTCGATGCGGTGCTGCGCTTCGCCGACCTCAAGAAGCAGCGCAGCCGGCTCGCCAACTGGAATGGCGGCGGCCGCTCGATCTCGCATGTCCGGCCGGCGGCCGGCTGAAGTGCGGAGCCTGCCATGACCGCAGCCTCGCCCTGGATGACGTTCCTCTGGCCTTCGATGCTGTGGGCGATGCTCGCGTTGCCGCTGATCGTCGTCCTCTACGTGCTGCTGCTCAAGCGCCGCAAGAAGACCAACCTGCGCTACGCCAACCTCGCGCTCGTCAAGGAAGCGCTCGGCGGGCGCAGCGCCTGGCGGCGTCACGTTCCACCGGCGCTGCTCTTCCTCGCCCTCGCCGTGCTCGCGTTCTCGACGTCGCGGCCGGCGATGCTGATCACGCTACCGTCGGCGCAGGAGACGATCGTCCTCGCGATCGACGTCTCTGGAAGCATGCGCGCCGCCGATGTCCAGCCCAACCGCCTCGTCGCCGCGCAGGAAGCGGCGAAGGCGTTCGTCGCCGAGCTGCCGCGCAACGTCAAGGTGGCAGTCGTCTCGTTCGCCGGCACTGCCGCGGTCGTGCAGGCGCCAACGCTCAGCCGCGACGACGTCAACGCCGCGATCGATCGCTTCCAGTTGCAGCGCGGCACTGCGATCGGCAGCGGCATCGTGATCTCGCTGGCGACGATCTTCCCCGACGCCGGCATCGACCTTTCGCAGATCACCGGCGCGCGGCCGATGCCGCCGGGGCCGAACGACAAGCCGGCGCCGGAGTTCAAGCCGGTCGCGCCCGGCTCGTACACGTCGGCCGCGATCATTCTGCTCACCGACGGCCAGCGCACGACCGGCCCCGACTCGCTCGACGCCGCGAAGATGGCCGCCGACCGCGGTGTCCGCGTCTACACCGTCGGCATCGGCACCAAGGAAGGCGAGACGATCGGCTTCGAAGGCTGGTCGATGCGCGTGCGCCTCGACGAGGACACGCTGAAGGCGGTCGCGAAGGCGACCAACGCCGAATACTTCTATGCCGGCACCGCGCAGGACCTGAAGAAGGTCTACCAGGGCCTGAGCACGCGCCTCATCGTCGAGAAGAAGGAGACCGAGATCACGGCGTTGCTGGCGACGATCGGCGCCCTGCTCGTTCTCGTCGCCGCCGGCCTCTCGACCTGGTGGTTCGGTCGCATCGCATAGCCGTCGACGCCGCCGTCGACGGTTGTCGCCGAAACCTTCGCTGACAGCGCGCGCGAACACTCGGTTACCAGGCTGACGCGATCGCAACGATCGCGCCCTCCAGGGTCGACACAACGCTGCCGAAGCAGTCTTCGTACCGCTCCTGTCCGCGATTGCCGAGCGAGGCGATCGCGACAGGCAGCGCTCGCTCTCAGGCAGACGTCGCAGCAGGCAAAAGAGGCAGATCGATGAGTACCTACAGGCTCTACAAGTCCCCCAACGGCGACATCGTTCGCGTCAAGATGGGTTTCTCGTGGCGGGCGTTCTTCGTCGGCTCGCTGTCGGCGGTGATCCGCCGCACCTGGCTGCTGTTCGTCGTCGCTGCGCTCTACTACGCGAGCGAGGCCTACTTCTACGGCGTGCCGACGCCGACCTCGCGCACCGCCGGTGTCGCCCTCGCGGCCGTCGCCTTCTACGCCGTCTACATGCTGTTCTGCGGCGTCAACGGCAACCGTTGGCTCAGCGACTCGCTGCGCCGCCGCGGCTTCACCTTGATCGGCGAAGAGCGCCGCTGAGCGCGCGAGCCGCTGCGCGCCTTCAGCCGAAACGACCGTGCAGAAACCAGCCGCTCTCGCCTGACGACGAGAGCGGCAAGCGAGCGCGGTAGATCCAGACCAGCGCGCCGTCGCTCGCCTCGGCGATGAAGTAGTCGCGCTCGGCGACGTCGTCGTCCCACCAGCCGGATTCGATCCGCTCCGGGCCCGACAGCAGCGCGAGCGCACGACCGTCGAGCAGCGGTCTCGCCTCGCGCTCGGCGAGCGGCTCGGGCTGCTGCAGCCAGATCGGCCGCGGGCACGACAACGCAGAAGGCAAGCTTGCCGCGTCTGCCGTTGCCGCGCGCTCGGACGTGCGCGGCGAGCGCGAGGGGCGCGCGACGGCATCGCTCCTGAGCGCGCTCGCGCGCTCAGGACGATGGTCCTCGGCGGCGCAAAGACGCTGCACTCCGCCGACGCCGAGCCGCGCCTGCAGGCGCTCGATCAAGCGCACGAGACCTTCGTCCTCGCTCTGCCGGGTCGGGAACAGTTCGCCGTTCGGCGCGGCGCGCTTGACGATGTCCGCGGCCTGCAGCGCGAGCTCGAGCGTCGGCGCCGGCAATTGCACGTGGGCGAGACGCTCGCGCAAGAGAACGAGCAGGTGTGCGCTGTCGCGCGATGGCTCGGCGAGCGCGATCTCGAGCGCCGTCGCCCGCGGCGTGCGATCGCCTTGCTGCCAACGCGTCTCGTGGTGCATGAGGAGGCGGAAGCGCTGCACGAACGCATGCTGCGCGGCCAGCCAGGCGACGAGCCGGGCGAGCAGGATCGAGGCGCCGTGCAGGACCTGCTCGCTGCTGTCGGCGCGCGCGAAGAGCTCGAGGCGGCTCTCGAACGCGCGCGCGGGAACGATCGGCTCGCGCGGATCGGCGCGCCTGCCGAAGGCGGCGTCGAGCTCGGCGAGCAGCGTCTCGCCGAAGCGCCGCGCCAGCCCGGCGCGTGGCAGCCCGAGCAGGTCGCCGATGCGGCGCAGCCCCATCCCCTGCAGCGCTTCCCAGTGCGCCCGGCCGGGCCCGAGCAGCCACACCGGCGCCGCGACCAGCGCGCGCCGCGTCGCCTCGAGCGTCGTGCAGAGCGGCGACGGCTCGAGATGCGCGAGGATCGCTGCGCCCTGCGCGGTCGCAGCGCTCGCGATGCGAAGCGAATGGCCGATCGGCTCGATGCTCGCGCGCACGCGCTCGAGCAGCCGTTCGCTGCCGCCGAAGTAGCGCAGGCACGACTGCACCTCGAGGAGCACGATGTCGGCGGCGCTCCCGGGCTCGGTCGCCGGCTGCAGCGAGACGCTCGGCGTGAACGCGAGCGCGGCGTGGACGATCGAACGCATCGCCTCGGCGTCGCGCGCCGCATCCGCCTGGCCGAGGACGATGCGCGGCGCGAGCGCGAGCGCGGTCGCGCGCTTCAGCCCCGGCTTGACGCCATGCGCGATCGCGACGGCGTCGGCGGCGGCGATGCAATGCTCGTCGATCAACGCGATGCCGTGCTCCGTTGCGCGACCGGCGAGCGTCGCGGCGAACGATTCGAGCGACAGCAACGGCAGGTGCAGCGCGACCCAGAGCACGGCGGAACGACAGAGGAGAAGACGTCGCGACCGGCGATGGCGATGCTCACGCGACGTCGATGAAGGTCGCGGCGGGCAGGCGGCGCGCTTTCGCGCTGCCGTTCGCCGAACGCCGCCGCGCCGCAGCCGAGAGCACGCTCGGCAGCTCGAGCTCGAGCGGCGAAGCGAGCGGCGGCCCGCGCCGCTTCAGGATGTGCAGCTGGACGCGATCTGCGCCGCCGGCATGCAGCGCAACGCGCAACGGCGCCGCCGTCGGCCGGGCCGCTGCAGCGCTTTCGCGGAGGACGAAGGCGACGCCATCGTGGCGGTGCGCCGCGAGCTGGAGCCGGCGCAACCGCTCGGCGCGCAGCCGCTGCGGCAGCCACGCGACGATCGCGCCGACGTGGCCGCTCTTCAGCGCCTGCTCGAGCGCCCACACGCTGTCGTTGCGCGTCTCGACGACGAGCAACTCGTCGATGGCGAAGCCCAGCGCGGCGAGCGCGGCCGCAGCGAGCGCTGCCGGCGGATCGAACAGCATGACGAGGCGGCCTTCGCGCTGCGTCGCGACCAGCGCCGGCGCGAGCAGGCGCATCTCGCCGATGCCGGGATGCGCGAGCAGCAGCTCGCTCAGCGCGCCGCGCGGCCAGCCGCCGTCGGGCAGCTCGGCATCGAGGCGCGCAAACCCGCTCGCCACCGTCTGCGCGCCGGTGCGACCGAGCTGGTGCCCGAGCCAGAGAGCGGGATGGAGCGTCTCGGGCGTCCGGCGAACGACCGCCGCGTCGAGCCGCTGCCGCTTCGCGGCGGCGGGCAACGACGGTGGCGGCGCAAAGGCCGCTGCCGGGATGATCGCGGCATCCATTCGGACAACTGTATTTCCATACAGTATCTACGGCAACGCCGCCTGTCGAATCCCGACCTCGCCGCGTGACTGCCGCTGGCAACCGAACCATTGCTTTTGGCAACTGTCTGAAGAAGAATGCAGCGTGACCTCGCCGCCGACTCCGCGCACCGAAGCCGTCCGCCGCTTCAACCGCTTCTACACGCGCCGCATCGGCGTTCTCCACGAGAAGCTCGCCGCGACGCGGTTTCGTCTGACCGAGTCGCGCCTCCTCTGGGAACTCGCGCACCGCGAGCGAACGACCGCCGCCGATCTGGCGCGCGACCTCGACCTCGATCCCGGCTACGTCAGCCGGCTGCTGCGCGTCTTCAAGGAACAGGAGCTGATTCGCGGCGAGCGCAGCGCCGACGACGCGCGCCATCTCCACCTCACGCTCACCGCCGCCGGCCGCCGTGCGTTCGCACCGCTCGATCGGCAAAGCGCCGCCGACGTCGACCGCTTGCTCGGCGCGCTCGGCGACGGCGAGCAGCGGCGGCTGCTGTGCGCGATGGCCGAGATCGAGACGCTGCTCGGCGAGCAACGCAGCGTCGCGCCGTGGCTGCTGCGGCCGCCGCGCGCCGGCGACATCGGCTGGGTCGTCGAGCGACACGGCCGCGTCTACGCCGACGAGTACGGCTGGGACATGCGCTTCGAATCGCTCGTCGCTCGCATCGCGGCCGACTTCGTCGACCGCCTCGACCCGGCCAACGAAGCGTGCTGGATCGCCGAACGCGACGGCGCCAACGTCGGCTGCGTCTTCCTCGTCCAGGCTCGCGACGACGCCACCGGCGAGCCGGTTGCCGGATCGGCGCAATTGCGCTTGCTCCTCGTCGAGCCCGCGGCGCGCGGCCTCGGCATCGGCGCGCGCCTCGTCGCCGAATGCGAGCGCTTCGCGCGCCGCAGCGGCTACCGCAGGATCGTGCTCTGGACCAACAGCGTCCTCGTCGCCGCGCGCGCGATCTACACCAAGGCCGGCTACCGCCTCGTCGCGAGCGAGCCGCACGAGAGCTTCGGCCACCGCCTGGTCGGCGAGACGTGGGAGCTCGCACTCGACTGACCGGCGGCGGCCGCCCACCCTTCGGGAGTGGGCCGCCGGCGCCTCAGAATGCCATCATCGACGCATCCGGGCCGCCCCGACGCGCGGCCGCGACCATCCTACGGAGACGACATGCAAGGTTCGATGATGCAGCTGCCGCTGCAGATCTCTTCCCTCCTCGTTCACGCCGAGCGGCACCACCCCGAGCAACAGATCGTCTCGCGGCGCGTCGAGGGCGACATCCATCGCACGACGTATCGAGAGCTGGCGGCGCGGGCGCGGCGGATGGCCAACGCGCTCGCCGGTCTTGGCGTCAGGAACAGCGACCGCGTCGCGACGCTCGCCTGGAACGGCCACCGCCACCTCGAGCTCTACTACGCGGTGTCCGGATCGGGCGCGGTGCTGCACACGCTCAATCCGCGCCTGCATCCCGACCAGGTCGTCTACATCGCAGACCACGCCGAGGACCAGGTCCTCTTCTTCGATCTGACCTTCCTGCCGCTCGTCGAGGCGATCGCGGGTCGCGTCAAGACGATCAAGCGGTTCGTCGCCATGACCGACCGCGCGCACATGCCTGCCGACAGCAAGATCCCGGGACTGCTCTGCTACGAGGAGCTGATCGCCGGTGCAAGCGACGTCTTCGCGTGGCCCACGCTCGACGAGCGCCAGGCGTCGTCGCTCTGCTACACGTCGGGCACCACCGGCAACCCGAAGGGCGTGCTCTACAGCCATCGCTCGACGGTGCTGCACACGTTCGCGATCGCGCTCCCCGACGCGCTCAACTGCTCGGCGAAGGACTCGATCCTGCCCGTCGTGCCGATGTTCCACGTCAACGCGTGGGGGCTGCCGTATGCGGCGTGCATGATGGGATCGAAGCTCGTCTTCCCGGGCGCCGGCCTCGACGGCAAGTCGCTCTACGAGCTGTTCGAGAGCGAGCGCGTGACGCTGTCGGCCGGCGTGCCGACGGTCTGGCAAGGGCTGCTCGCCTACGTCGAATCGAACGACCTCGTGTTCTCGACGATGCGCCGAACCGTCATCGGCGGCTCGGCATGCCCGCCGGCGATGATGAAGACGTTCCAGGAGCGCTATCACGTCCAGGTGCTGCACGCGTGGGGCATGACCGAGATGAGCCCGGTCGGCACCGTCGCTGCGCTCAAGGGCTCGCAGGTCGACCTGCCGGCTACCGAGCGCTTCGCGATCCAGTCGAAGCAGGGCCGCGCGGTGTACGGCGTCGACATGAAGATCGTCGACGCCGAAGGCAACGAACTGCCGTGGGACGGCGAGCACTCGGGCGAGCTGATGGTGCGCGGGCCGTGGATCGTCTCGCAGTACTTCAAGGGCGAAGGCGGCGATCCGCTCGTGCGAGACGCCGAAGGCAACGGCTGGTTCCCGACCGGCGATGTCGCCACGATCGACTCGAGCGGCTTCATGCAGATCACCGACCGCTCGAAGGACGTCATCAAGTCGGGCGGCGAATGGATCGGCTCGATCGACCTCGAGAACATCGCGATGGCGCATCCCGGCGTGGCGATGGCGGCGTGCATCGCCGCGCGCCACCAGAAGTGGGACGAGCGGCCGCTCCTGATCGTCGTTCGCAAGCCCAACGCGACGCTCACCAAGGAAGAGCTGATCGCGTTCTACGAAGGCAAGATCGCCAAGTGGTGGACGCCGGACGACGTCGTCTTCGTCGATTCGATCCCGCTCGGCGCGACCGGCAAGATGCTGAAGAACCGGCTGCGCGAGCAGTACGGCAGCCACCTGCTCGAGCGCGCCTGATCGTCGCCGGCGCCGACCTCGCGCAACGCCCGCGCTGCGCACCGCCGTGAGCACGGCGGCGGCTTCGCGCGCGAGCGTCGGCGCCTGGGCGGCGGCGCTCGCGTTCACGTGGTGGGGATTCTTTCCACTCTACTTTCGCGTGCTTCCGAGCGTCTCGCCTGCCGAGGTGCTCGCGAACCGGATCGTCTGGTCGCTTCTCCTCGTCGGCGTCGTGCTCACCTGGCGATCGCGCTGGTCATGGCTGCCGAACGCGATCCGCTCGCGACGCGTCATGGCGAGCTTCGTCGGCAGCGCGCTGCTGCTGTCGGCGAACTGGCTGACCTACATCTGGGCGGTCGGCAACGGCCATGTCGTCGACGCGAGCCTCGGCTACTTCATGACGCCGCTGATCAACGTCGCGCTCGGCTACTTCGTGCTCGGCGAGCGGCCGCGCCGCGCGCAGTGGATCGCGCTCGCGATCGCCGCCTCCGGCGTCGTCTGGCTGACCGCCGGCGCCGGCCGGCTGCCCTGGATCGGACTCGTTCTCGGCCTCACCTTCGGCGCCTACGGGCTGCTGCGCAAGGTCGCGGCGCTCGGCGCGCTCGAAGGCTTGACGCTCGAGACGATCATCCTCGCTCCCGCCGCCGTCGTCGGCATGGCGATCTGGTGGCGCAACAGCCCGACGAGCTTCCCGGGCCCCGATGCGGGGACCAACGCGTGGCTCGTCGGCCTCGGCCCGGCGACGACCTTGCCGCTGCTCCTCTTCGCCGTCGCCGCGCGCCGGCTCCCGATGACGACGCTCGGCCTCTTCCAGTACCTCAGCCCGACGATCCAGTTCCTGCTCGGCGTCTGGCTCTTTCGCGAGCCGTTCGGCAGCGCGCGGTTCGCCGGCTTCGTCCTGATCTGGATCGCGCTTGCTCTCTACAGCCTCGACGGCTGGCGGCGACGCACGGCTCGCGTCGTAGCCACCGACGGCTGAGGCCCGCGCCTAGGCGGCCTGCTCGGCAGAGATCACCTGCGCCGCAGCGTTGACGACCGCAGCGATCCGTCCGATGTCGCGCAGCTGCTGCGTCGTCACGCCTTCCTTCTTCAGCAGCGCGTAGTGCGACGAGACGCAGAAGTGGCACTTGCCGACAATCGAGGCGGCGAGCGCGAACGCCTCGAACTTCTTCTTGGCGACGCCGCCCGAGGTCGCGTACGCGTTCATGCGCAGCTCGGCGCGCTGCGACTTCAGCTCGTCGTCGCCGGCCATCTCGACGTACGGATACCAGGCGTTGTTCATTCCCATGAGCGCCGCGGCGGTGAGCGCAGCGTTCGCTTCGGCCGCCGGCGTCGCGGCGCGCAGCGCGTCGACGAGCGGCTTCGATCGCGCCGCGAACGAAGCCGCGAGCGCGACGCCGAGCGCGTCTTCGGCAGGCAGGCTCGAGCGGGCGATCGCGCCGTCGAGGTTGAGGCGGATGTCCTTCGCGTAGTCGGGAATCAGCGCCTTGATCGCGTCGAGAAATTCCATCGTTGGTTCTCCGGATGTCGTGATGAAAAAGCCCGCCGAGGCGGGCTTCTCGAGAGAGTCGTTGCTCAGAGCGTCTGGCCGCCCACGGAGCGGTTGCACGGGCAGAGCTCGTCGGTCTGCAGCCCGTCGAGGATGCGGAGCACCTCGTCGGGGTTGCGGCCGACGTTCAGGTTGTTGACGCTGACGTGCTGGATCGTGTTGTCCGGGTCGACGATGAACGTCGCACGGAGCGCAACGCCTTCGTTCCTGTCACGCACGCCGAGCTGGTCGACGAGCGAGCCCTTCGAGTCGCCGAAGCTCCAGTGGCCGAGCTTGGAGAGGTCCTTGTGGTCGCGGCGCCAGCCGAGCTTGGAGAACTCGTTGTCGGTCGAGCCGCCGAGCAGCACCGCGTCACGCTCCTCGAATTGCTTCGCGAGCTTGTCGAAGCCGACGATCTCGGTCGGGCAGACGAACGTGAAGTCCTTCGGCCAGAAGTAGATGACCTTCCACTTCCCCGGAAAGCTCTTCTCGGTGATCGTCTCGAACGCCGAGACGCCGTTTTCCTCGTGCTGGTTGAAGCCGGGCTTCACGCCCTGGACGCTGAAGGCTTCGAGCTTGTCGCCGATCGTTTTCATGCTGTTCCTGTATTCGCTGGAGAGGTGCCACGCCGGGCACGACAGGAACGCAGTTTAGGCTATCGGATATTGAAATCCAATCGACTTTAACTAAGTCGCCGATTGACCGCCGGAGCCGCGGAGGTCGCCGGCGAGGCTCGTCAGCGTTTCGGCCGCGATCTCGGTATGCGCCGGGTAGTTGGTGTGGTCGCAGCCGAGGCGCACGCTGGCACCGGCGCGGACCGCGTCACGCGCCGCTTCGGGCAGCTCGAAACGCAGGAAGTGCACCGCCGACGTCTTCTCGTCGTTCTCGCGGTCGAGGTCCTCGTCGGCGATCGCGTAGACGCGCGCGTGGCCCTCGACCTCGACGAAGACGCGGTCCTCGATGCCGATCAACCGCGCGAGCTCGCGCTTGCGCTCGTTCGGGTCGGGATACTCGATCAGCATCGTCGCCTTCCAGTTCGTGCCGTCGGGAACGAGCGGCGCGTAGGCGTCGATCTCGGCCTGGATGCCGTCCTCGTCGAAGATCTTCTCGATGTGCAGCATCTCCTGGATCTGGCGGCGGACCGTCGACTCGTCCTCGAACTGGACGCTCAGGTGCTCGCCGAGGCGAACGGTGCGGAGCTTGCGATGCGCGATCACTTCGACGCGGCTCGCGTTGCGCACCTTCGCGTACGCCTCGAGCGTGAGCAGGGTCTCGCGCGTGATCGCCATCGCTATTCGATCCCGTAGGCGCGCCTGAGGAGGCCGAGCGGATGGCGCAGCGCGGGCGCGGGCTTGCCTTCGTTGGCCATGCCCTGCGCGATGTGGTGGCCTGCGAGCGGGCAGTCGGAGGCCACGACGTCGGGCGAAGGCGCCGCCATCGCACGAAACACCGGCTTGCCGATCTTCATCGCGATCGGATGCGTCTTCGTCTTGACGCCGTACGTGCCGGCGTGGCCCGAACAGCGCTCGACCGTCGTCAACTCGACCGCGACCGTCTGGCCGATCAGCTTCAGCATCTCCTCGGTCTTGCGGCCGATCTTCTGCACGCGACCGTGGCACGGCACGTGGTAGCTCACCTTGCCGAGCGGCTGCTTGAAGTCGGTCTTCAGCAGACCGTCGCGATGGCGCGCGATCAGGTACTCGAACGGATCGAACATCGCCTCCTGCACGAGCTTGACGTCAGCGTCGTCGGCAAAGAGCAGCGGCAGCTCCTGCTTGAACATCAGCGTGCACGACGGGACCGCGGTCACGATCGCCCAGCCTTCGCGCGCATAGCGCGCGAGCACGGGGATGTTCTTGGCCTTCAGCCGGGCGACGCCCTCGAGGTCGCCGAGCTCGAGCTTGGGCATGCCGCAGCAGCTCTCCTTGACGACCACCTCGTACGGAATCGCGTTGTGCTCGAGCACGGCGACGAGGTCAAGCCCGATCCCCGGCTCGTTGTAGTTGACGATGCACGTCGAGAAGAGGGCGACCTTGCCCGGGCTGCGCTCGCCGTCGACGACCGCGGTGGCGTCGCCCTTCTTGGGCACCGTGCTGCGGAAGCGCTTCGTCGCGAGCGGAGGCAGCCAGGCGTCGGGATGGACGTCGAGCGTCTTGTCGAGGAGCTTTCGCACCGGCGGCGTCCGGTTCGCCGCGTTGACCGCCTGCGTCACGATCGGGATGCCCGAGAGCTGGCCGTGGACGTCGGTCTTGGCGAGCAGCTTCGCGCCCGCGTCGACCTCGCCCTTGCCGTAGCGGATCGCCTTGGCGCGCAGCATGACGTGCGGGAAGTCGACGTTCCAGGGATGCGGCGGAACGTACGGGCACTTCGTCATGTAGCAGAGATCGCACAGATAGCACTGCTCGACGACCTTGCCGTAGTCCTTCTTGTCGACGCCATGGACCTCGCCGTCGGGGGTCGCGTCGACGAGATCGAACAGCGTCGGAAACGACTGGCACAGGCTGACGCAGCGTCGGCAGCCGTGGCAGATGTCGAAGACGCGTTCCATCTCGGCGAGCGCCTTCGCCTCGTCGCGGTAGTCGGCGCTCTGCCAGTCGACCGGGTGGCGGGTCGGCGGTTCGAGGTTGCCTTCGCGGAGCGTCATCGGGTCCGGGCTCCATCAACGAACAAGGGCCGCTGCCGGCCCTTGTTCTCGGCGAGTTTGCCGTCTTCAGTCGACGAGAGCGTCGAGCGCCTTCTGATAGCGGTTGGCGTGCGAACGTTCGGCCTTGGCGAGCGTCTCGAACCAGTCGGCGATCTCGTCGTGGCCCTCCTGGCGCGCGGTCTTCGCCATCCCCGGGTACATGTCGGTGTACTCGTGCGTCTCGCCGGCGACGGCAGCCTTGAGGTTGGCGCGCGTCGGGCCGATCGGCAGCCCGGTCGCTGGATCGCCGATCTGCTCGAGAAACTCGAGATGGCCGTGCGCGTGTCCGGTCTCGCCTTCGGCAGTCGAGCGGAACAGCGCAGCGACGTCGTTCTGGCCTTCGATGTCGGCCTTGTTCGCGAAGTAGAGGTAGCGGCGATTCGCCTGCGATTCGCCGGCGAATGCGTCGCGCAGGTTCTGCTCGGTCTTCGATCCCTTCAGTGCCATGTCGAGTCTCCCGTGGACGGCGCGGCAGCGCCGACGATCCGCGGACGCTAGCGCGTTCGCGAGCGCGCAGCAATCACTTGCCTCAATCCGGCGAATTGCACGTGGCTATGCACCGCCCGCCACGGAGCCGTCGGACATCGCCGTTTTGCTAGACTTGCGGCTCCAGTGGGGGGGTAGCTCAGCTGGGAGAGCGTCGCGTTCGCAATGCGAAGGTCGGGAGTTCGATCCTCCTCCTCTCCACCACTCGAACAGCATCACGGGCCCGCAGGGCCCGTTTTCCTTTCGGCCCCGCTCGCGTCCTCGATCCACGCGACATAGCCGGCGAGATACGCGCGCAGCGCCTCCGCGACCTTGGCGTCGACGAGCGCACCGTTCGCGTCGAAGACGGTTCCGGCACGCGAGACGAGCAGCCGCCCTCCGGACCACAGCTCGCAGCCCAGGGTGCGCAGGATCGGCAGCCACGCGTTCTGGCTCAGCACCGTGCCGAAGCCGCCCGGCGACGCGCCGACGAGCGCGACCCGCTTGCCGGCGAAGACGCGCGCGGCGTCTGCCGGCGGCCGCGACAGCCAGTCGATCGCGTTCTTGAAGACGCCGGGGACCGAGTTGTTGTACTCCGGAGTCGCGAGCAGCAGGCCGTCGGCGGCTGCGATCGCATCCTTCAGCGCGGCGACCGGCGGGGGCACTCCGTTGGCCGCCTCGTCGTCGCCGTCGTAGAGCGGAATGCCGGCCATCGAGCCGACGACGAGCGCGGCTCCGCCCGGCATCGATGCGGCGGCCGCGCGCAACAGCGCCGAGTTGTACGAGCCGCGGCGCAAGCTCCCCGAGATGCCCACGATGCGTGTCATGCGTCCTCCCTGTCGTCGCGACCCTCGCGACGATACGACGCGGTCGACGCGACGAACACGCGGGAGGAGCGTGCGATGACGACCTTCGGTGTCCTCCAGGGTGCTCGCGCAAAGCGCATGGTCGCGATCGGCCTCGACGCGCCCTTCATCGACCCGGTGCCGAACGGCAGGGAACCAGCGCCGAGGAGCGACGCGCGCGCTCAGGCGCGCAGGTCGAGCGTCTCCGGGTGGCGCTCCATGTAGGAGCGGGTGTACTCGCACTCGGGCTCGACCTTGAGGCCTTCGCGCCGCGCATGCTCGAGCGCAGCGCGGACGAGCGCGGCGGCGACACCTCGGCCCTCGAGCGCGCGGTCGACCTCGGTGTGCTCGATCGTCATCACGCCGTGATCGATGCGGTACTCGACGCGGCCGTGGTGGCCGTCGAGCGTCGCCGCGAACCGATGCTGCGCCGGTTGGTGCTCGATCGTGATCGCCATGCCCGCGAGTGTCTCGCGTCGATCGACGCCGCGTCCCGGTCGAGGGTGTTGTGCCGACGCCGACGCGAGCGCGACCCGTCGGTGCGAAGTCGCGCCGAAACGAACTGACGAGCGATTCCGGCGCTTTTCTCGCCACCGTCGTCGGCGCGACCGAAGAGACTCCGGCCACCTCCGCGAAAACCCGGGGGCCGGCGGGAGGTGAAGGTTCGAAGGCGGCACGCCGCGATCGAAGTCGACTTCCTGCGCTTTCGAACGAACGCAGGACAGTGACATGGAGTTCTCCCGAATCGTGCGTCGGGTGCGCCGCCCGCTGCTCGGCGCCAGCCTCGCGGTGGCATCGATGCAAGCCGCGGACGCAGCGACCGCGACCGCGACCTTCCAGGTCACCGCCAACGTCGCCACCCAATGCACGGTGAGTGCCGCCGACCTCGGCTTCGGCACCGTCGATCCGCTCGGCGGCAACGTCGACCAGACGACGACGGTGACGGTGCGCTGCACGAAGAACACCGCATATACGGTCGGCCTCAACGCCGGAACGACCGCCGGCGCGACGCTCGCGCAGCGGCTGATGGCCAACGGCGGCGACACCATGAACTACAACCTCTACACCGACGCCGGCCGGACGGCGGTCTGGGGGAACTCGGCCGCCGCGCCGACCTGGGTCGCGGGCACCGGTGCCGGCATGGGCACGCCGCAGGTGCTCACCGTTTACGGCCGGGTGCCGAGCGGACAGACGAACCTCGCGGTCGGCAGCTTCGTCGAGACCGCGATCACCGTGACGGTGACGTATTGAGCCGGCGAAGAACGACGTGACTCGAGCCACGCTCCGCCACCCCATCGCTCGCGTTCGCAACGGCATCGTGCTGCTCGCGGCATCGCTGCTGACGGCGACTGCGGCGAGCGCCGGATCGCTGTCGGTCAGCCCGATCCGCGTCGACTTCGCGCCCGGGCAGCGCAGCGTCACGCTGATCGTTCGCAACGACGGCGACCAGACGACGCTCGTGCAAACGCAGCTCGTCGCCTGGTCGCAGGCCGACAACGAAGATCGCCTCGAGCCGACGACCGACCTGCTCGCGTCGCCGCCGATCTTCGAGCTCGTCCCCGGCGGTGTGCAGACCGTGCGACTCGCGCTGCGGCGGCCGGCCGATCCCGACCGCGAGCGTTCGTACCGCATCGTCGTCAGCGAAGTGCCAGGGCCGCCGCAACCCGACTTCACCGGCGCGACGTTCGCGCTCAAGCTCAGCCTGCCGGTGTTCGTCGACGCCGCGACGACCAAGGCCGTGCCGCAGCTCGCCTGGAGCGGCGCCGTCGACGCCGACGGCAGCCTCGTGCTGGTCGCGACGAACACCGGAACGAAGCACGTCCAGATGCGAACCGTCGACGTGATGCACGACGGCCCCGGCGCCGATGGGCGCCACGCCGGCCTCTGGTACGTCTTGTCCGGGCAGCGCCGCAGCGTGAAGGTCGCGCCGCTCCCGGGGCGTGCGATCGCCACCGATCGCGTGCGCATCCACGCCGACACCGACGCCGGCATCGTCGCTGCCGATGTGGTGCTGGACCCGCGCTAGCCGGCGGGCGCTCGCGCCGATCGCGCTGTCGCTCGTCGCTGTTGCCGTTGCCCTGCCGGCACGCGCCGACAACGCCGCACCGCCCGGCTTCGCCGTCGCCGTCCTCGTCGTGACGCTGAACCGCCAGCCGCAACGCGAGCCGATCGTCGCATTGCGCGATGCGCGCGGCGCGGTCTTCGTTGCCGCGGCCGACTTCGCGCAATGGCGGCTGCGCGTCCCCGATGCCGCAGCGCTCGTCCACGCCGGCGAACGCTACTACCCGCTGGCGGCGTTGCCCGGTCTGGTCGCGAGCGTCAACGAGAGCGCGCAGGCCCTCGTCATCGAAGCGCCCGCTGCCCTCTTTCCGGCGACGCCGATCGACGTCGCCGCCGCACCCGCGCCGCTGCCGCGGCGCAGCGCGAGCGGCGGCTTTCTCAACTACAACCTGCTCGCGTCGCACGAGAGCGGCACGACGTCCACCGCGGCGTCGCTCGAGCTCGGCCTGTTCGGCGCGTCGGGCGTGGTGACGAACAGCGGCACCGTCGGCGACGGCGACTCGGTGCCGCACTGGACGCGCCTGGAGTCGACCTGGACGTATGCGATGCCGTCGCGCATCGCGGCGCTGCGCGCCGGCGACGCGATCAGCCGCGCCGGCGCTTGGGGCCATGCGCTGCGCTTCGGCGGCGTTCAGCTCGCGACCGATTTCGCGACTCGGCCCGATCTCGTCCTCTCGCCGGGCGAGGCCGTCGCCGGGCAGGCGATCGTTCCGTCGACGGTCGACGTCTTCGTCAACAACGCGCTCGTCGCGCAGCAGCCGGTGCGCCCCGGGCCGTTCTCGATCACGAACATTCCGCCGGTCACCGGCGCCGGCAACGTCACGCTCGTCATCCGCGACGAGCTCGGCCGCGAGCAGGTGATCACGCGGCCGTTCTACGCGAGCCAGGCGCTGCTCCGACCCGGGCTCGACGACTTCTCGGTCGAAGCGGGCTGGCTGCGCCGCAACTTCGGCATCGCGAGCGACGACTACGGGCCGTGGTTCGCGTCGGCGACGTTTCGCCGCGGACTGTCGTCGGAGGCGACCGGGGAAGTCCGCGCCGAGGCCGAGGCCGGCCTCGTCAACGTCGGCGCGAGCGGCGACGTCCTCGTCGGCGAGCTCGGCATCGTCGACACGTCGCTCGCCGCCGGGCGCAACCGCGTCGGCAGCGGCGCACGCGTCGCGGTCGGATTCGAGCGCCAATCGCCCGGCCTCTCGATGGCGGTCCACGGCGCGTGGGCGTCGCCGCGCTTTCGCCAGCTCGGCGATTTCGAGTCGACGCTCACCGTCGAACGCGAAGTGATCGCGACCGCCGGCTACGGCTTCGGCCGCTTCGGTAGCGCGTCGATCGCGTACGTCGATCGCCACTATCGCGAGCAATCGGCAGCGGCGATCGCGTCGTTCGGCTACTCGCTCGGCCTCGACCGCTGGGGCTATCTCGCGGCGTCGCTGACGCGAGTGCGCGGCGACGGCGGCTCGACCGCGATCAACGTGATCTGGACGGTGCCGTTTGGAACCGCGACGAGCACGACGCTCGGCGTCGACCGCGTCCGCGGTGCCGGTGCGAACCGCGACGAGGTCTCGCTCAGCGCGCAGCGCAACCTGCCAGCCGGTGAAGGCGTCGGCTGGCGGCTGCGCGCGAGCGACAACGGGCCGCGGCAGGCGCAGATCGACGTGCAGGGTCGCTACGCGTCGCTGTCCGCCGAAGTCGCCGAGGTGCAACGGCGCACGGGCGAGCGCGTGTCGCTCACCGGCGGCATCGGCGCGATCGCCGACTCGCTCTTCGTCAGCCGCACGATCGACGACAGCTTCGGGCTCGTGCGCGTGCGCGGCTACCCGGACGTGCGCGTCTATGCGCAGAACCAGGAGATCGGGCGCACCGACGCGAGCGGCTCGCTTGTCGTGCCGCGGCTCCTCGCATACCAGCGCAACGCGCTTCGCATCGAGCAGGCCGATCTTCCGTTCGATGCCGAGTTCGACGCGCTGGTGCAGGAGGCGGTGCCGTACGCCCGCAACGGCGTCGTCGTCGATTTCGCGGTCCGGCCGGCGCGCGGCGCGCTCGTGACGTTCGTGCTCGAGAACGGACAGCCGGTCCCGCCCGGCGCGCGCGCCAGCATCGACGGCAGCGAGCGCAGCTTCGCGGTCGCCAACGACGGCGTCGCGTATCTCGCCGGCCTGGCCGCGCAGAATCGCGTCGTGCTGTCGTGGCGCGATCGCACCTGCACGGTCGCGTTCGACGTCCCGGCGACCGGTGACCCACAGCCGCGCCTCGGCCCGTTCGTCTGCCGGAGCCAGCCGCGGTGAAGAGTCTTCGCACTTGTCCTGCTCGCGCGCGCGCTGGATCGACTGCATCGAAGGTGGCGCTCGTGTGTGCTGCGCTCGCCGCGTCGTCATCTGTCCTCGCCGACAGCTGCACGGTCTCGGCGACGACGCTCGCGTTCGGCGGGTACGACACCATCAACGCGCTGAACGGGACGTCCACCATCACCGTCACGTGCACGCACACCAACAACCCGGCGGTGCGCTTCGACTACCTCGTCGCGCTGTCGAGCGGCCCGGGGTCGTACGCGTCGAGGCAGATGACCGGAACCGGCGATTCCCTGATCTACAACATCTACACGTCGGCGGCGATGACGACGGTCTGGGGCGACGGCATCACCGCGGGAACGGCGACTGTCGCCGGCTCGTTCGTCGTCGGTGGCGGCAGCGGCCGCAGCGGCTCGGACACGCAGACCGTCTACGGGCGGATCGGCGCAGCGCAGAACGTGCTGCCCGGCGCGTACTCGACCGCGACGCCGATCACCGTCACGATCACCTATTGAAGCGCGCCTGGCCCGGCGCGGCGGACACGCTCTCTTCCGGGCTTCCTACGTCGATCGGCGACGAATGCGCCTTGCGCGCGCGCCGCGATGCAGCACGATCGGGCCTCCCCTCCCGTCGTCCGCCATGCGCGCTGCCGCCCTGCCCGTCGCGATCCTGCTCGTCGCTGCCGCGTCGTGCGCCGCGCAGGACGTCAACGTGCGCGTCGAGCGCAACGGCGAAGCGGTCATCGTCGACGTCGACGCGCACATGCCCGGAACGCTGCGCGAGACGTGGGCGGTGTTCACCGACTACGAGAACATGGCGAGCTTCATCAGCAGCCTGACGGCGAGCAAGGTGGTCGCGAAGAAGGACCACACGCTCGAGGTCATGCAGGCGGGCAACACCAAGGTCGGGTTCATGACCTTCGGCTTCGAGGCGGTCCGCGCCGTCGACCTGCTGCCGATGCACGAGATCCGCTCGAGCCTCGTCAGCGGCGACTTCAAGGCGTACGCGTCGACGACGTCGCTATCTCCCGCCGGCAGCGGCACGCGCGTCCGCCACCACGGCGAGTACGTGCCCAAGTCCTGGCTGCCGCCGCTCGTCGGACCGGCGGTCATCGAGCGCGAGACGAAGAAGCAATACCGCGAATTCGCCGCCGAGATCGAGCGCCGCAGCGCGCCGCAACGCTAGCTCGCGCGCCACGACGCGACGCGTGCGAACCGTTTCGTTACACGCAATCGCTTGCAACCTCGCTGCTTCGTACGGGTCGTGCGCGGCTACGATTCTTCCGCCCGCACTTCACGTGCGGACAGGAGTTCCCGTCATGGACGTGTCGGTGCGACGCCAGCTCGTCGCGGCGCTTGCTGCGAGCCTCGCTGCTTGCGGTGGCGGCCCGGACACGAGCACGCTGACGGACAGCAAGGTGATCGACTCGTCGAACTCGCCGCAGCTGCCGCCGCCCGCCAAGACACCGGCGCCGCCGCCGGCGCCGGCGTCGCCGGCACCGCCGCCGGGCCCGAACGATCCGATCGTCACGTCGTACTCGGCGGCCGCCTCCGGAGTGGCGCCTTCGCTCGACGGCGGCAGCATCGCGCAGGCCGGCGACGGCGCGCTTTGGTTCAGCGGCGGTTTCGTTCCCAACCAGATCGGCCGCATGTCGAGCGCCGGCGTCGTCAGCTATCCGGTGGTGCGCGCGGCCGGGCTGATGTCGTTCAACCCGGGCCCGCTGACACGCGGCCCCGACGGCAACATCTGGTTCGCCGATCCCCTCGCCGGCATCACCTTCGCCGGCACGATCGGCGTGGTCGACATCGCGACCAACGTGGCGAGCGAATTTTCGACGCCGCTGATGAAGACGACGATCCAGATTCGCGAGAAGACATCGCAGGATCAGTCGTGCGAAACGGCGACCGCCATCTGCACGCCGGTGCCGACCGGAACGTGCGTCGCGCGCGCGCCGACGCCCGGCACGCCGGCATCGGGTCCGATCCCGGCCGTTCCTCCCGATCCGGGCAGCACGTGCCGCACCGTCACGACAGGCCCGACGCTCGTCGCTGCGTGCACGCCGATCGCGCCGGTCGCGGGCAACGCCTACACGACGACGACGTGCCCGACGACCACGGTGGGTCCGAACGCCGTCGACACGTGCACGTTGACGCCGCCCGACGCGACCAACAACTTCGTTCGTACCGTCTGCACCGGCATCACTCCGGGATCGCAGGCGTACACGATCGTCACCGGGCCCGACGGCAACCTCTGGTTCACCGAGTACACCGGACTGCGCATCGGCGTCTTCAACACGACGACGCAGAAGGCGACCGAGTTCGGCCCGCTGCAGTCGCCGGCGACGTCGATCGCCGCCGGGCCCGACGGCAATGTCTGGTTCGCCGAGCGTGCTCTCGACGGCCTGAGCACGTTGATCGGCCGCGTCACTCCGGGCGGCGTCATCACCGAGTACAAGGCGACGCCGGTGGTCGGCCTGATCCGCGCGATGAGCCCCGGCGCCGACGGCAACGTCTGGTTCGTCAAGGACGGCCAGGGCGGACCGGCGGTCGGCAAGATCGACCCGGCGAGCGGCACGGTCACGCTCTACTCCACCGGCCTCAACGGCGCGTTCACGCTGTTCGGCGGCATGACGCTCGGCGACGACGGCAACGTCTGGTTCACGAGCTACTACGACGGCCTGATCGGCAAGATCACGCCGGCCGGAACGATCACCGAATACGCCGGGGTCGCCCCCAACACGCAGCTGAACGCGATCACCGCCGGGCCGCAGATCGCCGGCGCGAACACGCTCTGGGTCACCGACCCGACCAACAAGGCGATCGCGAAGCTGACGCTGCGCTAGGCCGCAGCAGTCGCGCGGCTAGAAGCTGCGCTTCATGTAGACGCCGAGCGTCCCCTTTCGCAGCCGCATCACGACGCTGTCGTCGCCGCTCAGGCGAACGCCGACGCCGCCGCTGAAGAAGACCTGCGATTGCGCCGGCTTCCATTCGATGCCGACCTTGCTGACGCTGGTCTCGGCGTCGTTCGCCGCGCCGACCGCTCGCGCGGCGAGGCTGCTGGCCGTCGCCGGCGACGCCGAGATGCTGCGCACCTCGAGCGAGAGGGAAGGCAGCGTCAGCGACGTCGGCTCGGCGCGCGTCTCGGTGGGCCTGAGCGCGACCGTGCGCGGCTCGAAGCGCATGCCGACGTCAAACGCGCCGCGCGACAGCGACATCCGGAAACCGTCGGGCTCGACGGTGCCGAGCGCGCGCCAGCGCGGTGCCGGGGCGGCGGTCTGCGCAGCGGCAGGCTCGGGGTCCGCGGCGACGGTCGCGCCCGCGCTCGCCGCGGCATCGTCCGCGAACGCCGGCCCGGCGGCGATCGTGCCGAGCAGCAGGGTGGCGATGACGCGGGCGGAGTGCATTCGATTCGAGGGTCAGATTTGCCGACGCAACCGTAGCCGAGGCGGCAACGCCGATCGATCAGTCGCTGCCGAATCGCGCCGTGGGCGCCTTCCAACCATCTTCGTAGGAGCGGGCCGACGCCGGGTAACCGGATGTCCGCCTTTCCGTCTCGCCGTGGCGTAGCAGCATCCCTCAACCACGGGAGTTGCCGACGGACGGTCACCGGCGCGGGCACACGCCGTGCTCCGCCCTGCCGATGGACACACGATCGCTTGCCATCGACGCCTGGGAAGCGCACGACCGCGAGCTCGAGCGCCGCCTCGTCGACGCGGCCGAGGAGCTGCTCGCGCACCGCGCGGCGCGTTCATCGCTGATTCCGATGCCGGGGCGCCTGCCGGTGCGCTGCGTCGCGATCGGCGTGCTCGAGCGCATCCGTGCGATGGTGCGTGCCGAGGACGTCTCCGTCTGAGCCCGCCCCCGGGCGTCAGCGGCGGGAGAAGAACCGCCAGATCTCGGCGCTGGCGTCGAGCGCGTTAGAAGGCGGGTCGAGGAAGCGCGCCATTCGATCGCCGCCCGGCCAGGAATGACCGCCGCCTTCGATCACGACCAGCTCGACCTCGCCGCCTTCGCTGCAGTCCAGGTAGCGCGTGCGCGTGACCGCGCCCTGACGTGTCGCAACCGGCGCATCCGCGCAGCGGTTGTTCGCGCGCCAGAACTCGATCGCCGCGGCGACGCTCCTAACGTCATGGACCGCGAGCGCACGAGCGCCGGGGCCGCCGTCGAACGGCAGATTGCGGTCGGCGGTGCCATGGATGACGAGCACGGGCACCGGTCTCGTCGGTCGACACTCGTTCGCGGCCATCGTCATCTCGCCGGCCACCGGCGCGATCGCGGCGATGCGGCCCGCGAGCGTGCACGCGACCTGGTACGCCATCATGCCGCCGTTCGAGATGCCGGTCGCGTAGACGCGCTTCGTGTCGATCGCGACGACGGCCGGCAGGTCGTCGAGCAGCGCGGCGACGAACGCCGTCTCGTCGACATGGTGGTTCATCGCCCAGCCGCAGCATGTGCCGGCGTTCCACGTCTTCAGCTTGCCCGCGATGCCGCCCGAGCCCTGCGGATAGACGGCGACGAAGCCCTCGGCGGCACCGAGCGCGCTCATCCGCGACTGCGTCCGCGCTCCTGCCGCGGTGCCGCCGCCGCCGTGGAAGACGAGCACGACCGGCCAGCCGCCCGGCGGCGGCGCGCCGGCCGGCACGTCGACCTCGTAGCTGCGCTCGTGCTTGCCGACAACGAGCGTGCGCTCGATCGTCGCCGCGGCCGCTGAGGTCGCAAACGCGACGAGCATCGCGCAGGCGATGCGGACGATCGACGCGTTCATTCCAGCGTCATCAAGGTCGCGTTGCCGCCAGCCGCGGCGGTGTTGATGCTCACCGCGCGCTCGACGACGAAGCGCTCTAGCGGGAGCGCGGTGTCGCCGGGCCTGCGTCCCTCGACGCCGACGATCGGCCCAGGACGCGCGGCGACGACGCGCAGCACGTCGAGCAACTCGTCGGCGCTGCCGTGGTGGAGGACGACGTCGAAACGGACGTCGGCCGCGCTCCAGCCGGCGACGACGTCGATCCGCTCGCGCACGGCGCTCGGCAAACGACCGCGAAGCGACGACGCGGAGGCCGGCCAGACCGCGCGGCTGCCGACAGCGAGCACTGCGGCGAGCTGGACGAGACGATCGGCGTCGGCGTCGGCGAGGCAGAGGACGGCGTCGCGCGGATGCAGCGAATAGACGTTGCGCTCGCCGGTCGGGCCGGCGAGGACGACGGCGGCACCGACGCGCGCCTGCGCCGCGAAGCGGACGCAGACGTCGGCGAGCGCGCGGTCGCCGTCGCGGTCGGCCCAGCCTTGGAGGACGCCGAGCGAAGCCGACGTCGTTCCCGCGCTCGCCGCTTCGATCTCGCCGCTCGCGGCGAGCGCGCGCGCGATCGCGTCGGCGGGCGATTGCGCGAGCAGGCGAAGCAGATAGAGCGGGCCGCCGGCCTTCGGCCCGGTTCCCGAGAGCCCTTCGCCGCCGAACGGCTGCACGCCGACGACCGCGCCGACCATGTTGCGGTTGACGTAGACGTTGCCGGCGCGCGCCGCCGCGACGACCGCCGCGATCGTCTCGTCGATCCGCGACTGAACGCCGAGCGTGAGGCCGTAGCCGGTCGCGTTGATCTGCGCGATCGTCGCCGCGAGATCGCGGCGACGAAAGCGGACGACGTGCAGCACCGGCCCGAAGACCTCGCGCTCGAGCTCGTCGATGCGATCGAGCTCGATCAGCGTCGGCAAGACGAAGGTGCCGCGCGCAAGCGCATCGCCCTTGGCGCTCGCGGCGCGAAAGACGCGATGACCCCGCGCGCGCATCGCCTCGACGTGCGCCTCGATCGCGTCGCGCGCCTCGCCGTCGATCACCGGGCCGACGTCGACGGCGAGCCGCTCGGCGCGGCCGATCCGGCTCTCGGCCATCGCGCCCTCGAGCATCGCGACGACGCGATCGGCGCCGTCGGCCTGCACGCAGAGCACGCGAAGCGCCGAGCAGCGCTGGCCGGCGCTGTCGAACGCCGAAGCCATCGCATCGGCCACGACCTGCTCGGCGAGCGCCGACGAGTCGACCAGCATCGCGTTCTGGCCGCCGGTCTCGGCGACGAGCGGAACGGCGCGACCGAAGCGGCCGAGCCGCGCGGCGAGGCTCTTCTGCAGCAGCCGGGCGACGTCGGTGGATCCGGTGAACATCACGCCTTCGACGCGCGCGTCGGCGACGAGCGCTGCGCCGACGGTCTCGCCGCGGCCCGGGAGCAGCTGCAGCGCGGAGCGCGGAACGCCGGCGGCGTGGAGCCTTCGCACCATCTCGGCGGCGACGAGCGGCGTCTGCTCGGCGGGCTTGGCGAGCACCGGGTTGCCGGCGACCAGCGCGGCCGCGATCTGGCCGGTGAAGATCGCGAGCGGAAAGTTCCAGGGGCTGATGCAGACGACCGGCCCGAGCGGCGCGACATCGCCGCCGCCGAGGTCCCGCCGCGCCTGCGCCGCGTAGAAGCGAAGGAAGTCGACCGCCTCGCGCACCTCGGCGACGCCGTTGGGCATCGTCTTGCCGGCTTCGCGTGCCAGCAGTCCGAGCAGGATCGGCAGCTCTGACTCGAGAGCGTCGGCGGCGCGCTCGAGCATCGCGGCACGCTCGCCCGCCGGCGTCGTCGCCCATGCCGCTGCGCCGGCCGCGGCCTCCGCGAGCGCGCGCTCGACGTCGTCGCGCGACGCCTCGACGACGTCGCCGACGACGTCGCCGTGCTCGGCCGGATTGCGGACCTCGATCGCAACGCCGGCAGCGCCGCTCGCTTCGGCGCCTGCAAGGAGCGGCGCCGCGCTCCAGCGCCGCATGCGGCTCTTCCGCATCGCTTCCGCGAGCGCGGCGAGCGCCTCTTCGCTCGCGAGGTCGATGCCGCGCGAGTTGCTCCGGTCGCCGCCGTAGATCGCGCGCGGCAGCGCGATCGCCGGGTGCGGCAGGCCGACCGCGCCCTCGACGGCGGCGATCCGCTCGACCGTCTGCACCGGATCCTCGACGAGCTCGTCGAGCGGCACGTCGGGGTCGGCGATGCGATGGACGAACGACGTGTTGGCGCCGTTCTCGAGCAGGCGGCGAACGAGGTACGCGAGCAGCGTCTCGTGCGTTCCGACCGG
>DATJIM010000078.1:0-2633 GCA_035493195.1 Caldimonas sp.
CGGATGCAGGTAGACCTCGTCGGCGTGCGCGGCGACGTAGTACTGCCGCTGGTCGTAGCCCGAGCCCCACGCGACGACCTTCTTGCCGCTCGCCTTGAAGCGGTCGATCGCGGCGGCGACCTCGCGCAGCGTCGAAAAGCCGGTGGGCCGCAGCTCGTCGAGGACGACGACGAGACTCGTGATCCGGTCGTCGCTCGCGGCGGCGTCGAGCACCGCGAGAACGTCGCGCAGCTGCACCTTCTGCAGCGCCTCGCCGATCCGGTGCAGCTCGCGGTCTACTTCACCGCCGCGGTGTTGATCGTCGCGCTCACGATCGCGATCACGCTCGAGCGGCGCGGACGAAGCGGCGTCGACCTGCGCGACGCCGCGCTCGGCGCGCTCGTCGCCGCCTTTCCGAACGCCGGCTTCATGGGCGTGCCGCTCCTCGTCGCGCTGCTCGGCGACGCCGCCGCCGGCCCGGTGATCGGCGCGATCGTCGTCGATCTCGTCTTCACGAGCACGGTCTGCCTGGCGCTCGCGCAGGCGCACGTCCAGCGCGGCGACGGCGAGGATCGGTCGTTCGCCCACGCGGCGGCGCTGTCGCTGCGCGGCGCGCTCACCAATCCGCTGCCGTGGGCGATCGCGCTCGGCGCAGCGTTCGCTGCGACGAAGCTCGAGCTGCCCGGGCCGATCGCGCAGATCGTCCGCATGCTCGGCGATTCGGCGACGCCGGTCGCGCTCTTCACGATCGGTGCCGTGCTCTGGCGCGCCGGCGAGCACGTCCACACACGGACGCCGCTCGGCCGCACGCTGCCGGTCGCGCTGATCAAGCTCGTCGTCCATCCGGCGCTCGTGCTCGGCATCGGCAGCGCGGCGCGCGCGCTCGGTGCACCGCTCTCGTGGTTCACGCTGACGGCGCTGACGCTGACCGCGGCGCTGCCGAGCGCGAGCAACGTCTCGGTGCTCGCCGAGCGCTACGGCGCCGACAACGGCAGGATCGCGCGGATCATCTTGCTCTCGACAGCGCTTGCCTTCGCGACCTTCTCGGCCACGGCCTGGCTGTTCGGCGTCGGCAGTGATGCACGTCGCTGAACCTCAATGGAGACTCGCTGCCGTCGAAGTGCGCTTGATCGTTCGCGCTGCGTTCGCGCGCGGGCGCGGGCGGCGGGTGGCCGATTTCCTCCATGTCCCCCGGGCCGGACATGGAGCAAAGCAGGGTGCCCTGCCGTCCCGATCCCGTACGAACCCGAGGGAGAAGCCATCACCCGCGCGACATCATAGTATTCTGTATACAGAGTACGGAATCCCCAATGCCCGCCCAGCTCGTCAAGCTCCAGCCCGCCCCCGACCTCGTCGATCAGGTCTACCGGGCGCTTCTTGCGGCGATCAGCGACGGCTCGCTCGCCCCGGGTGAGCGGATCACGCAGGAGGCGATCGCCGAGCGTCTCGCGGTCTCTCGCCAGCCGGTGCTGCAAGCGCTTCGCCTGCTGAAGAAGGACGGCGTCGTCCTCGATGCGCCCGGCCGCGGCCTCCTCGTCGCGCCGCTCGACCCGGCGTGGATCGCGCAGCTGTATCAGGTGCGCGGCGCGCTCGATGCGCTCGCCGCGCGGCTTGCCGCCGGCCGCCGCGCGACGATCGACCCCAAGCTCGTCGAGCAGGGTCGCAAGGCCGCGCGCGGCCGCGACCTGCAGGCGATGATCGAAGCCGACGTCGCCTTCCACCACGCGATCTACGCGGCGTCGGGGAACCCATTGATCGAGAAGAGCGCCGAGCAGCACTGGATCCACCTGCGCCGCGTCATGGGCGCGTCGCTCCAGGATGCGCGCCGGCGCGACGCGATCTGGGACGAGCATGCGGCGATCGCGAAAGCGATCGCGCGCGGCGACGCCGATCGCGCGGCGCACCTCATCGAACAGCACGGACGGCAGGCGAGCGAGAACCTGTCGGCCCGGCTCCCATCCGCCCTCGCTCCTTCCGCCTGAAAGGCCAGCCATGAAGCTCACCCCCGAACAGGTCGCGCAGTTCGACCGCGACGGCTATCTCTTCTTCCCCAGCCTCTTCACCCCCGAGGAGTCGAAGCTGCTCAACGACGCGGTGCCGGCGTTGTACGAGCGCCGCGAGGTCTACAACGTGCGCGAGAAGAACAGCGACGCCGTCCGCACCAACTTCGCCGCGCACCTGTACAGCGCGCCGTTCGCGAGGCTCGCGCGCCACCCGCGCATGGTCGGCCCGGTGCAGAGCCTGCTCGGCGACAAGCTCTACATGCACCAGTTCAAGATCAACGGCAAGATGGCGTTCGCCGGCGACGTCTGGCAGTGGCACCAGGACTACGGCACCTGGCTCAACGACGACCAGATGCCGGAGGCGCGCGCGATGAACATCGCGATCTTCCTCGACGACGTCACCGAGTTCAACGGCCCGCTGATGTTCATTCCCGGCAGCCACAAGAAGGGCGTCGTCGACGCCAAGCACGACACGACGACGACGAGCTACCCGCTGTGGACGGTCGACAACGACCTGATCGCGCAGCTGATCGAGAAGGCCGGCGGCAAGGGCCGCTTCGACGAGAACGGCCGCCACGTCGGCGGCGGGCTCGTCTCGCCGCACGGCCCGGCCGGCTCGATGATCCTCTTCCACGGCTGCCTGCTGCACGC
>DATJIM010000079.1:0-12496 GCA_035493195.1 Caldimonas sp.
CCCTACACGACCGGCTCGGTGGGCGTCATCGAAGGCGGCGTCGCCGACAACATCGTCCCCGAGGACTGCCGCTTCCACTACGAGTTCCGCAACCTCCCCGGCACCGACGCGCTCGAGATGCAGGCCGAGCTGCGCGCCTACGCCGAGTCGCTCGAGCCGGCGATGCGCGCGGTCGACCCGGCCGCGGGAATCCGCTTCGAGACGATCTGCGCGATGCCATCGTTCCTCGCTGCGAACGACGATCCAGCGGTCGTCCTCGCCCGCCATCTCGCTGCCGAGGAACGGACGACGCTCGTCGCGTTCGGCACCGAGGCCGGCCTCTTCCAGCGTGCCGGAATTCCCACGGTCGTCTGCGGCCCCGGCCACATCGCGCAGGCACACCAAGCCGACGAATACGTCACCCTCGACCAGCTCGCCGCCGCCGAGCGTTTCCTGCGCGCGCTCGACGCCGGCGCGCCGCTGCCCTAGGAGAACCGCATGCCCAGTCCAGTCCACGCCGCGAGCAGCGCTGCCATCGAGTCGATCCGGACGATCGCGCTCGTCGGCCCGTCGGGCGCCGGCAAGACCTGCCTCGCCGAAGCGCTGCTCGTCGCGTCCGGGACGCTCACCACGGCCGGCACGCTCGAGCGCGGCACGACGGTGAGCGACTTCGATCCGCTCGAGCGCCGCATGCTCCATTCGCTGAACACCAGCGTGCTTCATCTGCAGCACCGCGACACGCGCATCCACTGCATCGACACGCCCGGCGCGCCCGACTTCTTCGGCCAGAGCCTGCCGGCTCTCGAGGCGGTCGAGACGGTCGTCGTCGTCGTCAATGCGCAGACCGGCGTCGAGCCGATGGCGATGCGGATGATGGAGCACGCCGCGGCGCGCGGCCGCGACCGGCTCATCGTCGTCCAGCGCATCGACGCTCCCGGCGTCAACCTGCCCGACGTGCTGGCGCAGATCCAGTCCGCGTTCGGCAAGGAGTGCCTGCCGCTCAACCTGCCCGACGCCGGCGGCACCAAGGTCGTCGACTGCTTCCACAACCGCGAGGGCCACTCCGACTTCGGCAGCGTCGACATCGCGCACCGCGCGCTCGTCGAGCAGGTCGTCGAGGTCGACGCCGACTTCGTCGACCGCTATCTCAACGACGGCGACATCGACGCTTCCGAGCTGCACGCGCCACTCGAGCAGGCGCTGCGCGAAGGGCATCTGATCCCGGTCTGCTTCGCATCGGCCAAGAGCGGCGCCGGCGTCGCCGAGCTGCTCGACGTGATCGTCAAGCTGCTGCCGCATCCCGGCGAGGCCAACCCGCCCGAGTTCCTGCGCGGCGAGGGCGAGGGCGCCGAGAAGCTCTCGGCTGCGCCCGACCCGAAGCGGCACGTGCTCGCGCACGTCTTCAAGGTCACCGTCGACCCCTTCGTCGGCAGGATGGGAATCTTCCGCGTCCACCAGGGCACCGTGACGCGCGACAGCCAGCTCTACATCGGCGACGGCAGGAAGCCGTTTCGCGTCGGCCACCTCTTCATGCTGCAGGGCAAGGACCACGTCGAGGTGCAGAGCGCTTTGCCCGGCGACATCGTCGCCGTCGCGAAGGTCGACGACATCCGCTTCGACGCCGTCCTCCACGACGCTGCCGAGGACGACCACATCCACCTCGCGCCGCTGCCGTTCCCGAAGCCCGTCCACGGCCTCGCGATCGCGCCGAAGCGGCACGGCGACGAGCAGCGCATGTGGGAAATCCTGACCAAGCTCGTCGACGAGGACCCGTGCCTCAAGCTCGAGCACGTCGCCGGAACCAACGAGACGATCGTCTACGGCCTCGGCGAGCTGCACCTGCGCTGCCTCCTCGAGCGGTTGCGCGACGTCTACCGCTTCGACGTCGAGACCAAGCCGCCGCGGATCGCGTACCGCGAGACGGTGACGGCGCCCGCCGAGGGCCACCATCGCCACAAGAAGCAGAGCGGCGGCGCCGGTCAGTTCGGCGAGGTCTACCTGCGGATCGAGCCGCTGCCGCGCGGCACCGGCTTCGAGTTCGTCGACCAGGTCAAGGGCGGCACGATCCCGGGCCAGTTCATTCCCGCGGTCGAGAAGGGCGTGCGCGAGGTGCTCGCCACCGGGGCGATTTCCGGCAACCCGGTCGTCGACGTTCGCTGCGTCGTCTACGACGGCAAGCACCACAGCGTCGACAGCAAGGAGATCGCGTTCGTCACCGCCGGCAAGAAGGCGTTCATGGCGGCGGTCCGCGAAGCGCGGCCGATCGTCCTCGAGCCGATCGTCAACGTCGAGATCAACGCACCGTCGGCGGCGCTCGGCGACATCACCGGCGACCTCGCGTCGCGCCGCGGCATGGTGAGCGGCACCGCGAACGGCGCGCCGGGAACGATGACGGTGCGCGGCCAGGCGCCGATGTCGGAGCTGCTCGGCTACCAGAGCCGGCTCAACGCGCTGACGAGCGGCCAGGGTCGCTACACGATCGACTTCTCGCACTACGAGGCGGTGCCGCCGAACACGCAGCAGCAGCTCGTCGGCCAGTTCAAGGTCCGCGACGAGGACTGACGGGCGCGGGCAGCGGCACGCCGCGCTCGCGCAGGACGTCGCGCAGCCGGTCGGGATAGTCCGTGATGAGGCCGTCGACGCCCCACTCGACGAGCCTGCGCATGTCGGCGATCGCGTTGACTGTCCACGGCACGACGTGCAGGCCGAGCGAATGCGCCGTGCGCACCGCTGGCTCGTCGAGGTCGTTGAAGTTCGGCGCCCAGGTGCCGCCGCCTGCCGCCTTCACCATGTGCGGGACCGACGCGTGGTCGGCGCGCTTCAACCCATCGGTCCAGCGCGGGTCGGCGACGTTGCCGCCGCCTCGGCCCTGCGTCGTGAGGTAGACGGTGCGCATGCCGGGCTCGACGCGCTGGACGATCGCGAGCGTGCGCCAGTCGAAGCTCTGAATCATCACGCGCTCGTTCATTCCGGCGCTGCGGATCACCGCGAGCAGCTTGGCGACGAACTCCTCGGGCGGCACGGTGTCGGCGGGCTTGTCGGGGAAGACCTTGGTCTCGATGTCGAACTGCACGTCCTTGGCACCGAGGTCGCGCACGCGGGCGAAGAGCGCAGCGAGCGTCGGCATGCGCTCGCCGTCCTTGGCCTGCTGCTCGCCGAACGTCTTGCCGTACGCGTTCGCGGGATTGAGCCGGCCGACGTCGTAGCGCTGCAGCTCGGCGAGCGTCAGCGAGTGGATCAGCGGGCCGGCGCCGACGAGCCAGCGGCCGTCGCCGTCGCGCGCGATCGCCGGGTTGACGAACGGGTCGTGCGAGATCACCGGGATGCCGTCGGCGGTGATCGCGATGTCGAGCTCGAGCGTCGTGACGCCGATCGCGATGGCGTTCTCGAACGCGGCGAGCGTGTTCTCGGGGCGGAGACCGCGGCCGCCGCGGTGCGCCTGCAGATCGAACGCAGCGGCCTGCGTCGCGACGACGACGGCGAGCGCCGCGAGCGCGCGCGCGATGTCGATGTGCGGACGTCGCCTCGGTGCGCCGGGCATCGATCGTGGTTCAGGACAACGCGGGCTCGATCCGCGTGTCGCCGTCGCAATGGACGGCGTAGAGAAGCCCGAGCGGATTGCCGTGCTGCTCGAGGAACTCGCGCCTGAGGCCGAGGAACGCGTCGCCGAGCGCCTCGCCGCCGAGGAAGCGATCGAAGAAGCGCTCGGCCCATTCGGCGGCGAAGAGCGCCGGCGTCTTGCACTGCGTTCCGATCACGCCGCGCGCGCCCTTGGCCATGAAGTACGGAACGAAGCCGTCGTAGAACGCCGGCGACAACTCGGCCGACTCGCACGCGTTGATGAAGACGAGCGGCTTGCCGGCGAGCGCGGTCGACGTCGGTGCGTCGAGCGCGAGTTCGCCGAGCGTGACCTTGGCGTCGCTGAGGACGAGCGCCGACGCGTCAGGGCCGCCGGGATCGGCGAGCCCTGCGGATTCGGCGTGGCAGTAGAAATAAAGCAGCTGGTCGGCGGTCGCGGCGCTGGCGAGCGCGGCGACGACGTCGGCGCGCGTCGCGCGCGACGTGATGCCGATCCGCTGGCGCTTCGTCGCCGCCGTCGACCACCAGGCTTGCTGGTCGGCGACGAGGGTGACGCCGAGCTGCGCGTCGATCCCCGTGTTGACGTTGACGCCGACCGCGAGGCGCGGCTCGCTCGCGATCGCGCTGTCGCTGATCGCGAGCGTCGTCTGCAGCGGGATCTCCTCGACGATGTGGCGCATGCCGAGGAAGAGGTCCCAGTCGAGCCTGGCCCCGGCGGCGGCGTCGCCGGTGTAGAGCAGCCCCCATGGGATCGGCGCCGTCTCGGCGACGACCTGGAGCTTGAGCGCGCGCGTGCCGTCGCTCGCCGCCTCGCGCAGGTAGCTGCCGACCGACTTCGCGTCGGCGCCGGCGGCCGGGCCGAAGAAGATCTTCTGGAACAGCAGCGCGCCGGCGCGCGCCATCGTCGTCAACGCGACATCGCGGTCGGCCTCGCCAATGTCGATCCCGCTCTGGAAGACGTAGTCGCCGTTCGTGTCCTGGTGCATCACGACCTTCATCAGCTCGGCGCGCAGCGCGTCGACCGCCGAAGCGAGATACGCCGCCTGCACCGGCAGGCGCGCCCGCGCCGCGACCTCGCCCCAGACGATGCAGTCGTAGCCGCCGGCCGCGGGAGAGAGCGAGATGCCGACGTCGCGGGGCTTCAGCACGGCGGCCGCCGAAGGCGGCCGGCCGCGCGCCGTCGACTCCACCGGGACGGCGCGGTTGCCGCCGACGGTGAACGTGACGACGATGTTCTGCAGGAAGTTGCCGTCCTTGTGCAGCGTCGCCGTGAGCGTCGACGCGCCGTCGTGGAGCGGCGTGATCTTGAACGTCGCCTTGTCGCGCGACGGCCCCGCGCGCGGAACGTGCAACGTCGGTTCGGGGTCTTCGACCTTGAAGTCGCTGCTGTCGAGCTGGACGGTGATCGCGACTTCGTCGGTCCCTTCGCGAAAGAGCGACTGCTCGGCGAAGGCCGTCGTCGCGATCGCTTCGACGTGCTGCGCGACGTCGACGTCGATCGCAAGCTTGTACGAGGTGCCGACGCGAAGGATCTGGTCGCGCGGCGCGTCTTCGAGCGCGACGTTGACCCAGCGCGACGTCGCGGCGCTTTCGGTCGCCGCTGCAGCGGGTGGATCGGGAGCGCTGCGGCCGGCGGGAGGAATCGCGCGCTGTCCGTGCGACGCTCGCGGAAGATCGACGGGCTCGCCGAGCGCGTCGATCCGTGTGTTCGCCGCCGTCGAGTGCATGTCGACAACGGAGCCGAAGTCGCGGCTGGTGCCGAGCAGGCCGCCGCGCTGCGTCGACGTCGGCCCCGATCCCGGACCCGGCGGATTCGCGCTCGCTTTCGGTGCCGGTGGCGGCGCCGAGCGCGTCGCGGGCGGCGGTGCCGAACGCGTCGCCTCGGGCGGCGTCGATGCCCCGAGCACCGCCGACCAGAACGCGTGCGCGACCTCGGGATGCGCGATGTCGCTGTGCGCTCCCGAGACGCCGCTGCCGTTCTTGATGACGTCGCTCGCCTCGAGGTTGTAGACCGTCGCCGGCTTGAACGCGTAGCGGAACGTCGCCGGGCGCATCGGCATGTCCTCGATGCCGCCGAGCCCCTGGATGCCGAACGAGCCGATGCCGCCGTACGCCGGCAGCGCGTCGTCGAGGACGAGCTGCCTGCGGATCTGCGCGCCGAGCGGATAGAAGCGGCCGACCGCCGTATCGTGCGTCGAGCGCGTCGTCACGATCGGCCCGCGCACGAGGCCGCGCTCGACGATGCCGTGAAAGTAGCCGGCGCTGCCTTTCGCGTACGGGATGTCGCTCGCGTACGACCACAGCGATAGCGCGCCCTGGGCGAGAAAGAGCGAGTCGACCGGTCGCGGCAGGTCGGGCCCGCCTGCCGGCCCGGCGACGGTCGCCGAAGCGACGATGCAGCCGAAGCTGTGCCCCATGAGATGGAAGCGCGCCTGCGGCGCGACCGTCTCGAGCTGCGCGAGCAGCGCGTGCGCGCCGCCCTCGCCGAACGCGCGGGCGCGGTCTTTCATCTTCCAGAACGAGAGCTGGCGAAGCGGCGACAGGAAGAGGCCGCCGATCGTGTCGCCGATGCCGAGCAGCTGCGTGCCGCGCTGCGTCGCCGCGGCCGTCGCCTTCGTCTGCGTGATGATCGCCGCGGGGTCGAAGCCTTCCTGGTCGGCGCCGGGCGGCGCTGCGCTGCCGCCCGCACCGAGCCCCGATTCATCGAACAGCGTCTGATACGCGGCGACGAGCTCGGGCGGCGGCGCGCCCGCGCTGCCGCCGCTGTCGGCCGCGGCGAGGATCGCGGCGATCGCGTCGCGCGCGCGCGGCGTGTCGGCGATGCGGCGCGCCCACGTGTCGACATCGCCCTGGGCGGCGGCGTCGCTGCTGTCGGCGGAGAGCAGCGCCCCGCCGCCACCCGGGATCTTCTCGTCGCCGAACGGCAGGCTCGGCCAGTGCAGGCCGACGATCAGCGGAACGAAGCCGCCCGGGCGGTCGCGTGCGGCGGTGCGGTCTGCGTCCTGCGCCGCCATCGCGCCGATCCAGCGGTCGAACTGGACGATCGCCGCCGGCACGTCGCCCTGCCAGCCGTGCGCGATGAAGAAGATGTCGGTGATCGGCTGCGCCGCGTCGCGCAGCCGCTTGACGACCGTTTCGCTCAGCTTCGAGCCATCCGGCTCGGCGCGCTCGTTGCCGTTCTCGTCGTAGACGACGAGTGCGTACGTGAGGTCGGTTCCTGGCAGGGTGCGGATCGGCATGGCGGCCTCCTGACGATGTTCGACGCGAGCGCCGAGGCTACTCGCTGCGCTCGCTCGCGACAACGCTCATCGGGAGGATGGCGGCTGGGCGCCGCCGCGTTCAGGACCGCGTCAGCGACAGTGTGTCGTCGAACTGCGGGCCGATCTTGAAAATGCCGCTGACGCGCGCCGCCGGCGTGTCGTCGGCGTGGACGAGGCCCTGCATGAAGACGAGGCTTCGCGTCGTGCGCAGCAGCTGCGCTTCGCCCTGGACCCAGCTGCCGAGCGGCGCTGCGGCGAGGTAGTCGATCTGCAGGTTGATCGTCGGCAGAAAGCGGTTGCCGAGCTCGCCCGACAGCACGTGCGCCGAGATCGGCAGCAGCATGTCGCAGAACGTCGCCATCATGCCGCCGTGCAGGATCCCCATCAGGTTGCAGTGGCGGCGCTCGACGCGAAAGCCGAGCTGCAGCGCCGCCCCGCTGCGGCGTGCGTAGAGCGGGCCGTTGACGTTGATGAAGCCCTCGTTGCCGAAGCGGCGTTCCGCGAAGCCTTCGGGGACGGCGGGCGCAGGGTCGGCAGGACTCATGGTCGACGCATGGGCATGGGCGGCAATGGATACTACGACGCCGCCGGCGATCGAGCGGGCGGCAATGACACGGTCAACGCAACACGGAGATGCCTTTGAGCGAGAGCAGGATCATCGCGGTCGTCGGTGCGACCGGCGCGCAAGGCGGCGGGGTGGCACGGGCGATCCTCGCCGACCGCAGCGGCGGCTTCACGCTGCGGGCTCTGACGCGCCACGTCGATTCGGAGAAGGCGAGGGCGCTCGCCGCCGCCGGCGCCGAAGTCGTCGCCGCCGACCTCGACGACGAGGCGAGCTTGGTGCGCGCGCTCGACGGCGCGCACGGCGCGTTCTTCGTCACCAACTTCTGGGAGCACTTCTCGCCCGATCGCGAGAAGGCACAGGCGAGGGCGATGGCGCGTGCGGCGAAGACGGCGCGCGTGCGCCATGCGGTCTGGTCGACGCTCGAGGACTCGCGCACCTTCATCCCGCTCGACGACACCCGCATGCCGACGCTGCTCGGCCACTACAAGGTGCCGCACTTCGACGCCAAGGGCGAGTCCGACCGCTTCTTCGTCGACGCCGGAGTGCCGACGACGTTCCTGCTGACGTCGTTCTACTGGGAGAACCTGATCGGCTTCGGCATGGGGCCGAAGGCGGGCCCGGACGGCACGCTGACGTGGCCGATGCCGCTCGGCAGCGCGAGGTTTCCGAGCATCGCGGTCGAGGACATCGGGCGATGCGCGTACGGCATCCTCAAGCAGGGGCCATCGCTCGCCGGCCGTCACATCGGCATCGCCGGCGAGCAGCTCACCGGCGACGAGATGGCCGCTGCGCTCGGCGAGGCGCTCGGCAAGCCGGTCCGCTACCAGGCGGTCCCGTTCGATCGCTTCCGCGCCGGCGGATTTCCCGGCGCCGAGGATCTCGGCAACATGTTTCAGTTCAACGTCGAGTTCGCCGACGCCTTCTGTGCTGCACGCGACATCGATCGGTCGCGTGCGCTCAACCCGGCGCTGCAGACGTTCAGGCAGTGGCTGGCCGTCCACCGATCGCGCATCCCGATCTCATAGCAAGGAGAACGACATGAACGAAGAGACCTTCAACATCAGCATCCGCAAGTTCCTGAAGATGGTCGGCGTCAGCTCGCAGCGCGAGATCGAGCAGGCGGTCCAGCGCGCGATCGCGAGCGGCGCGGTCAAGGGCAGCGAGACATTCCCGGCGACGGTGCGGCTCGAGGTGGCGGGCCTCAAGCTCGACGTCCGCTTCGACGGCCAGATCCAGCTCGAATGAAGGCGTTCGTCGATCGGATAGTCTCCCGCGTCGCGTTCTCCCGCCCACGCCGAAGCCAATGAAGATGTCCATCGCCGTCACCGGTGCGATCTGCGCCGCCGCCGTCACCACCGCTGCGCTCGGCGCCAAGCCGACGACGCGCAACCGTGCCGAGATCCCGGCCGAGTTCCGCTGGGACTTCTCCGCGATCTATCCGGACTGGGCGGCGTGGGAAGCCGACATGAAGGAGATGGACGCGCGGATGGACGCGTTCGCCAAGCTGCAGGGAACGCTGGCGCAGAGCCCCGACGCGCTCCTGAAGGCGTACCAGGCGTTCGACGAGATCGGCAAGCTCCAGTACCGGCTCTATCGCTACCCGCAGTTGCAGCGCGACGTCGACACCCGCGACCAGGCGGTCGCCGGCCGCTTCCAGCGCGTCACCGCGCTGTTCGCGAAGTTCGACACCGCGGCGGCCTGGTTCACTCCCGAGCTGCTGAAGATCCCCGAGGCGACGACGAAGGAGTGGATCGCGAAGACGCCGGCGCTCGCGCCGTACCGCTTCCCGATCCTCGACGCGTACCGGCGCCAGGCGCACGTCCTCGACGACAAGGGCGAGCGGCTGCTCTCGTTCGCGACCCAGTTCAACCAGGCGCCGCGGACGATCTACCAGGAGCTGAGCACGTCGGACATCAAGTACCCGACGCTGCACCTCGCGGACGGCAGCGACGTCGTCCTCAGCCCCGGCAACTACGCGGCGCTGCTCGAGAAGGACCGCAACCAGGACGAGCGCGGCAAGGCGGCGGCGATGCACGTCGGCACGTACGGCGCGACCGCGCACACCTACGCTGCGATCTACAACGGCACGCTGCAGCGCGACTGGTTCGTCGCCCGCGCGCGCAACTTCGAGACGACCCTCGACGCCGCGCTCGACGGCAACGCGATCCCGCGCTCGGTCGTCGAGACGCTGGTCGAAGCGACGCGCGCAGGCACCGAGCCGGTCAAGCGCTATTTTCGCCTGCGCCAGCGCCTGCTCGGCCTGCCGAGCTACCACCTCTACGACGGCTTCCTGCCGATTTACCGCAGCGACAGGAGCTATCCGTACGAAGAGGCGCGCGACCTCGCGCTCGCCTCGGTCGCGCCGCTCGGCGCCGACTACGTCGCCAAGTACCGCAAGTTCGTCTCCGGCGGCAGGGTCGACGTCTACGAGAACGAGGGCAAGCGCAGCGGCGCGTACAACGCCGGCGTCTACGGCGTCGGCCCGTATCTGCTGATGAACTACAACGACACGCTCGACGCGGCGTTCACGCTCGCGCACGAGGCCGGGCACGCGATGCACACGGTGCTGTCGTACGAGAGCCAGCCGTTCGTCACCGCCGACTACACGATCTTCGTCGCCGAGGTCGCGTCGACGACCAACGAACGCTTTCTGCTCGACGAGCTGCTCAAGCGGACGAGCGATCCGAAGGAGCGCTTCCTGCTGCTGCAGCACGCCGTCGACTCGATCTTCGGCACGTTCTACACGCAGGTGCTGTTCGCCGACTTCGAGCTGCGCGCGCATCGCCGAGTCGAGAAGGGCGAGCCACTGACGACCGACGTCCTCAACGGCCTCTACGCGGGGCTGCTCAAGGAGTACTACGGCGATGCGCTCGCCGCCGACGACTTCTACAAGTGGACCTGGGCTCGGATTCCGCACTTCTTCAACACGCCGTACTACGTGTACCAGTACGCGACCTGCTTCGCGTCGTCGGCGCAGCTCTACAACGCGATGACGACCGGCTCGCCCGAGTCGCGCAAGGCGGCGACCGATCGCTACCTGACGCTCCTGAGGAGCGGCGGCAACGACCATCCCATGGCGCAGCTGAAGAAAGCCGGCGTCGACCTGACGCAGCGCGCGACGATCCAGGCGGTGATTGACCAGATGGACCGCCTCGTCGCGCAGATGGAGAGCGAGGCGGCGAAGATTCGCTGACGCGCGCTTGTAAGAAAACGCACCACGCGTGTGCACGCAGGTGGTGCTTAGCACGTCGCAGCCCTGTGGCGACGCTGCAACCTATGAGCGTGACGCGAACCACGCGTGTTGGCAAGCGCCTGACTGGAGGATTGCGCACCGTTCGTCGCCATCGCATCCTGCTCGTGTCGGGAGAAGACGATGCGAGACGTGGTGCAGGTGTTGCGGACGATGGGCTCGGAGCAGCTCTTTCTTGCGCTCGTCTTTCTCGCCAGCTATTCGCTCGCGCTCGGCGAGTTCGCGACTGCGCGCGGGCGGCTGATCGCCGCGGCGACGGCGTCCGTTGCGGCGGGCGGGTTCGCGGCGTTCAGCCACCCGTGGGAAGCCGGCGTCGTCCTCCTCGGCTTCGCCTTCGTCGGCATCGCGCTCTTCACCGCGACGGCGTGGATGCTCTGGAGGGCAGCGCCGCGCGAAGGCGCGGCAGCGCTTCAGGAGTTCGCCGTGAACGCGCCGATCGCCGCCGCGGCGACGTCGTCGAGGCCGAGGAACACGGCGCCGATCCTGAACTCGCCGGCCGCCGAGTAGGACGAGTAGACGATCTTCGCCGTCGTGTCGATGGCGAAGAGCTCGCCGCCGACCGGCAGCTCGAACGCGATCCGGCAGCGCGTACCGGGCGCGATCGGACGCGCTGCGATCAGGCACATGCCGTCGCGTGCGAGGTCCCAGGTCTGAACGTCCTTGCGGAGCTCGCCGATCGTCACCGTCGCCGGCCGCCGGATCGCCACGCGCGGCGATGTCCTTCGGTTGTGGTCCTGCGGCAGCGGCGAGATCGTCATGGGCGCATGCGGAGCCGGACCGCCGGGCGACAGCGACCCTCGCGCGAGTCTATCGGCGCGTGCTCACCGGCTCGCGCGCGTGGACATCGGCCGGCGCGACATAGTGGGTACGCGCGGCCGATCGGCGACGGACGGCAGCATTCGATGTCCGCATGAAGATCGCGACCTTCAACGTCAACGGCGTCAAGGGCCGGCTGCCGCGCCTCGTCGAATGGCTCGACGAGACCGCGCCCGACGTCGCCTGCCTGCAGGAGATCAAGACGGGGGACGCCACCTTTCCTGCGCTCGCGATCGAGGCCGCCGGCTACCGCGCAATCTGGCACGGTCAGCGCGCTCACCACGGCGTCGCGATCCTGTCGCGGATCGGCGCGCCGCGAGAGATGCGCCGCGGCGTCCCCGGCGACGACGCCGACGGCCAGGCGCGCTATCTCGAGGCCGACGTCGCGGGGCTGCGCATCGCGTCGGTCTACCTGCCGAACGGCAACCCGCAGCCTGGACCGAAGTTCGACTACAAGCTCGCCTGGTTCGAGCGGATGATCGGCCACGCGCAGACGCTGATCGGGTCGGGCGTCGACGCCGTCCTCGCTGGCGACTTCAACGTCGTTCCCACCGACGTCGACATCTACAACCGCTGGCTCTGGCGCTTCGACGCGGTGCTGCAGCCCGAGACGCGCGCCCTCTGGCAGCGGCTGCTCGATCAGGGCTGGGTCGACGCGACGCGGCGCCTTCATCCGCGCGAGCGGATCTACACGTTCTGGGTCAACGCCGGCGCGTTCGCGCGCAACGCCGGCTTTCGCATGGATTTCCTGCTGCTGACGCCGGCGCTCGCAACGCGTCTCGTCGCGACCGGAGTCGACCGCGAGCAGCGCGGGCGCGACAAGCCGAGCGACCACGCGCCGGTCTGGATCGAGCTCGACGCCGCGACGATCGCGCCGTCGGCGCGCGGCGACAATCGCGCGCCATGAGCCTTGCATCCGTCCGCGCCTTCCTCGCCGAGCACGCCCCCGACATCGAGATCCTGCAGACGACGACGAGCACCGCCACCGTCGCACTCGCCGCCGCCGCGCACGGCGTCGAGCCGGCGCAGATCGCGAAGACGCTGTCG
>DATJIM010000080.1:0-5308 GCA_035493195.1 Caldimonas sp.
CAAGAACAACCTCGACTTCTTCGACATGATGCGCAGGGGCGGCTAGCCCGGGGCTCGCGCCCCGCTACAATTCAAGGTTCACTCGGAAAGTGCGTCGACGGGACGTTCCCGGCGCGACGTGGCTCCCGGCAGCGAAGAAAGGTTGACCCGTGAAAGAAGGTATCCATCCGGCGTATCGAGAGGTCTGCTTCGTCGACCTCTCGAACGGCTTCAAGTTCGTCACCCGTTCGTGCGCGCAGACGCGCGAGACGATCAAGATGGACGACGGCCGCGAGCTCCCGCTCTACAAGCTCGAGACGACGAGCGAGTCGCATCCGTTCTACACCGGCACGCAGAAGAGCGTCGATTCGCTCGGCGGGCGGGTCGAGAAGTTCCGCAACAAGTTCGCCCACCTCGGCGCGGCGAAGAAGTAGCGCGCAGCCGCTCGCACGAAGGCAGCCTCGGCTGCCTTTTTTGTTGCCGGCCCGGGCAAGGCCGACGACGACGCCGGCGCCCTGCTGCATCATTCCGCGTCCCGAAGCGATCGCATTGAGCTCACCGAACCCTGCCCTCGTCAGCCAGCGCGAAGCCGAGCCGCTGCCGCGCGTCGCGCTGCTCGTCCTCTGCGCCGCGTACGTGCTGCCCGGTCTCGTCGGTCGCGATCCGTGGAAGAGCGCCGACATCACGCTGTTCGGCTACAGCGTCAACATCGCGAGCGGACGCACCGGCTGGCTCGCGCCGACGGTGGGCGGCGTGCCGGCCGACGGCGCGCTTCTGCCGTACTGGATCGGCGCGGCGTTCGTGCGCATGCTGAGCCCGCTGGTCGACCCCATCATCGCGGCGCGCATCCCGTTCGCTCTGCTGCTCGCGCTGGCGCTCTCGTTCACCTGGTACGCGGCGTACCACCTCGCGCGCTCGAAATCGGCGCAGCCGCTGCCGTTCGCGTTCGGCGGCGAGGCAGCGCCGGTCGACTACGCGCGCGCGATCGCCGACGGCGCCGTGCTGGCGCTGATCGCTTCGCTCGGGCTGCTGCAGCTCGGGCACGAGACAACCCCCGAGCTCGTCCAGCTCGCTGCGGTCGCGCTCTACCTGTACGGACTCGCGGCTGGTGTCGCGAGGCCGATGCACGGCGGCGGGCTCGCCGCGCTCGCCCTCGTCGTGCTCGCGGCGAGCGGGGCACCGAGCGTCGCGATGCTGCTCGCCGCGGTGGGCATCGCGACCGCGCCGCGCCGCCACGCAGCCGCAGCGCCGGCGCCGCTCCCGGCGTCGCCCGCTCCTTCGCTGCCTTCTTCGAGCGAGTCGCCGAGGCGCGACTTCGCGCTCGCGCTCGCGTGGCTCGCACTGGGGGCCTTGCTCGCAGCGGGCATCGCGACTGCGCTCGGCGCCTGGGCCAACCGACTCGGCCCCGGCCCGACGCAGCTTCTCGTGCTGCTCCGCCAGATCGGCTGGTTCGCGTGGCCGTCGTGGCTGCTGGTGCTGTGGACGCTCTGGCAATGGCGCAAGCAGCTCACGAGCTGGCACATCGTCGTTCCGCTCGCGGTGACGGCGACGCTGCTCGCGGTGTGGCTGGCTATGGCCGGGAGCGATCGCGCGCTGATGCTCGCCTTGCCGGCGCTTGCGGTGCTCGCGGCATTCGCGCTGCCGACGCTGCAGCGCAGCGCCGCCGCGGCGATCGACTGGTTCTCGGTGTTCTTCTTCACGATCGCGGTCGCGACCGGCTGGGTCTTCTACGTCGCGATGCAGACCGGCACACCGGCCAAGCTCGCCGCCAACGTCAGCAAGCTTTCGCCCGGATACGCCAACGCGTTCTCGTGGCCCGAGCTCGTCCTCGCGCTCGCCGGAACGCTCGCGTGGCTCTGGCTCGTGCGCTGGCGCACCGGCCGCAACCGCCACCCGCTCTGGAAGAGCCTCGTCCTTCCGGCCGGCGGCGTCAGCGTCTGCTTCCTGCTCGTGATGACGCTGCTGCTGCCGCCGCTCGACAACGCGCGCAGCTATCGCGGGATGATGCAGCGCATCGCGCGGATCGTTCCGCCGGGCGCGTGCATCGCGGCGCCGGGAATGCCGCAGGCGCAGGTCGTCGCGCTCGAGTACTTCGGCGGCTGGCGCGTCGACGCGACCGATCGCGCCGCCGATTCGGCGTGCGACTACCTGATGCTGACGCGGACGCGCAAGCCGATGGCGGCGCCCTGGATCTTCGTCGTCAGCGAGAGCCGCAACCGCGCCGGCGACGACGTCACCGACATCTACCGGCGCGCCGCGTCCGCCGAGGCCGCGACTGCCAAGCGCGACTAGGAAGCGGCGTCGACCGCGTCCTCGCGCCGGCTTGCCGGCGACGATCTCGGCTCGGCCGCAGAGCGGATGCGCAGCGCGGGAAAGACGAGCTTGAAGGTCGAGCCCTTGCCGAGCTCGCTCGCGATCTCGAGCTCGCCGCCGTGGCGCTGCATGATGTGCTTGACGATCGCCAGCCCGAGCCCGGTCCCTCCGGAGTCGCGCGAGCGGCTGCTCTCGACGCGGTAGAAGCGCTCGGTGAGGCGCGGCAGGTGCGCGCGCCCGATGCCCGACCCGGTGTCGCTCACCGCGATCTCGCCCCCGCCGTTGTCGGCGACGCGCCACGCCACCTCGATGCGGCCGCCCTCGGGCGTGTAGCGGACGGCGTTGCTGACGAGGTTGCCGAGCGCGCTCTTCAGCTCCGTCTCGTCGCCCGCGATCTGCGCGGCGACGGGCGAGGCGAAGCTGATCGAGTGGCGCTTGGCCGACAGTGCGACCGCCTCGTTCTCGGCGTGCGCGAACAGAGCATCGACGTCGACCCAGCGGTCGCTGCCCGGACGCGGACTGCCCTCGAGGCGAGCGAGGGTCAGCAGATCGGCGACGAGATCGTGCATGCGCGCGGCCTGTTGCGACATCAGTGCGAGGACGCGCTTCTGCTCGGCCTCGGTGAGCGGGAGGTTGCGCAGCGTCTCTAGAAATCCCGACAGCACCGTCAGCGGCGTGCGGATCTCGTGCGAGACGTTGGCGATGAAGTCGCGCCGCATGCGATCGGCGCGCTCGCGCTCGGTGAGGTCGTGCGACAGCACGAGCTTGAGCTCGTCGCCGTAGCGGCGGACCACCACCTGCAGCGAACCCGGCCCGCGCAGTGGATGCAGCGTCAACGGCTCATCGAAGTCGCCCGCCTGCAGGTAGGCGACGAACTCGGGCGAGCGGATCAGGTTCGTCACCCGCTGGCGACGGTCGCGCTCGGGGTCGAGGCCGAAGTGCTCGGCGGCGCGGCTGTTGCACCATTCGATCTGGTCGGCGCGGTCGAGCAGCAGCACGCCGTTCGGCGACGCCTCCATCGCCGACACGAACTGCGACAGCCGCGTGCGCTCGGCCTCCGCGTTGCGCTCGAGCGCGCGCAGGCTCTTCTCGATGCGGTAGGCGACCTCGCCCCAGAAGCCGGAGTCGCGCGGCGCCGGATGGTCGTGCGTTCCGCGCAGCCACCGCATCAGCCGCCAGCCGCGCAACGCGTCGAAGGCGACGACGCACGCGAGGCCGACGATGCCGCCGATCAGCGCGCCGACGAGCGTGCTGCGGTTGCCGTTGAGGATGACGCCGGCGAGCGCTCCCGCCGCCATGCAGAGCACGCCGACGAGGAGGCGCGGCAGCAGTCCTTCCATCTGCCGCGCCGGTCCGTCAGGCGCCGACCGCCTGCGGTCGTGCGAGGCGATAGCCGGCGCCGCGCACGGTTTCGATCATGTGCTGGCAGTCGACCGCCGCGAGCGTCTCGCGCAGCCGCTTGATGTGGACGTCCACAGTGCGCTCCTCGATGAAGACGTGGTCGCCCCAGACCCGGTCGAGCAGCTGCGAGCGGCTGTGGACACGCTCTGGATGCGCCATCAGGAAGTGCAGCAGCTTGAACTCGGTCGCGCCGATCTTCACCTCGCGGCCGTCGCCGACGACGCGGCGCGTCGCCGGATTCAGCGACAGCGCGCCGACCTCGACGACGGCGTCGAGCGCGCTCGGCGAACGGCGCCTGAGCAGCGCGCGAATGCGCGCGAGCAGCTCGTTGATCGAGAACGGCTTGCTCATGTAGTCGTCGGCGCCGGCGTCCAGCCCCGAGACCTTGTCGGCCTCTTCGGCGCGCGCGGTCAGCATGATGATCGGCAGCTCGCGCGTGCGCGGCGCGGCGCGCCACTGCCGCGCCAGCGCGTGCCCGCTCATCTCCGGCAGCATCCAGTCGAGGACGACGAGGTGCGGCAGCACCTGGTCGAGCGACGCCTGGGCCTGCTCGGCGGCGCCGGCGATCGTCACCTCGAAACCGGCGTGGCGAAGGTTGATCGCGATCAGTTCGGCGATCGCTGGCTCGTCCTCGACGATCAGGATTCGGCTCATTCGTCTCAGCGCCCGCGGTCAGCGAACGAGGTTCTCGACCATCCCCACCGGATTGTGGCGGACGTCGGTGCCCTTCACGATGTAGATGATCTGCTCGGCCAGGTTCTTGGCGTGATCGCCGACGCGCTCGATCGCCTTGGCGACGAAGATCAGGTCGATGCTCGACGAGATCGTCCGCGCGTCCTCCATCATGAAGGTGATGAGCTTGCGCAGCAGGCCCTCGAACTCCTGGTCGATGAGGTCGTCGCGCTTGAGGACCTCGACCGCGCGGTCGACGTCGAGCCGCGCGAACGCGTCGAGCGCCTTGCGCAGCTGACCGACCGCGAGCTCCGACTCGTAGGCGAGGTCGTTGACCGGCAGGCGCAGCCGCGTCGAGACGCCCGAGTTGACGAGCCGCTGCACGGTGCGCGCGATCCGCGCCGCCTCATCGCCGACACGCTCGAGGTTCGCGATCGTTTTCGAGATCGCGATCAGCAGGCGCAGGTCGCGCGCCGTCGGCTGCCGACGCGCGATGATCGTCGACAGGTCGCGGTCGATCTCGACCTCGGTCTGGTTGACGCGCTCCTCGGTGGCGAGCACCTCGGAGGCGGTCTCGCCGCTGAAGTTGACGAGCGCGTGGACGGCGCGCGCGACCTGCGACTCGACCATTCCGCCCATTTCGAGGACGCGGGTCGAGACGCCGCTCAGCTCGGCATCGAACTGGGTCGAGAGATGGCGATCGTTCATGACAGTGCCCCTAGCCGAAGCGGCCGGTGATGTAGTCCTCGGTGTCCTTCTTGCGCGGCCGCATGAAGACGTCGCTGGTGCGGCCGAACTCGATCAGGTCGCCGAGATACATGTAGGCGGTGAAGTCCGAGCAGCGCGCCGCCTGCTGCATGTTGTGCGTGACGATGACGACGGTGTAGTCGGCCTTGAGCTCGTGGATGAGTTCCTCGATCTTGCCGGTCGAGATCGGGTCGAG
>DATJIM010000081.1:0-3506 GCA_035493195.1 Caldimonas sp.
TTCACGCTGATCGGCGCGACGACGCGCGCCGGCATGCTCACCAACCCGCTGCGCGACCGCTTCGGCATCGTCGCCCGGCTCGAGTTCTACAGCGCCGACGAGCTGGCGCAGATCGTCCGCCGCTCGGCGCGGCTGCTCGACCTCGCGCTCGACGACGACGGCGCGGCCGAGATCGCGCGCCGCTCGCGCGGCACGCCGCGGATCGCCAACCGGCTGCTGCGACGCGTTCGCGACTACGCCGACATGAAGGGCGACGGCACGATCACCAAGGCGATCGCCGACCGCGCGCTCGCGATGCTCGACGTCGACCTGCACGGGCTCGACGTCATGGACCGGAAGCTCCTCGACGCCGTCGTCCACCGTTTCGACGGCGGCCCGGTCGGCCTCGACAACGTCGCGACCGCGATCGGCGAGGAGCGCGACACGATCGAGGACGTCATCGAGCCGTTCCTGATCCAGCAGGGCTTCCTGCAGCGCACCCCGCGCGGCCGCGTCGCGACGCTCGCCGCCTACCGCCACCTCGGCGTCGCGCCGCCGGCGAAGAGCGGCGGCCTCTTCGCCGAGTAGGCCGCAGGGACTTGCCGACGATCGCCGGCTTCATCCCGCCGAGCGCGCCGAGCAACTCGCCCTTCTCGCGCGCCGGCACCTTGAACTTGTCGAGCGACCTGACGAGGTCCTCGACCAGCGCGTCGCTCTCGATCGCTGAACCCCGGCGCGCACGTACTACGCGGCGCAGGCGCGATCGGATGCGCGCGTGCGGGCCGGCGGCGGCGAGGCGGGAGTGCAGGAAAGCGCCGTGACGTCGTCCCGACGGCGCCGAGGCAGCGTCAGATCAGGTCTTCGTTGGCGAGCCGGTGGTAGCGCACGGCGCACTTGGCGTTGAATTTCCTGGCGACGTCGACGACGCGCTGCACGGCTGCATCGTCCGGCGCGTAGACGATCAGCCAGCCTGCGCCCTGCTCGGCGTACGACAGATAGCGGCGCATCAGCACGATCTCGTAGCCGAAGCCGGCTGCGCCGCTCGCCGCGCGGACGCGCTCCTGCAGCCGCGGAGTCGCTTCCGCTGCGGTGTAGGCGAGGATGTCCTGGTCGGTGAAGCGGGCGTCGCGCAGTGCCTCGACGGCCTGGGCGGTGATGTCGTCGTTGTCGAACGCGAGGACGACGTGATCGACCGGATTCAGGATCGGGGAGTTGCGGATGTCTTCCTTGGTCAGGCGTTTCGCGCTCATGTCGTCGTCCTCCTGGCGATGGGGCGGAGCGTAACGCCTGCGCGCCGGCCGAGCAGCGCTAGTGTCTTTTGCGCCGCTGCAGCCAGGCGAGCAGCTCGCCGACGAAGCCGCGACGGAAGGCGATGACGCAGACGACGAAGATCGCGCCGATGATCACCGTGACCCACTCGCCGACGCGGTCGGAGAGCAGGTTCTGCAGGCCGATGATCGTGAACGCGCCGATCACGGGTCCGGCGAACGTGCCCATGCCGCCGAGCAGCGTCATCAGGACGACCTCGCCCGAGACCGACCAGTGCGCGTCGGACAGCGACGCGAAGCCGAGCACGATCGACTTCATCGCACCGGCGAGGCCGGCGATCGCGGTCGAGAGGACGAACGCGAGCAGCTTGTACTTGTCGACGTCGTAGCCGAGCGACACGGCGCGCGGCTCGTTCTCGCGGATCGCCTTCAACACCTGACCGTACGGCGAGTGGACGATCCTGCGGATGAAGAGGAAGACGGCGACGAAGACGGCGAGGACGACGAAGTACATGACGACGTCGTCCGGGATCGGGACGATGCCGAGGAGCTTGTCGTGCGGCGAGCCCTCGAGCGGGATTGTGCCGAGGAGCTTGCCGCGCGGCACGCCCTGCAGTCCGTCCTCGCCGCCGGTGACCGAGCGCCACTGCAGGAAGACGAAGTACGTCATTTCAGCGAGCGCCAGCGTCGTCATCGCGAAGTAGATGCCCTGGCGGCGGATCGCGATGAAGCCGACGACGAGACCGAGCAGCGCCGACGCGACTGCGCCGGCGAGGACGCCGAGCTCGGGCGGCAGCCCCGCCGAGCGGACCAGCCACCCGCACATGTACGCCGCGGTCGCGAAGTACGCGGCGTGGCCGAACGAGAGCAGCCCGGTGTAGCCGAGCAGCAGGTTGAATGCGCACGCGAAGATCGCGTAGCACAGCGCCGTCATGATGAAGACCGGATAGAGCCCGATGAACGGCGCGAGGACGAGGATCGCGAGGCCGGCGTAGAGGCCCCAGCGCGCCAGCTGCGCCGTGCTCGCCGCCGGATGAACGACCGGCGCAGCGATCGCCTGACCGTCGGCCATCACGCTTCCTTTCCGAACAGGCCCGCGGGCCGCACCATCAGGACGATCGCCATGATGACGAAGACGACGATGCTCGACGCTTCCGGGTAGAAGACCTTCGTCAGGCCTTCGACGAGGCCGAGCGCGAGGCCGGTGATGATCGAGCCGAGGATCGAGCCCATGCCGCCGATGACGACGACGGCGAAGACGATGATGATCAGGCTCGACCCCATCAGCGGCGTCACCTGGATCACCGGCGCGGCGAGCACGCCGGCGATCGCGGCGAGGCCGGCTCCGCCGGCGTACGTCAGGGTCACCATGAGCGGCACGTTGATGCCGAACGCCTGCACGAGCGCCGGGTTCTCGGTGCCGGCGCGCAGCGTCGCGCCGAGGCGCGTGCGCTCGATCAGGAACCAGGTGCCGAGGCAGATGACCAGCGAAGCGACGACGACCCAGGCGCGGTAGTCGGGCAGCACCATGAAGCCGAGGTCGGTCGAGCCGCTCAGCAGCTCGGGCTTGTCGTAGTTCTGCCCGGACACGCCGAAGTAGTAGCGCAGCACGCCTTCGGCGATCAGCGCGAGCCCGAACGTCAGCAGCAGGCCGTAGATCGGGTCGATCTTGTAGAGGTGGCGCAGGAACAGCCGCTCGATGACGACGCCGAGCGCGCCGATCACGATCGGCGCGACGACGAGCGCGACCCAGTAGTTGATGCCGAAGCGCTCGAGCCCGATGTAGGCCGCGTACGCGCCGAGCATGTAGAGCGCGCCGTGGGCGAAGTTGACGATGCCGAGCAGGCCGAAGATGACCGCCAGGCCCAGGCTCAGCATCGCGTAGAACGAGCCGTTGACGAGCCCGAGCATGAGCTGGCTCAGGAAGACCTGCATCTCAGCTCGGCCCGGCTCGTCGCACGCAGCCGACGACTACTTCCAGAGAGAGCACTTGCTCTCGGACTTGGTCGTCCACGCCGTGTCGCCCTTGAACGTCTGCACGACGTTGTAGTAGTCCCACGGCTCGGTCGACTTGTCGGGCGTCTTGACCTGCATCAGGTACATGTCGTGGATCATGCTGCCGTCGTCGCGGATCCAGCCGCCCTTCGTGTAGACGTCGTTGATCTTGGTCTTCTTCATCTGCGCGAGGACCTTGTCCGAGTCGTCGGAGTTCGTCGCCTTGACCGCCGCCAGGTACTGCAGCGTCGCCGAGTAATCGGC
>DATJIM010000082.1:0-2390 GCA_035493195.1 Caldimonas sp.
TCGCCGATCTTGAATGCCGCGACCGTCGCGACGAAGTGGCGGACGAACTCGTCGTGGATGCGCTCGTGGACGTAGATGCGCTCGACCGAGCAGCAGCTCTGGCCGGTGTTGTACATCGCGCCGTCGGCGAGCGACTCGGCTGCGGTCTTTGCATCAACGTCTTCGGCGACGTAGGTCGGGTCCTTGCCGCCGAGCTCGAGCTGCAGCCGCACCATGCGCGCGCCCATCTGCGCGGCGATCTTCGCTCCGGTCGCGACCGAGCCGGTGAAAAAGACACCGTCGACCGGTTGCTCGAGGAGCGCCGCGCCGACGTCGCCGGCGCCGACGACGGTGATGAAGACGTCGCGCGGGATGCCGGCGCCGTGCAACAGCCGCTCGATGTGCTGCCCGGTCAGGGTCGCGAATTCCGACGGCTTGTAGAGCACGGCGTTGCCGGTCAGGAGCGCGGGAACGAAGACGTTGCCGCCGACGAAGTACGGATAGTTCCACGCCGAGACGTTGGCGACGACGCCGAGCGGATCGTGATCGATGCGCTCGGTCATCGCGCCGTCGGCCAACACCGTCTCGGGTGCGACGGTCTTCTCGACCGCGGCGAGGAAGAAATCGATCCGGCCGAGGAAGCCGTTGAGCTCGTTCTTCGACTGCTGCAGGGGCTTGCCGACTTCTTGGGTGAGCGTGCGCGCGAGCGTGTCGAGCTCGCGCTCGACCGCGGCGCGAAAGCCCCGCATGGCGACGATGCGCTCGACCAACGGTGTCGCCGCCCAGGACGGCTGCGCGCGCCGCGCGCGGTCGAACTTCGCAGCGACGCTCGCAGCGTCGTCGGACGCGACCTCGGCGAGCGCGCTGCCGTCGGCGGGATTGGTGATCCTGAGCGTCGTCATGCGGTGGCGCGCGCCGCGCGCGCGGCGGCGACGAAGTCATCGAGCAGCGGGCGGTCGTCGAGCGTGCCTTCACCGGCGCGGTGGAACTCGGGGTGCCACTGCACCGCAGCCATGTACGAGCCGTTCGGCCGGCGAATCGCCTCGATCATGCCGTCGCTCGGGCAGCGCGCCTCGACCACGAAGCCCGAAGCGAGATCCTTGATGCCCTGGTGGTGGACGCTGTTGACGGTGCCCGACCGCGTGCCCTCGAAGACGTGCGCGAGCCTGGTCCCCGGCTCGAACTCGACCGGATGCACGTTGCGGTCGTACAGGCCGGCGTCGCGGTGGCGCACGCCGCCCGGCCGCTGGGTGTCGATGTCCTGCAGCAGCGTGCCGCCGAACGCGACGTTCATGAGCTGCAGGCCGCGGCAGACGCCGAGAACGGGCTTGCCGCGCTGCTCGAACGCAGCGAGCAGCGCGCGCTCGTAGTCGTCGCGGACCCGATCACCGCGCCAGCGCTCTTCGATCGCCGTTTCGCCGTAGCTCGTCGGCGAGACGTCGGAGCCGCCCTCGAGGACGAGCGCGTCGAGCCAGTCGGCGTAATCGGCGAGCGCGACGTCGCCCTTCTGCGTGTCGCCGACCGGGCTCGGGATCATCACCGGCAGCGCTTCGCCCGACGACGCGACCCAGTGCGCGATCGACTGCTCGACGTACTGCAGCGTCTTGCCGGTGAAGATCGGGCGGTTGGGGTCGGCGTGGAAGAAGCACGCCGAGATGCCGACCTTGACGCGGTCCTTCACGCGGTCCTTCACATGGCCTCCGCGAACAGGCGCTCGAAGTCCTTTGCGGTCACGGGCTGCGGATTGGTCTGGTGGCAGATGTCGGCGACGGCGATTTCGACGAGCCGCGGGATCGCGTCCTTCCTGACGCCGACCGCCGACAGGCTCGGCGCGATCCCGATCGTCTTCTTGAGATCGCGAAGCCAGGCGAGGAACCCTTGCGCGCCGCCCTCGGCGCCGACGACATGGGCGAGCTCGTCGAACTTCGCCGGCACGGCCGTCGCGTTCCAGGCAAGCACGGTGTCGATCATCAGCGCGTTGGCGAGGCCGTGGTGAAGGTCGCACACGGTGCCGAGCGCGTGCGCGCACGAGTGCACGGCGCCGAGGTCCTTCTGGAACGCGATCGCGCCCATCATCGAGCTCATCATCATGTCGCTGCGCGCCGCGACGTTGCCGGGCTCGCGCACCGCGGTCGCGAGCGCGCGCGCGGCGATCCGCGTGCCTTCGAGCGCGATGCCGTCGCAGAGCGGGTGGTACGCCGGCGACAGGTAGCTCTCGACGTTGTGCGTCAGCGCGTCCATTCCGGTCGCCGCCGTCACCGCGGGCGGCAAGCCGAGCGTCAGCTCGGGGTCGGCGAACACCGCCTTGGCGAGGATGTTCGGCGAGAAGACGATCCGCTTGACGTGCGTGTCGTCCTCGCTGATGACGGCGCTGCGGCCGACCTCGCTGCCGGTCCCCGACGTCGTCGGCA
>DATJIM010000083.1:0-13993 GCA_035493195.1 Caldimonas sp.
TGGCGCCCACGACCGTAGCTCGTGTTCCTCAAGGACGACCCGCGCTGGACCGGCCTTCGACAGGAGTCGCGATTCCGGACGCTGCTGCACCGGATGCATCCCGACCGTTACGGGCGAGGGCTGTCACCGCGTTGACTGCGCTGGCGCGATGACGATGCAAAAGCGTCGTCGGGCGTAGCATGTCTCGACTTCAATGATCGCCGCGGGAGTGTCGGTTATGGATCGGCGGACCGTCATCAGCGGTGCGGCGTGCTGCATCATCGGCGCCACTCACTTCCATGCGAAGGCGCAGCGGCCCGAAGCGCCGGTGATCGGCTTCCTGAGCAGCAGATCCCCGGAGGAATCGGCGGCGCATGCTGCCGCTTTCCGGCGCGGACTCGCCGATAGCGGCTTTGTCGATCCGGAAAGCGTTGTCATCGAGTACCGTTGGGCGAAGGGTGACTATGGGCGTCTGCCTGGACTCGCAACGTCCCTCGCGAAGCTGCGGGTCAATGTCCTGGTCGCTGTCGGCGGCACGCCCTCGGCACTTGCAGCCAAGACGGTCGCTGGCGCCATCCCGATCGTCTTTTTGATCGGCGATGATCCGGTGAAGCTCGGTCTCGTTTCTAGTTTGGGTCGACCAGGGCGCAATCTAACCGGCGTCACGTTCGTCACGACCGAGTTGGGTGCCAAACGCTTGGAAGTCCTTTACGAGCTTGTACCCAACGCCAGCCTCAGCGCGTTTCTCCTCAACCCGCACTTTGCCGACGCGGCGGCTCAAGGGGAAGCCATGCAGAGCGCGGCACGTTCGCTTGGCCGTCGACTCCTCGTCTTGCAAGCGAGCACCGAAGCTCAGATCGCCGCCAGCTTCGCTACGCTCGGCCGAGAAGGAGTCGGAGTCCTGGTCGTTCAAAACGATCCGTTCTTCGACTCTCAGCGAAAACAGATCGTGGCCCTTGCGAGCCGCAATGCGATCCCCGCGATTTACCACATTCGAGAGTTTCCGGCCGCGGGTGGCCTGATCAGCTACGGAGCCAGTCTTGCTGATGCATATCGTCAAGTGGGCATTTACGCTGGCCGCATCCTCAAGGGCGCAACTCCCGGTGAGCTGCCGGTCGAGCAGCCGACGAGGTTCGAGATGGTGATCAACGTCAAGACCGCGAAGGCGCTCGGGATCACGGTGCCGCAGTCAATGCTGCTGCGCGCCGACGAGGTTCTGCAGTGACGTCCCTTCTGTTGTCGGTCGGCTGGCGTCTTCGGCCGGCGACGCGGCGGTGCTCTAATCAGAGTGCGTCCAGGAGGCCGCATGAAGCGCCGCAGGATTCACGTCGCAAGTCGCCGGCTGTTGCTCAAAGCCTCCGCTGGCGCGTGGCTGGGTGCCTCGCTCCCCACCGCGAAGCCACAGAACCCCATGCGCCGGGTCGCGTTTCTCGGCATTGTCGAGGCACCGGCTCCGGGTCTAGAGGCCTTTCGATCGCGGCTTGCGGAGCTTGGATGGGTCGAGGGCAAGAGTGTCGTCCTGGACATGAGATTCACGCATGGCGACGGCGCGCGCATTGCGCCCCTGACGGCTGAATTGTTGGCGCTGCAGCCCGACGTCTTCGTCGCACCCTTCGACACCTTCGCGATTGCGGCCGCCGCTTCCACTTCGAAAGTGCCGATCGTGTTCGCGGGGGGAATCGATCCCGTCGCGTACGGCCTCATTGACTCGCTCGCCCACCCCGGTCGCAACGCCACCGGCCTCAGCATCAGCGGCGTCGCACTCGGCCAGAAGGGACTGTCACTGCTCAAGGAAGCTGTCCCGCGGTTGAGCGTGGTCGGCGTCATCGTCGGCAATCGCGACCGCTACAAGGTCGAGTCCCTCGAGGACACCGCGAGGCACAGCGGCCTAAGGCTGGTGCAGTTCGAACTGACCCGGCCGGACGACATCGATCAGGCGTTCGAGAAGTTCACCCAAGCCGGTGCGAACGGTGTCGTGGACTATGCCGGCACGCCATCCACGTTTGAGGTCCGTGATCGGCTCGCCGCATTGGCGATCGAGCACCGGCTGCCGATGCTCGTGTCGTCGGCACAGGCCGATTCCGGAGGATTGTTATCGTACGGGCCGAACAATGTTGATGTGTTCCGACACACTGCCGAGCTGGTGGATCGAATTCTCCGCGGCGCGAAACCGGCAGACATTCCAGTCGAGCAACCGAATTTGTACGACTACGTCGTGAACCTGCGAACCGCTCGCGTGCTTGGAGTCACCTTGCCACAGTCCGTGCTGTTGCGTGCCACACGCGTAATCGAGTGAACCGAGCTCCGCACGGTGACGGTTTGCCGGGAACGATGGCGGAAAGAGAGAAATCCGATGAGTGACGACGTCGCGCAAATTCGGGCAGCAGTTCAAACCTACCTCGACGGCCTCTATGAGGGTGATGCCGCCAAGCTTGCCGAGGTGTTTCATCCGACGAGCCTGCTGACGTACGAGGACAAGGGTCAGCTGAAGCCCTGGCCGCGCGACGAATGGCTGGCGGCCGTGCGCGCGCGGCCGTCGGCCAAGTCGCAGGGCCTGCAGCGGCATGACGAGATCCTGCAGATCGACCAATCGTCGCCGACCACGGCATTCGTGAAGCTCAAGTGCGCGCTGCCGCCGCGTTTCTTCACCGACTACCTCTGCTTTCTGAAGGTCGAAGGCAAGTGGCGGGTCGCGCAGAAGGTCTTCGCGATCGAGCTTCGCTGACGCGCTTCGCTGTTCGAACGGCGGACGGTGTCCTGGAACTCACTGACCAGGATCAGACCGAGCACCAGAGTGATGCGCTTTGCCGCTCGCTGCAGGGCGCGCTCGATGGCAGGGAGCGTGCCTGCCGCAGAGCGTGGAAACCCGCTTGCCGCACCTCGATGCACGCCAAAGACTCGTTGCGCGTGACAAGGCCATCACCCACGCGTGCCATCGAGGAGATCGAAATGAAACTGAACATCGTCTGTGCAGCGACCACGTTGGCGGTTGGGGTCGGCGCGCACGCTGCGGTGTACACGGTGACGAACTACGGCGACAGCGGTCGCGGCACGCTGCGCAACGCGATCACGCAGAGCAACGCGAACCCGAGCGCAGGCGGCAACACGATCCGGATTCCTGCTCTCGGGGTCGCGCCCCACATCATCAAGCTGAATTCGCTTCTGCCTCCGATCGTCGGTCCGGTCGTGATCGAGGGCGCGCAAAGCCGCCTCGCGAGCGCGGCCGGTCCCGCGGTGGCGATCGACGGCTCGAACTTCATCAACGGCGACGACGTCTCGTTCTGTCCCGGGTTGACGAGCGGCTTCGGGCCGAACGTTCGCACCGTCTCGAACCCCGGCCTCGCGGTGGTCGATTCCGGCAACGTTCGCATCACCAACCTCGAGATCCGGAGCTTTTGCATCGGCATCCTCTCGCTGCGCAGCCACGACAACCGGTTCGACCACAACCTGATCCACAACATGTCGGGCGGCGCCGGCATCCTCGTGACCGGAGACGCCGGCGATGCGTCCGGCAGTTCGACGTCGGGCCTGAGCGTCAACAACGTCATCGAGTTCAACACCCTGTACGACACCGGCGACGGCATGGAGTGCACGCGCGGCACCGCAAACACCACGTTCCGGGGCAACGTCGGGTACGAGACCGGGCGGACGTCGGTGCCGCCGTCGCAAGGCATCGAATGCGCGGGCGTCGCCGACCGCATCTACATCGTCGGCAACTCGTTCACCGGGTACTCGGACGGCCTGCAGATGAACGCGATGACCAACGGCGTCATCGCGGGCAACACGATCAGCAAGACGACGTACGGCATCACGTGGAGCGGATCCGGCACGGTGATCGGCAACACGATCACCGGCAACCGGATGGGCGTGGGGCCGTCGGGCGCGGCAAAGGTCACCATCACGCAGAACAGCATCTACAACAACGGCCACGCCGAGATCATCTCGCAGGCCGGCGCGGCGGGCGGCACGATGAACCTGGCGAGCCCGGCGCTCCTCGGCATCGACTTCGCGGTCAACGGCGTGTCTCCGAACGACGTCGCGGGCTGCGCCGATGGCCTTCCCGACTGTGCCGCGCCGCAGAACTTTCCGGTGCTGAGCGCGAGCTCGACCTGGGGTTCGGCTGGGGTCACCTTGAGCGGCGTGCTGCAGACGCGGCCCAACGGGCCGTACAAGATCGAGTTCTTCGCCAGCCACACCTTGAATGCATCCGGCTTTGCGGAGGGCGAGGTGTTCCTCGGCAGCGTGGTCGTGACCACCGATGCGACCGGAACGGCGTCGTTCACGTTCACGTCGACACCGAACCCGCTCGGCGACGGCAGCTCGATCGGCTTCTTCACGGCGACGGCGACGAACCTGGCGACCGGCGCGACCTCCGAATTCAGCGCGCCGGTGGCGCTCAGCCACTGAGGGTGTCGTTCAGCTCGGCGATCACATCGGTCGAATCGCTCTCGCGCGCGCTGCCGTCGTCGAGCGGGCGGTTGCGTTGACCGCATCCTTGCGGCGAAAGAGCGACGACGCCGCGCTGAGCCCGGCGACCTCGCGCGCCGTCTCGATCAGCGCGCCGCCGAGGCGCTTCATCCGCGCCTCGTCGAGGCGTACCGCCGGGCCGGCGATGGTCACCACGCCGATGGCGACGCCGCGCACGACGACCGGCGCCGCCATCGCCGACATCGCCGGCGCGAACACCTCGTTGATCGTCGCGTAGCCGCGCTTGCGCGCCGCGTGCACGAAGGCGAGCAACGCCTTGACGGTGGTCGGCGCGTTCGGGCCGTATGCGCCCGGCGCCCCGAAGCCCTGGCGCGCGACCAGCCGAAGCGCCTCCTCGTCCGTGAGCGTCGACAGCCACGCGTGGCCGGCGGAGCTGCACGACAGGCGCACCGAGAGACCCATGTCGGGGTCGTAGCGCAGGCCGCGCGTCGCTCCTTGCGCCTTGGCGACGAAGACGAGCTCCTCACCGTCGATGATCGCCAGCCGCACCAGCTCGCCCGACTCGGCGGCGAGGCGGTCGAGCGAAGGCTGCGCGACGTCGACGACCCCCGACGCGCCGAGATAGCCGAGGCCGAGCGCGACGAGCTTGATCGTCAGGCCGTAGTCGCCCTGGTCGCGCAGCTGACGCACGTAGCCGCTCTTGACCAGCTCGGAGAGGAGGCGGTGCGCCGCGCTGAGCGGCATCGCCATCGTGGCGGCGATGTCGGAGAGGGCGGCACCTTCGGGGTGGGCCGCAAGGTGCTCGAGCACCGCGAGACCTCGTTCCAGCTGGGCAGTCATTGCCGACCGATCGTAGCCGGACTGCTAAGTGTTTTCCATATTGGAAAGCCTTTCCATCATCCCGATGATGCGGCCCATCCACCACCGCAGGAGTGCCGTCCGTGCGCCGTCCCTTGCTCGCCGTCTCGCTGCTCGCCGCCCTCGGACTCGCGCTGCCCGCAACAGCGCAGGAGATCCAGGAGCGGACGATCCGCTTCGGCCACCTCAACAACCCCGACCACCCGACCAGCACCGGCGTCAAGAAGTTCGCCGAGATCGTCGCCGCCAAGAGCGGCGGCAAGATCAAGGTGCAGGAGTACCCGAGCAGCCAGCTCGGCAACGAGCTGCAGCAGCAATCGGCGCTGCAGGGCGGAGTGCAGGAGATGCTCGTCGCGTCGACGACGTCGCTCGCCGGCATCGTCAAGGAATTCGGCGTCTTCGACTTCCCCTTCCTGTTCAGCAACGCGCACCAGGCCGACGCCATGGTCGACGGTCCGCTCGGCAAGATGCTGAGCGGCAAGCTTGCCGAGAAGGGCGTCGTCGTGCTCGGCTTCTTCGACCTCGGCTTTCGCAACGTCACCAACGGCAAGCGGCCGATCACCAAGCCCGAGGATCTCGAGGGCCTGAAGCTGCGCGTGATCCCGAACCCGGTGTTCCTCGAAACGTTCAAGACCTTCAAGGCGAATCCGATCCCGATGCCGTTCGCCGAGCTCTACGGCGCGCTCGAGAGCAAGGCGGTCGACGGCCAGGAGAACCCGTACTCGGTGATCCTGTCGAGCAAGTTCTACGAGGTGAACAAGTACGTCAGCGCGACGAACCACGTCTACGCGACCAACCCCGTCCAGATCAGCAAACGCTTCTGGGACAAGCTCTCGCCGGTCGAGCAGAAGCTGCTGCGCGACGCCGCCATCGAGGCGCAGAACTACCAGCGTGTCGTCAGCCGCGACGTCGCGAGCAAGGCCGTCGGCGAGCTCAAGGCCAAGGGCATGATCTACAACGACATCGCCCCGGCCGAGCTCGCCCGCATGCGCGCCGAAGTCAGGCCCGTCTACGAAAAGTTCGCCGCGTCGTACGACCCGGCGGTGATGAGCCTCTTCAAGAGCGAGCTCGAGCGCGTCTCGAAGCTGTGACGCGGATGATCCAGCTGCTGGTCCTGCACGGACCGAACCTCAACCTGTTCGGACGCCGCGAGCCGCACATCTACGGCACGACGACGCTGGCCGAGATCGACGCGCGCCTGCGCGAGCTGGCGAACGAGCTCGACCTCGGGCTCGAGATCTTCCAGTCGAACCACGAGGGTGCGCTGATCGACAAGCTGCACGAGCGCATCGACAGCGCCGCCGGAGCGCTCGTCAACCCCGCGGGCCTGACCCAGCACGGCGTGCCTTTGCACGACGCGATCAAGGCGATGCCGTTCCCGGTGCTCGAGGTGCACATGAGCAACATCGCGGCGCGCGAGCCGTGGCGGGCGCATTCGATCATCTCGCCTGCCGTGCACGGCACGGTGCAAGGGCTCGGCTGGCGCTCGTACACCGCGGCGCTGCGCGCGTTGGCCGAGCTGGCGAGCGAAGCGCTCTCGAGCGGCGCGCGGAGCTAGACGCGTGGCGCTCGCTGGCAAGGCGGCGCTGGCCATGTGGTGGGACATCGCACCGCAAGTCCGCTCGGACTTCGAGCACTGGCACGCCCACGAGCACTTCCCGGAGCGTCTCGCGATCCCGGGGTTCCTGCGCGCCTCGCGCTGGCGCAGCGCCGACGGCGGCGACGCCACGTTCGTCCTCTACGAACTCGCCGACCACGCGGTCCTGGAGTCGCCTTTGTATCTGGCGCGGCTGAACGCGCCGAGCCCGTGGTCGACGCGGCTGATGCCGCATCACCGCAACATGGTCCGCAGCCAATGCCACGTGCTCGAGAGCCGCGGCGGCCTGACTGCGCGCAACGTTCTCACGATCCGTCTTGCGCCCGCTGCCGGGCGCGAACCCGACCTGCGGCGCGCATTGCGCGAGCTGTCCGCGTCGGCGCCGTCGCGGCCGGGTCTGGCCGGTCTGCATCTCCTGAGGCACGAGCCGCCACCCATCGATGCGACGACCGAGCAACGCCTGCGCGGGCTTTCCGATGGCGAGGCCGATTGGGTGCTGATCGCGAGCGGTTTCGACGCGGACGCCGTCGCGGCGCTCGGCGCCGGCGAGCTCGGCGAAGCCGCCCTGGTCGCGATGGGAGCGGTGCCCCGCTCTCGGCGCGCGCTCTTCGAGCTGGCTTACGCGGCCATTGCCAGCGATGTCGCCGGCATCGCCGCGCCGGCATCCACGGTCTCGCCGAATGAAGCTGATTGAGCGGCTGCTCAACGGCTATGTGCGGCTGCTCGAAGGCGCGATCGCCGCCTGCATGCTGCTCATGGTCGTGCTCGTCTTCGGCAACGTCGTCCTGCGCTACGGCTTCAACTCCGGCATCACCGTCTCCGAAGAGCTCTCGCGCTGGCTGTTCGTCTGGCTGACGTTTCTCGGCGCCCTGATCGGGCTTCGCGAGCACGCCCACCTCGGCACCGACGCGCTCGTCGCGCGGCTCGGTCCGCGCGGCAAGAAGGTCTGCCTCTTCATCGGCCATGCCTTGATGCTGCTGATCTGCTGGATGCTGTTTCGCGGCTCGCTCGAGCAGACCAAGATCAACTGGGACGTCTCCGCGCCGTCGAGCGGCGCCTCGATGGCGTGGTTCTACAGCGTCGGCCTCGTCTTCTCGGTCTCGGCGGCGCTGCTGACGCTGGCGGATCTGTGGAAGCTCCTCACCGGCCGCGCCGGCGACGACGAGCTCTCGCTGGCCAGCGACCACGAGGCGGCGGCATGACGCTCGTCGTCTTCGTCGGCTCGCTGCTCGCGGCGATGGCCGTCGGCATTCCCATCGCGTTCGCGCTTCTGGTCTGCGGTGCCGCGCTGATGTGGCAGCTCGGCATGCTCGATCCGCAGATCCTCGCGCAGAACCTCATCAACGGCGCCGACAGCTATCCGCTCCTGGCGGTGCCGTTCTTCCTGCTCGCCGGCGAAATCATGAACGTCGGCGGGCTGTCGCGGCGCATCGTCCACGTCGCGCTCGTCCTCGTCGGCCACGTGCGCGGTGGCCTCGGCTACGTCACGATCGTCGCCGGCTGCCTGCTGGCGGCGCTGTCGGGCTCGGCCGTGGCCGATGCGGCGGCGCTGACGGCGCTGCTGCTGCCGATGATGATCGCCGCAGGACACGACAAGGCGCGCGCCGCCGGCCTGATCGCCTCGACCGGCATCATCGCGCCGGTCGTTCCGCCGAGCATCGGCCTCGTCGTCTTCGGCGTCGCCGGCAACGTCTCGATCTCCAAGCTCTTCATGGCCGGCATCTTTCCCGGTCTGATGCTCGGCCTGACGCTCTGGATCACGTGGTGGTGGATGGTGCGCAAGGAGGCGATCGAATCGCCGCCGCGCCGCCCGTTCAAGGATCTGGTCGCCGCCGTGCGGAGCGCCGCATGGGCGCTCGTGCTGCCCGTGATCATCATCGTCGGCCTGAAGTTCGGCGTCTTCACGCCGACCGAGGCCGGCGTCGTCGCGGCGGCGTATGCGCTCTTCGTTTCGTCCGCGATCTACCGCGAGCTCAGGTTCAGCCAGCTCTATCGCGTCTTCGTCGCCGCGGCGCGGACGACATCGCTCGTCATGCTGCTGGTCGCCGCAGCGGCGGTGAGCGCATGGCTCATCACCATCGCCAACATTCCCGGCCAGCTCGTCACCCTGCTGCAGCCGCTGCTCGACAGCCCGCGCCTGCTGATGGCAGCGATCATGGTCGTGGTGATGATCGTCGGCACCGCGCTCGACCTCTCGCCGACGATCCTCATCATGACGCCGGTGCTGATGCCGCTCGTCAAGGCCGCGGGCATCGACCCGGTCTACTTCGGCGTGCTCTTCATGATCAACAACGCCATCGGCCTCGTCACGCCGCCGGTCGGCGTCGTGCTCAACACCGTGGCCGGTGTCGGCAAGGTGAGCATGGACGACGTCACGCGCGGCGTCGTGCCGTTCATGATCGCCCAGTTCGCCCTCATGTTCCTGATGGTGCTGTTCCCGCAGCTGGTGCGGGTGCCGGCCAGCTGGTTCTACTGATCGCGCACCCGGCGCCCCTTCGCCAGACGGCGGACCGCATCCGGTCCGCCGTTGCCGCTTCTATTGGTACGCTTTCTGCGGCCCGATGTTGCGCGGATCGTGCTGGCCGTGGTGGACGACGCACTGGAAGTTCGCCGCGTCGTTCGGGTCGCCCGACCCGGTGTACTCGGCACGCTCGGGATACGGGCAGAGCGGGCGCTGGAACTGCACGCCCTGCGAGGCCGTGTTGTTCACGTAGTGCGTCGCGATGATTCGTTGCGGCGCGACGCCTTGCTCGACCCAGCTTTCGAGCGCCTTCACGAGATCGTGCTCGGCGTCGATCACCGGCCCGTTGGCGGTGCCGTTGCCAAAGGCGTTGGGTCCGGCGCCGCCGCTGCAATGCGCCATGCCCGGGACCATGAAGACGCGGTAGAAGTCGCGCGGGTCGCCGATCGTGTGAATGACCTTGCGGTAGTAGTTGAGTCCGTTCTCCGGCGGAATCGCAGCGTCGGCCCAGCCTGCGTACTGGATCATCTTGCCGCCGCGCGCCTTGAACGGCCCGAGATCCGGATTGATTGCGCTGAGGATGGGCTGGAACCGGATGCGCGCTTCGTCGTCCTGCTGGTTGACGTCGACGCTGAGGTAGTCGCAATCGGCGACGTTCTTCATCAGGTTGCACGCGAAGCCCTTGCCGAGCGTGTACTGCGAGCCGGGCGACGCGGGCGAGCTGCCGGTGATCCAGTTGACCCAACCTCCGGCCGCGGCCTCGCCGCCGGGCTCGAGGCCGGGGAAGAGCAGGACACCGTCCTCGTGCGGGCCGCGGTAGAGCTTGCGTGCCGCATCGACCTGCGCCGCGGTCAGGCAGGTGGCCGGGTCCTGGCCGCGCCGGCACTGGACGACCTCCGGACGGAACCGGCATTGACGCGGGTCGTTGAGGAACAGATCGCTCGCCAGGCCGCCGTCGTTGCCGGCGCATTGCGCGAGCGCCGCATTGCTGAGCAGCGGCAGCTTGCTCGACGGGATGTAGGCATCGGGGACGCCGTTGGTCTGCGGGCCGCCGAGCGTGGCCTGCATGTCGTAGAGATACGAGGAGGCGAACTCGCCGACCTGATCGTTGACGGGCGAGCCGACGATGATCCCGTCGAAGTCGTTCGGGAAGCGCTGCGCCTCCTGCAACGCCTCGCGGCCGCCGTCCGAGCAGCCGACGAAATACGAACGGCTCGCGCCGCGCCCCATCAGCATGCTGATGATCGCCTTCGACTTCTCGGCGGTTGCGTTGACCGCGCGATAGCCGTAGTCGAGCAGGACGTCCGGGTTGTTGATGAACGCCGGCGCGCCGGCCGGCGGCCCCGACGTGCCGTCGTCGGTCGCGGCGGCCGCATAGCCGCGCGACACGGCGTTGGCGATGTTGCTGAGCGAGATCGAGCCCGCGAACCCGCCGTTGCCGGTCTGCTGGTACTTGCCGTTCCAGTTCGCTTCGGTCGGGATCCAGACCTCGAAATGGATGTTCGACTGCGGTCCGGGCTTGATCGTGCCCGCGACCCGGCAGAGGTCGACCGGCGCCTTCGTCGAGCCCGAGACGGTGCTGCCCGCGGTGTACGACTGGGCGAGCGTGATGGTGGTGTCCGCGAGCACGAAGCTCGTGAGGTCGGCGCAAGTCGCCGCCAATGCGGGCGCGACGTGCATCGCCGCCGCGGCGCCGACGAGCAGCGGCGCGACATGCCTCGCCTGGTACCGCTGCATCGACGATCGAATGGATGGCGACAAACGAGACTGCATGGCTGTCTCCTGGTTCGGCGCTGCGGCGCCGGAGGTGGTGGATGTCCGAGCGGACTGTTCTTCTTGATGCGCCGGTGAGATTGCCGGGCTGCGGAGTTTCTACGCCGCGCGAAGATCAGTGTCAAGAAACGCGATAGCGCGATCGCCGTGCGCAACCGTTCGCTGCATCGCGAAGCCGTGTCGTCAGGTTGCGGGAGCGCGCTTTGGCAACGCGCGTGCCCGTCTGTGCGCTGTCGTGGCGCGCCGCGGGGCTTTCGAAGCGCACGCAGCCGAGCGGCAACTGCGTGTCCGCTAGCGTTATGCTGGCGCACGGTCCGCAATGCCTCAGCACCTCAGAATCGCGCGTCCGGTGACCGACCTCGCCAGGTCCGTCCGCATGTACTGCGATGGCCTCGGCTGGAGCGTGCTCGGCGGGTTCTCGGATCACGACGGCTTCGATGGCGCGATGGTCGGCGACCGGGCCGCTCCGTATCACTTCGAGTTCACGATCGAGCGTGTCGGTGGCGTCGCTCCCACGCCGACCACGGAGGATCTCGTCGTGCTGTATCTGCCCGACGCCGGGGACTGGCAGGGCGGCTGCGCTTCGCTGGTCGCCGCCGGTTTCGTCGAGGTGACGTCGGCGAATCCCTACTGGTCGGCACGCGGCAGGACCTTTCAGGACCCGGACGGGTATCGCGTCGTCCTGCAGAACGGGAGTTGGTCTTGAGCGAACGTTCGGCCGTGGACGCACTTGCGTCGTAGACGTCGCGGAAGCAGAGCATCGCGCCGAGCTGCTCTTCCTGCCGTCCCGGGAACCCGCAGCGCGCACTGAACTCGTCGGTGTCCCTGAAGGTTGCGAACAGCCGGTCCCAGAGCGTGATGTCTCCGAAGTTGAACGTTTGCACGCCGAGCTGGTGGTGGAACGAGTGATGCTCGGGACGCTGGACGAAGACGCCCAGCCAGCGCGCGATGGCTTCGAGGTACCGCGTCGCGCTACCCCGAGCGGTCGACGGCTACGATCGAGCGATCGAGCACTTCTCGCCGCGAAGCGGCGCAGCACAGCCGCAGACCGGAACCCATGGCAAACGAACAGCAGCCGAACATCGCCGCCCTGGTTCTCGAGCAAACGGTCGATGCCGTGATCTACGCCGACGCCGACGGTGTGATCTGGCTGTGGAACGCGGCGGCAGAGAAGATCTTCGGCTTCCCCCGCGACGAGGCGGTCGGAGCGAGCCTCGACCTCATCGTCCCCGAGCGCTTGCGCCAAGCCCATTGGCGAGGCTATCGCGCCGCGATGGCCACCGGGACGACGCGCCTCGCGGGACGTGCGACGCTGACCAAGGGAATCCACAAGAGCGGGACGAGCGTCTACGTCGAGATGAGCTTCTCGGTCGTGAAGGACGCCGCCGACCGCGTCCTCGGGTCGGTCGCGATCGCTCGCGATGTGACCGACCGGCACGACCGGAACTCGGCCACGACTGCGACGTCCTAAGATGCGAGATCGTTGCAACACTCCCGACCCATGGCAAACGTCGCGTCTGTTCTGAAAGAGGAGATCTCCCGCATCGCTCGCAAAGAGATCCGGCGGGAGACCTCGAGCCTGAAGAAGTCCTCGACGACCCACCGGTCCGAGATCGCCGCCTTGAAGCGCCGGCTGCTCGAGCTCGAGCGCCAGCTTCGGCGGGTCGGCCGAGATCGACAGACATCGTCGCCCGCTGCAGCGAACGAAGATCAGAGCGCGCGGGGGACGCGGTTCAGCGCGCGCAGCATGGCCGCGCAGCGGCGGCGCCTCGGGCTCTCCGCCGCCGAATGCGGGCTTCTCATCGGCGCCTCGGCGCAATCGATCTACAACTGGGAGGAAGGCAAGGCGCGGCCGCGGGCGCAGCACCTGCCTGCGATCTTCGCGCTACGGAGCCTGGCAAGGCGACAAGCCAACGAGATCCTCGAGACGCGCAAGGCCGCGTAGGCCGCGAGCGCGCGGGCGCCGAACCGTCGCCGGCAGGCGCGGGCTGGCAGCATCGTCGTCGGCCCAGTCGACGCTCGCCCCAAGCGCCTGCAGATGACCGACGAAGTTCGGGTGCGCGCGACGGATCGGCGCAGCGTTGCGGATGACCGAGGTGCCCTCGATGCTCGCCGCCAGCATGAAGAGGGCGATCGCGACCCGGATGATGTACGGGCTCTCCACCGTCGCCGCGCGCAACGGCTTGCCGCCGTAGACGATCAGCCGGTGCGGATCGCAGAGCACGGTGTGGGCGCCGAACTTGTTGAGCTCGGCCGACCAGCCGAGCGCGCCCTCGTAGACCTTGTTCCAGAACATCGCCGAGCCTTCGGCGCGGACGCCGAGCGCGACGAAGATCGGCAGCAGATCGGCGGGGACGTACGGCCACGGCGCGGCCTCGACCTTCTGCAGCAGGTTGCCGGCGATCGCGCCGCGCACCTGCAGCCGCCCTGCGACGTGCGCGCGACTGAAGCCGTCGCGGTGCTCGAGCTCCACGCCGAACTTGGCGAACGTGCGATCGAGGAGGGGGAACTGGTCGACGACGCCGTTCTTCACCACGACGTCGCCGCCCGTCACTGCGCTCAGCGCGAGAAACGTCGCGACCTCGTGGAAATCGTCGGCGAACGTGCATTCGGTCCCGCCGAGCGCGTCGACGCCTTCGATCTGCAGCTGCGAGCTGCCGCAGCCGGCGATCCGCGCTCCCATCCCGACCAGGAAGCGGCAGAACTCCTGCACATGAGGCTCGCACGCCGCGTTGACGAGCCGCGAACTGCCGCGCGCGAGCACCGCGGACATCACGAAGTTCTCGGTCGTCGTCACCGACGCGTAGTCGAGCCAGTGCGTGGTCGCCTGCAGCGGCCGCTGCACCCGCAGCACCCAGCCGTCGTCGCCGCGCTCGATACGCGCGCCGAACTGCTCG
>DATJIM010000084.1:0-3072 GCA_035493195.1 Caldimonas sp.
AAGCTGAGGTCGAAGCGGACGCTGTCGTAGACCGGATCGAACGTCCGCACCGAGACGAAATAGAGGTAGCGGCCATCGGGATCGAATGCCGGCATCGAGTCGCGGAACTCGGGCTCGGTCAGCCACGTGCTCGACCGCGTCGCGCGCGAGAAGAGCTTCAGCGCGACGTGCCGCGTGTCGGCGGCGAACGTGTACGCGAGCCAGGCGCCGTCGGGCGACCATGCGAGGTCGTCGCTGCGGCCGTAGCCGCTGGTGTCGACCGCGATCAGCTCGCCGCTCGCGACGTCGCCGATCCAGACCTCGTTGCGGTGGTTCGCGAATGCGACCGCGCTGCCGACCGGCGCGGCGACGAGCGCGCTGACATGGCCGCAGTCCCACGCCAGCGTGCGCGCGCTGCCGTCGCCGGAGAAGACGACGAGCTTCTCCTCCCCCGACGCGTCGCTGGCGGCGACGATCGTCGTGCCGTCGGCGAGCCACTGGCCGCGGCGCAACCGCACCGCGGGACCGTCGTCGGCGGCCGCTGTCGCTGCGCTCGGCTGCGCCGAATCGTCGATGCGGCGCGTCGCTGCGCCTTCCCAGAGCGGCATCGCGAACAACTGGCCGCGCGCGACGATTGCGAGCGAATGGCCTTGCGGATGAAGCGCGAACGACTCGAGGTGGTCGGCCGCGGTGACGAATCGGCGCGCCGCCTGCGTGCGGTGCGCCGGCGTCTCGATCGCGAGCTCGCGTGTCACGTCGTTGTTCGGATCGAAGAGCCAGAGGCGCGCGCCGCACATGTAGACGATGCGCTCGCCGTCGCTCTGCGCCTGGCGCGCGTAGCGGTCGTCGTGGTCGGTGTGGCGGCGGACGTCGCTGCCGTCGGGCCGGCACGAATAGACGTTGCCGACGCCTTCGCCGTCGCCGACGAAGTAGAGCCGCTCGCCGATCCACATCGGCGTCGTCACGTTGCCGGCGAGCTCGAGGCGGCGGAACATGCCGCTGCCTTCGGCGTCGACCCAGATCGCACCCGCGCGCCCGCCGCGGTAGCGCTTCCAACGCGCCGGGTCCTCGGTGTTGCGCCCGATCGCGACGCGGCCGCGTTCGCCCCACGCGATGTGGTTGACCTGGCCGAGCCCGAGCGCGCGCGACCGTCCGCCTGCCGGCGCGACCGCGAATGCCTGGTGGTTGCGGAAGAACGGCTGGCCTTGCGTCGTGATGTAGACGATCTCGCCCTGCGGAGTCCAGCCGCGCACCTGGACGTCGGTGCCGAGCCACGTCAGCCGCCTGGCCTGGCCGCCGTCGGCGGCCATCGCGTAGACCTCCGGATGCTGCTCGTCGCGGCCGACGAACGCGAGCCAGCGGCCGTCGGGCGAGAGCGCAGGCGTCGACGCTTCGGCGAGGCCGGCGGTCAGTCGTCGCGCGACGCCGCCCGACGCAGCGACGCTCCAGAGGTCGTCGTCGGCGACGAAGACGATGCGGTCGCCGCGCAGCGTCGGCTGGCGCAGGTAGGCGGCGCCGTCGCTCTTCGCGAGCTGCGGGGGAGTGGTCGAGGGCGTTGCGTTCAAGGGCGATCTCCACGAAACGCTTGTGGCGTTCATTGCGCCGGCTCGATCCCCGCGTTCGCGAATTGCGAGCGCGCGTCCGGGCCTTGCAGTTGGCGGATCAATGCGGCCACCGCGTCGGCGCGCGCGGCGTCGGGCTGGCGAAGCCCGGGCCACGGCACCGCGACGTAGGTGGTGGTGTTCTGCAGCGACGACGGCAGCGGCCCGACGAGGCGGATGCCCTGGTCGCGAAAGAGCGCGATCTCGGTCATCGCGGCGAACCCGAACTCGCGGGGCGACGTTCCCGCGAGCAGCCGGCGCATCACCGACGCGCCGTCGGCAACGCGATCGGCTTTCGCGTCGACCGCGTCGGCGACGCCGAGCCGCAGCAGCATCTGCTCGACGATGACGCCGGTCGACGCGCGGTTGAAGACGACGCGGTCGGCGGCCTGCAGCGCCGCCTTCAGCGTCTCGGCGCTCGCGATGTCGGGTGGTTCGACGTCGCTGCGAATCGCGACGCCGACGCCGACCTTGCCGATCGGCGCGCGCGCGCCGACGATGCCGACACCGCTCGCGGCGAGCTCGTCGAGCGCTGCCTGCGGAACGACGACGACGTCGGCGGTCGGCGCGCTGCGCAGCGCGGCGCGCAGCGCCGGTGCGGCAGCGAACGAGATCGACACCGTGTGCCCGCTCGCGCGTTCGAAGGCGGCGAGCGCCGGCCGGATCCCGGGCTCGATCGCACCGGCCGAGAGGACGCGCAGCTCGACCGCGAACGCCGGCAGCGCGGTCGCCGCGAGCACGAGCGCGGCGACGACGGCACGGATCATGCGCGCGCCAGCCGCGCCAGCAGCTCGGCCTTCGCCTCGGGCCACTCGCCCGAGGTCATGCTGTACATCACCGTGTCGCGGATCGTGCCGTCGCGGCGCACCGCGTGGTGGCGGATCACGCCGTCCTTCCTCGCGCCGAGCCGCTCGATCGCGCGCTGGCTCGCGAAGTTGAAGTTGTCGGTCCGCCAGCCGACGAGCCGCGCGCCGAGGGTCTCGAACGCGTGCTGCATCAACAGCAGCTTGGCGCTCGCGTTGACGTGCGTGCGCTGCCGGCTCTTCGCGTACCACGTGTAGCCGATCTCGAGGCGCTCGACCGCGGGGACGATGTCGTGGTAGCTGGAGCAGCCGATCACCTCGCCGCTCGTCGCGTCGAGCACCGCGAACGCGAGCCGATGCCCTTCGGCGAAGCCTTGCAGCGCGCGCTCGATGTAGCCGCGCGTGTCGTCGGGCTCGGGGACGCTGGTGACGCGGAGGTGCCACAGCTCGCCGTCGGCGGCGGCGCGCCTCAGTCCTTGCTCGTGATGCAGGCCGAGCGGCTCGAGGCGGACGCGGCCATCGTCGAGGGTGACAGGGGCGACTGCGAGCACGCTGGAACGATTCTGGCCGGGCCGCCGCTACGCGCCTTCACATCCCTTGATGATGCGAGCGTCGCCACGATCGGCGAAGCGACGAGCCGCGGCCGCGCTCATCGGTTGTGACGCTGCATGAAGACGAGCTTCTCGAAC
>DATJIM010000085.1:0-10023 GCA_035493195.1 Caldimonas sp.
GACGTCGCCGCTGCCCGACGAAGCGATCGTTCCCGGCGCGTCACGCCAGCCGCCGACGCTGCCGACGCGCAAGCGCCCGCGCCCGGGCGAGCGCCGCGTCCAGATCCTGGAGACGCTGGCGACGATGCTGCAGGAGCCGGGCGCCGAGCGCGTCACGACCGCGGCGCTCGCCGCCAAGCTCGACGTCTCCGAGGCGGCGCTCTATCGCCACTTCGCGAGCAAGGCGCAGATGTTCGAGGGGCTGATCGAGTTCATCGAGCAGAGCGTCTTCACGCTCGTCAACCAGATCGTCGAGCGCGAGTCCGACGCCGGCGTGCAGGTGCAGCGGGTGCTGGCCGTGCTGCTCCAGTTCGGCGAGAAGAACCCGGGCATGACGCGCGTCATGGTCGGCGACGCGCTCGTCTTCGAGAACGACCGCCTGACCGCGCGCATGAACCAGTTCTTCGAGCGCATCGAGTCGCAGCTGCGGCAGAGCTTGCGCCAGCGTGCCGAGGTCGCCGGCTCGACGACGCCGACCGTCGACGCGAACGCGCAGGCGTCGGTGCTGACCGCGTTCGCGATCGGCCGCCTGCAGCGCTTCGCGCGCTCGGGGTTCAAGAAGAGCCCGACCGAGCACCTCGACGTCGCGCTGCGCCTGTTCGCGGCGTGACGAGCGCTCGCGTGACGACGATCGTCGCCGGCGGCCAGCCGCTGACGCTGTTGCCCGAGAAGGCGGCGTTCCTGCCGGCGACGCGCACGCTCCTCGTCGCCGACGCGCACATCGGCAAGGCGGTGACGTTTCGCGCGCTCGGCGTGCCGGTGCCGCGCGGGACGACGAGCGAGACGCTCGCTGCGCTGTCGGCGCTCGTGGCGACGTGGCGCGCACGCCGCATCGTCTTCCTCGGCGACTTCCTCCATTCGGCGAAGGCGCACGCCGCCGCGACGCTCGGCGCGGTCGCACGCTGGCGGCGCGCGCACGCCACGCTCGGGCTGGTGCTGGTGCGCGGCAACCACGACAGCCGCGCCGGCGATCCGCCGGCGTACCTCGGCATCGACGTCGTCGACGAACCCTACGCGCACGGCGGCTTCGCGCTCTGCCACCACCCGCGGCCGCGGCGCGGCAGCTACGTCCTCGCCGGCCACCTGCATCCGTGCATCGGCATCGGCGGGCGCGGCTTCGACCACCTGCGGCTGCCATGCTTCTGCCTCGGCGACGACGTCGGCGTCCTGCCCGCATTCGGCGCGTTCACGGGGATGCACCCGATCCGGCCGGAGGCGAACGATCGCGTCTTCGCGGTCGCCGACGACGCCGTGGCGCCGCTGCACGCGTCTGCGCCGGCTGCGGCGGCGATCGACCGCCGCGCCGCCTGAGATCGCGATGGCATTCGATCCCGCAACGCTGGCGCGCCTGGTGGCGCGCGCCGAGGCGCTCGTCGACCGCCTCGAAGCGGTGCTGCCGCATCCGCCGGCCGCGCCGGACTGGAGTGCGTCGACGGCGTTTCGCTACCGCCGCCGCGGCGCCGGCGGCCGCCTCGAGCCGGTCCGCCATGTCGCGACGATCCGGCTCGCGTCGCTCGTCGAGGTCGATTCGCAGAAGGACAAGCTCGTCCGCAACACCGAGCAGTTCGTCGCCGGCAAGAGCGCCAACAACGTGCTCCTGACCGGCTCGCGCGGCACCGGCAAGAGCTCGCTCATCAAGGCGTGCCTGAACGAGTTCGCGCCGCGTGGCCTCCGGCTCATCGAGGTCGACAAGACGGACCTCGTCGACCTGCCCGACATCGTCGACCTCGTCGCCGAGCGTCCCGAGCGCTTCGTCGTCTTCTGCGACGACTTGAGCTTCGACGAAGGCGAGCCGGGGTACAAGGCGCTGAAGTCGATCCTCGACGGCTCGGTCGCCGAAAGCTCGGAGAACGTCCTCATCTACGCGACGAGCAACCGCCGCCATCTCCTGCCCGAGTACATGAAGGAGAACCTCAGCTACCGCCACACCGAAGACGGCGAGGTCCATCCCGGCGAGGTCGTCGAGGAGAAGATCTCGCTCTCCGAGCGGTTCGGCCTGTGGGTGAGTTTCTACCCGTTCAGCCAGGACGAGTACCTCGCGATCGTCGCCCAGTGGCTGCACGGCTTCGGCGTCGGCGACGACGCGATCGCCGCGGCGCGCCAGGAGTCGCTCGTCTGGGCGCTCGAGCGCGGCTCGCGCTCGGGTCGTGTCGCCTACCAGTTCGCCAGGGACTACGCAGGGCGGCACGCTTGAGCGGCGGCGCTCGCGACGACGGCGACGTCGTCGATGTCGCGGTCGGCGTCCTGATCGGTGAGCGCGGCCGCTTCCTGCTCACGTCGCGTCCGGCGGGCAAGGTCTACGCTGGCTGGTGGGAGTTCCCGGGCGGCAAGCTCGAGCGCGGCGAGACGGTCGAGGCGGCGCTCGCGCGCGAGCTGCACGAGGAGCTCGGCATCGACGTCGTCGACGTTCGCCGCTGGCACGCGACTCGCGTCGACTACGCGCACGCCCGCGTGCGGCTGCACTTCTGCAAGGTGCTCGCCTGGCGCGGCGCGATCGCGATGCGCGAGGGGCAGGCGATGGCGTGGCAGTCGCTGCCGGTCGTCGTCGCCCCGGTGCTGCCCGGAACACTCCCGGTGCTCGACTGGTTCGCCGCCGAGCGGGGATTCGTCGGGCCGACGTGCGTCGCCGCGGACCCGGCCGCTACACTGAAGCGATGAGCTGGCTCGACGACGTCAAGTGGGATCAGAACGGCCTCGTTCCCGCGATCGCGCAGGAAGCGGGGACGGGCGACGTCCTCATGCTCGCGTTCATGAACCGCGACGCGCTCGAGCGGACGGCCGAGCTCGGCGAGGCGTTCTACTGGAGCCGTTCGCGCGGTCGCCTGTGGAAGAAGGGCGAGGAGAGCGGCAACGTCCAGAAGGTCAAGGAGCTGAGGCTCGACTGCGACAACGACGTCGTCCTGCTCGTGGTCGAGCAAACCGGGAGCAGCCCGGGCGAGCCGACCATCGCCTGCCACACCGGCCGCCATTCGTGCTTCTTCCAGCGCCACGAAGGCGGCGAGTGGCGCACCGTCGATCCGGTCTTGAAGGATCCGGAGCGCATCTACAGATAGCGCGGATGGACGGCGCCACGAAGAGGAGCGACGACACGCTGGCGCGGCTCGCCGGCGTCATCGACGAGCGCAAGCGCGCCGACCCGGCGAAGAGCTACGTCGCGCGGCTGATCGCCAAGGGGCCGGACGCGGTGCTGAAGAAGATCGGCGAAGAGGCGACCGAGGTCGTCATGGCGTGCAAGGACGGCGCGCCGGAGAAGATCGTCGCCGAGGTCGCCGATCTCTGGTTCCATACCATGATCGCGCTCGCCACGCACGGCCTCGCGCCGCGCGACGTCCTCGCCGAGCTCGAGCGCCGCGAAGGGCAGTCGGGGCTCGAGGAATTCGCCGCCCGCAAGTTGAACCGCAGAGAGGCAGAAGGAACATGAACGACGTCGTCGATGTCCCGGATTCGCAGCAGTCGCTGAAGACGGTCGGCCACATCAGCTACTTCCTGCACGCCGTCGTCGCGGTCGGCGCCGTGCTGCCCGGCGTGCAGGCGAGCGTGCTGCTGCTCCTGATCGCGTTCTTCATCGACATGGTCAAGCGCGACGATGCGCGCGGCACCTGGCAGGAGTCGCACTTCAGCTGGCGGATCCGGAGCGTCGTCTGGGCCGGCGTGCTCTACCTCGTCACGTGGCCGCTCTGGCTGCTGTTCCTGCTGCCGGGCTGGATCGCTTGGGGGATCATCTCGATCTGGTTCCTCTACCGGATCGCGCGCGGCTGGCTGAACCTCTCGTCGAACCGGCCGATGCCGGCGTGAGCGGGGCTGCAGCCATGCATCGCGATCCGAACTGCATCTTCTGCCGCATCGTCGCCGGCGAGATCCCGAGCAAGAAAGCGTACGAGGACGACGACATCTTCGTCTTCCACGACATCGCGCCGTGGGCGCCGGTCCACGTCCTGATGATCCCGAAGGAGCACATCGCGACCTTCTACGACGTCGGCGAAGGGCAAGCAGCGATGCTCGGCCGCATGATGGCGATGGCGCCGCGGCTGATGCGCGAGCTCGGGGTGACGAACGGCTTTCGCACCCTTGTCAACACCGGCAAGGACGGCATGCAGGAGGTGCAGCACCTCCACGTTCACGTCATGGGAGGCCCGCGTCCGTGGGCGAAGGGCTGACCTAGAATCCCCCGCAGTTTCCTATCGGAGAACCGCCATGGGTTCGTTCAGCGTCTGGCATTGGTTGATCGTGCTCCTGATCGTCGTGCTGATCTTCGGCACCAAGAAGCTGAAGAACATCGGCAGCGATCTCGGCAGCGCGGTGAAGGGCTTCAAGGACGGCGTCCGCGACGGCACCGCGAGCCCGGCCGATCCGGCCGCGCCGACGCAGCGCGTCGGCACCGATCGGCCGCTCGACCCGGGCACCGTCGACGTCGAGACGAAGACGACGAGGAGCTGACCGCCGCGCGCTGCGCGCGCCGGGCCGCGACGTCATGATCGATTTCGGCTTCGACAAGCTGGCGCTCATCAGCGCCGTCGCCCTCGTCGTCATCGGCCCCGAGAAGCTGCCGCGCGTCGCGCGCACGGTCGGCACGCTGATCGGCAAGGCGCAGCGCTACGTCGCCGACGTCAAGGCCGAGGTCAACCGCTCGATCGAGCTCGAAGAGCTGAAGAAGATGAAGACCGAGTTCGAAGACGCTGCCCGCAATGTCGAGCAGACGGTCGCGAGCGAGGTGAACAAGACGACCGCCGACCTGCAGTCGGCGTGGCAGCCTCCGGCCGACACGGTGGCGCCACTGTCGAGCGACAACCCGCTCGCCGAACCGCCGCCCACGTATCACCATCCGAAGAAGAACTGGCGTCTCAAGCGCGGCGCGACGCCGCAGTGGTACAAGCAGAAGAACGGCGTGCGCGCCCGGGCGCAGTCGGGTGCCGCGCGCGTCGCGCGCTTCCGCCCGCCGCGCCTCGGATGACCTCCGACAAGGATCCCGACGAGCTGGCGGGAACCGAGCAGCCGTTCGTCTCGCATCTCATCGAGCTGCGCGACCGGATCATCCGCTCGGCGCTCGCCGTGCTCGTCTGCGCCGCGGTGCTGTTCGCGTACCCCGGGCCCGCTGCGCTCTACGACCTGCTCGCGGCGCCGCTCGTCGCGCACCTGCCGGCCGGCGGCACGCTGATCGCGACCAACGTGATCTCGCCGTTCCTGGTGCCGATGAAGATCACGCTGCTCGCGGCCTTCCTGATTGCGCTGCCGGTCGTGCTCTACCAAGCGTGGGCGTTCGTCGCGCCGGGCTTGTACATGCACGAGAAGAAGCTCGTGCTGCCGCTGGTGATCTCAAGCACGATCCTCTTCTTCCTCGGCGTCGCGTTCTGCTACTTCTTCGTCTTCGGCAAGGTCTTCACCTTCATCCAGAGCTTCGCGCCGAAGACCGTGTCGGCGATGCCCGACATCGAGGCGTACCTCAGCTTCGTGATGACGATGTTCATCGCGTTCGGGGCCGCGTTCGAGGTGCCGATCGCGGTCGTCGTTCTGGCGCGGCTCGGGATCGTCTCGATCGAGAAGCTGAAGAGCTTTCGCTCGTACTTCATCGTCCTCGCGTTCATCATCGCCGCGATCCTGACGCCGCCGGACGTCGTCTCCCAGCTCGCGCTCGCGATCCCGATGTGTCTGCTCTACGAGATCGGGATCTGGGCGGCGCAGATCTTCATCCGCCATACGCAGGCACCGGAGTCGGTCGCCAGCAAGGCCGGCGACTGAGGTCAGCGATCGACCGGCACCGGTCGCGACGGCGGGCGTTGGCCCACGGTCACCGGGACGTCGAGGCGCTTGTTGCCGCGCTGGACGGTGATCGTCGCGGTCTGGCGCGGCTTCAGCGCCGCGACTGCGTCGAGGAGCTGCGGGGTGTTGTTGACCTGCGCCTCGGCGACCTTGAGGACGACATCGCCGAGCTTGACGCCGCCTTCGCTCGCCGGCCCGTTCTCGACCAGACCGGTGATGAGGACGCCCTGCTTCACCGGCAGGTCGAGCGTCTTCGCGATCTCGGGAGTGAGGTCGCGCGGCTCGACGCCGATCCAGCCGCGCGTCACGCGGCCTTCCTTGATCAGGCTTTCCATCACCTGGCGCGCAGTGCTCACCGGAATCGCGAAGCCGATGCCGAGGCTGCCGCCGGTCCTCGAGAAGATCGCGGTGTTGATGCCGAGCAGGTTGCCGGCGACGTCGACGAGCGCGCCGCCGGAGTTGCCCGGGTTGATCGCGGCGTCGGTCTGGATGAAGTTCTCGAAGGTGTTGATGCCGAGCGCGTTGCGGCCGAGCGCGCTGACGATCCCCGACGTCACCGTCTGGCCGACGCCGAACGGGTTGCCGATCGCGAGGACGACGTCGCCGACCTGGAGGTGCTCGACGTCGCCGAAGGTCAACGTCGGCAGCTTGTCGAGCTCGATCCGCAGCACGGCGATGTCCGATTCGGGATCGGTGCCGATCGTCTTCGCGCGTGCGTTGCGGCCGTCGCCGAGCTCGACCTCGATGTCGTCGGCGCCCTCGATGACGTGGTTGTTGGTGAGCAGATACCCCTCGGGCGAGACGATCACGCCCGAGCCGAGCCCGATCTGGCGTTCCTCGCGCTGGCGCGGCCGGCCGAAGAGCAGCCCGAACGACGGCTCGACCTGGCGCGTCGTGCGGCTCGCCGTGATGCTGACGACCGCCGGCGACGCGCGCTTGGCCGCCTCGGCGTAGCTCGTCGCCGCCGTGCCGGGGCCGATCAGCGAGACGCTGTGCACCGGCGCCGGCAGCGTCACGACCGGCACCGCCGACGCCGCGGTCGCGACCGCTTCGGGGCCGCGCTTCAGCCAGCCGGGCTTCAGCGTCGCGACGACGAAAAGCAGCGCGACCGCGACGGTCACGGTTTGCGAGAACAACAGCCAGGCCTTGCGCATCGCCCGCTCGGAAAGTGGTGGCCGATTATCGGCGCCGCGGGTCGCACAATGCGGCCGTGGCTTCCTCGCTCGGCAATCCGCTCGCCTTCACGATGGGCGACGCGTGCGGCATCGGCCCCGAGATCGTCGCCAGCTGGTTCCGCTCCGACGAAGCCGGCCATGCGTTCGTCGTCGGCGACGTCGGCGTGCTGCGCCGCGCCGCGGCGACCACCGGCGGCATGCTTCCGGTCGTCTCGATCGAACGCGCTCGCGACGTCGCCGCGCTGCCGCCGCGCTGCATTCCGGTGCTGCAGGCCGACGGCATCGCCGCCGGTCTGCTCGACGCGCCGATCGGCAAGGTCGACGCCCGCGCCGGCGCTGCCGCTGCACGTTCGATCGAGCGCGCGGTCGCGCTCGTTCGCGCCGGCGAGGCGGCGGCGATCGTCACCGCGCCGATCCACAAGGAGGCGTTCGCCGCGGCCGGCGTTCCGTTCCCCGGCCACACCGAGATGCTGCAGGCGCTCGCCGCGGATGGCGGCACGCCGCCGTCGGTGCGCATGATGCTCTCCAACGACGAGCTGAAGACGGTGCTGGTGACGATCCACATGGCGCTGCGCCGCGCGCTCGACGCGGTCACCTTCGACGCGGTCCTCGAGACGATCCGGATCGCCGATGCGGCGCTGCGCCGGCTCGGCGCGGCAAGGCCGAGGATCGCCGTCGCCGGGCTCAACCCGCACGCCGGCGAAGGCGGCCTGTTCGGCGACGAGGAGCTGCGCATCATCGCGCCCGCGGTCGCAGCGGCGCGCAGCGAAGGCGTCGACGCGAGCGGGCCGTACGCCCCGGACACCGTCTTCATGCGCGCGCGCGACACCGACGCCCATCCGGGCGAGTTCGACGTCGTCGTCGCGATGACGCACGACCACGGCCTCATACCGGTCAAGTATCTCGGCGTCGAGCGCGGCGTCAACGTCACCCTCGGGCTGCCGTTCGTTCGCACCAGCCCGGACCACGGCACCGCGTTCGACATCGCCGGCACCGGCAGCGCCGATCCTTCCAGTTTCGCCGCCGCGGTGCGGCTGGCGCGCTCGCTCGCCGGCAGCGCGGTCAGTGGCGCGTCGGCGTCCCGAGCGCAGCCAGCTGCTTCCTCGCCCGCTGCGTCGCGCGCTCCATGAGGTAGGCGCTCTCGACGGCGCGGAAGCGCCCGGTTTCGCACATGCGCGCGAGCATGCGCGACGTCATCGAGATCGTCTCCTGGTGCTTGCCGCCGCGCGTGAAGACGAAGAAGGCGCGGCCGGCGCTGACGTGCGCGAGCTGAACCTTCTGCCACTCGTTCTTCAGCTGCATCTGGTAGGCGAAGCCGAGCTTGACGTGGTCCATCAGCATCGTGCCCTGGCTCGGCTCGGGCGGCTCGCCCATCTCGGTCGTCGTCGGCCCGAGCTGGTCGACCGCTGCCGAGTCGAGACGGCCGACGAGCGACGGCGACGCCGGCTCGGGCGGCTGCATCTCGCCGAGGTCGAGGTCGACGTCGCCGCTGCCGACGGCGGCCGACCAGTCGACCGCAGCTTCGTTGACGAGGCCGACCTGCTTCGCCTCGTCCGGAGTGAAGCGCTGCTCGATCGCCTCGGCGGGCATCTCGGGCACCGGCTCGGCGCGCGCGTACGGCTCGGGCATGCCTGGCATCGGCGTCGCGAAGATCTGCTCGAGCTGCTTGACCATCAGGTTGTGGTCGAGCTCGCTCAGCGGCTGCCCCTTCAGCGACTCGGCGTGCGCCGGCAAGAGCTTGCCGAAGAACTCGCGCTGCGCGGCGTCGGGCCAACCGACGAGCTTCATGCCTTCGTTGAGGTCCTTCATCAGCGGCGGCAGCTGGATCAGGAACTTCTTGCGAAACGTCGGCGAGCCCTTCGGCTGGATGCTCATCACGAGGTCGACGCCGACGCGGCGGTAGCGCCGCGCGCGGTCGGAGTCGGCGCCGTCGCGGCGCACCGCGAGCACGAGCGCCTGGCTCCAGACCTGCGACAGGAAGTCGAGCATGTACGCCGGCAGGCTGAGCGGCTGCAGCGCCGCCTGCAGCTGCAGCACGTAGCGCTGCTGGATGCGCAGCTCCGATTCCTTCTGGTCGAGGACGACGGCGGCGCCGGTCTTCGCGATCGCGTCGCCGGTCTGCTCGGAGATGAACTGCTCGAGCTCCGCGACCTTGGCCGCGTAGAGCTCGACCTGGTCGAAGTCGCCCTCGACGATCTCGTCGACGAGCTTGCGGACGCGACCGAGAAACTGCTCGCCCGGCCCCGACTCGAAGTCGTCGAATGCGTTGGCGAGCGACGCGATGCGGTTGATGAAGCGGCGCACCGGATGGCGCCGGGTCGAAAAGAACGTCTGGTCGCTGAGCGCGACGCGAAGCACCGGCAGCTGCAGCCGCGCAATCTCGCGCGCCATCTGCGGCGGCACGCGCGAGTCCGACAGGATCTGGTCGAACAGGCTGCCGACGACGTCGATCACCATGTGATCGAGCTTGCCCGTGGACGCCTGGATCAGCTCTTCGCGGTGCGCGCGGATCAGGTTGACCGCCATCAGCCCGGTCAGCCCGTCGCTGTACTGGGTGCCGCCACCCGGACCACCACCGGCGGGGCCGCCGCCGGCGACGCCGCCACCGGAGCCGCCGCTGCGCAGGCCGTCGCCGCCGGTGACCGGGGCGTGACGCGACAGCTCGCCGCCGCCTCCGGGCCGGCCGCCGCTGCCGCCGAGGTCGAAGCCGGCGGGCAGTCCGCCACCGTAACCGGTGCCGGCGTAGCCCGGGCCACCGCCCGCGCCGCCTCCTCCTCCCGCGCCTCCGTAGCCCTGGCCGCCGGAAGGCCCGAAGCCGCCCGAGGCCGGATAGCCGCCGCCGGCGGGATAGCCGCCGCCGCCCGCATAGCCGCCGCCACCGTCGCCGCCGGGAAATCCGCCGCCACCGCCAAAGCCACCGCCCGCCCCACCACCGAAGCCGCCGCCTGCGCCGCCGCCTGCGCCGCCACCGAATCCGCCGCCTCCGCCGCGCGCCGGCCGGCCGAGCAGGCCGACCGGGCCGAGGTCCTCCGAGTGCGAGACCGCCGTCAGG
>DATJIM010000086.1:0-8720 GCA_035493195.1 Caldimonas sp.
GCCAAGGTGCTGGTCGTCCACGAGTGCGACGAAACCGGCGGCGACGTCGCCGTCTCTCGTCTCGACCCGCCGACGGTCTACGTCTGCGACCGCGTCGTCCGTCTCGTCCGCGCCAGGGACCCCGGCGCCGAGCAGTTCTACTTCGTCCACGAGTTCGGCCACATCGCGCTGCAGACTTCGAGCGAGTCCACGGCCGATTGCTGGGCCGCGGGCGAGCTCGTCGCGGCGCCGAACGGACGCCGTCTCCTGCGCATCGCGATCGCGCACTTCCGCGCGCGCGGCGACGAGCCGAGCGCGCGCTACGGCTCGCCGCGCGAGCGCGCCGAGCGCATCCGGAGTTGCGCCGACGAGACCCTGCCAAGCTGGGACGCCGACGGCCCGTCTCACCGCAACGCCAACGCGACGAAACGAGCAAAGGCGGTCGGCGCGATCGCATCTGCGCCGCGTTGACGCGTGGGCTCGGCCGCGCCCGGTCGTTGCCGGCGTGGCGGTGCGTGTTCAGAGCCCGTGCAGGAACTCGCTGAGCCGTTGCCAGCAGAGCGGGTCCGCGCCGGCGGTGTCGTGGCGGGCGTTCGGGAGATCGACCCAAGTGCGCGAGCCGCTGCCCCACTGCGCGTAAAGGCGATGCGAACGCTCTGCGCTCACGACGGCGTCGTGCGCGGCAACGAAGAAGATCGTCGGCGCATGCACCTTCGACGCGTCGGCGATCGTCTCGAAGCGATCGCGGACGATCCACCGGATCGGAAAGATCGGCAGCCGCGCCTGCAGCAGCGCGACGCGGCTGTCGTACGGCACGACGAGCGCGATGCCCTCGACCCTCTGGGTCGCGGCAAGATGCGCAGCGACTTCGCCGCCCATGCTCGTTCCCATCACCACGACGCGGTCGGCGCGCGCGATCGTGTGCTGGCCCTCGCGGGCCATGTGCAGCCACAGCGCGGCGTCGTCCGCAATCGCGGCTTCGCTCGGCCGGCCTTGGCTGAGGCCGTAGCCGCGATAGTCGGTGAGGAGAAGGTCCCACCCAGCCAGCGCCTGCGGTCGCGCGAGCAGCCAATGCACTTGTTCGCTCTCGCCGCCGAAGTAGAGCAGGAGCCGTCGCGAAGCCGCTGCCGAGTTCGCGGGCAGGTACCAGGCATGCAGCTCGGTGCCGTCACCCGCAGTGGCGCGGATGCTCCTCGCCGCGGGAAAGGAAGCGGCGATCGCCTGCGCTTCACTCGTCGTGAGCGGCCGCGCCTCGAACGCGAAGTGTTCCTCGCGGATCCACACGAAGAGGAGGGCGAGGAGGTAAGCGACGGCGAGCAGACCGCTCCAGAGCAGCACCCGACGCTTCATCGTGCGAGTCTAGCGAGCGCACGCGCGATGACGGCGCGCCCCTCGCGAGTTCCGCGCCAACGCTGGACGGTCAGGTCGCGCTCTCGCGCAGCCGCAGTGCGTTGAAGATCACCGAGGCCGAGCTGAGGCTCATCGCGAGCGCGGCGACCATCGGCGACAGCAGCCAGCCGGTGAGCGGGTAGAGGACGCCGGCGGCGAGGGGGATCCCGAGCGCGTTGTAGACGAACGCGAACGTCAGGTTCTGCTTCATGTTCGCGATCGTCTCTTCCGAGATCCGGCGGGCGCGCGCGATCGCCCGCAGGTCGCCCTTGACGAGCGTGATCTTCGCGCTCTGCATCGCGACGTCGGTGCCAGTGCCCATCGCGATGCCGACGTCGGCCTGCGCGAGCGCGGGGGCGTCGTTGATGCCGTCGCCGGCCATCGCGACCGAGCGCGTCTCGCGCTGCAGCCTGGCGACGAGCGCGAGCTTGTCGGCCGGGCGCAGTTCGCCGTGGACGTCGTCGATGCCGAGCCGCTCAGCGACGCTGCGCGCTGTCGCCGGCCCGTCGCCGGTGGCCATCACGACAGCAATTCCCGAAGCGCGCAGCGCAGCCAGCGCGTCGGCCGCGCTCTCCTTGATGCGGTCGGAAACGGCGAGCAGGCCGACGAGCTTGCCGCCGACGGCGAGCAGCAGCACGCTTGCCCCGGTTGCGCGCAACGCCTCGGCCTGCTCGGCGAGCGGCTGGATGCGGACGCCGCTTTCGGCCATCAGCGCCGCGTTGCCGAGCGCGATCGGACGTCCCGCGAGGACGCCACGAACGCCGATGCCGCTGCTCGATTCGAACGACTCCGGGCGTTCGAGCACGAGACCGCGCTCGCGAGCCGCGCGGACGACCGCATCGGCGAGGGGATGCTCGCTGCCCTGGTCGATGCTCGCGGCGATGCGCAGCACCTCGTCCTCGGCGTAGCCCGGGACGGCGACGACGCGTTCGAGCGAGGGCTTGCCTTCGGTCAGCGTCCCGGTCTTGTCGACGATCAGGGTGTCGACCGCGCGCAGCATCTCGATCGCGGCGGCGTCACGAAAGAGGATGCCTTGCGTCGCCGCCTTGCCGGTCGCGACCATGATCGACATCGGCGTCGCGAGGCCGAGCGCGCACGGGCACGCGATGATGAGGACGGCGACCGCGTTGATCAGGCCGTACCCCCAGCTCGGCGGCGGCCCGAGCAGGCCCCACCCGACGAAGGTGAGCAGCGCGGCGGCTGCGACGGCGACGACGAAGACCGCGGCGACGCGGTCGGCGAGGCGCTGCATCGGCGCCTTGCTGCGCTGCGCCTGCGCGACCATTTGCACGATCTGCGCGAGCACGGTCCTCGAGCCGATCGTCTCGGCGACCATCACGAGCGCGCCGCTCGTGTTGAGCGTGCCGCCGATGATCTTGTCGCCCGCTTGGCGAGCGACGGGGATCGGCTCGCCGGTGAGCATCGACTCGTCGACCGCGCTGCGGCCGTCGACGACGGGGCCGTCGACCGGAATCTTCTCGCCCGGCCGGATGCGCAGCCGATCGCCGATGTGGATGTGCGCGAGCGGCACGTCCTCCTCGTTGCCGTCGGGCCGGATCCGTCGCGCGGTGCGCGGCGCGAGCGCGAGGAGCGACCGGATCGCCCCCGACGTCTGCGAGCGCGCGCGCAGCTCCAGGATCTGGCCGAGCAGCGTCAGCGAGACGATGACCGCAGCCGCTTCGAAGTAGACGCCGACGCGTCCCATGACGAGGAACGAGTCGGGAAAGACCTGCGGCGAGACCGTGGCGACCGTGCTGTAGACGAACGCCGCCGACGTGCCGAGCCCGATCAGCGTCCACATGTTCGGGCTGCGGCCCACGATCGAGCGCAGGCAGCGGACGAGAAACGGCCAGCCTGCCCACGCGAACACGGGCAGCGTCAGCGCGAGCTCGATCCAGCTCTGCGCGTCGGGCGCGATCCAGCGGTGGCCGACCATCGCGATCGCCGCGACCGCGACCGTCAACGGCAGCGTCCACCAAAAGCGGCGACGGAAGTCGACGAGCTCGGGGGCGTCGGCCTCGTCGACGCTCGGCAGCTCGGGCTCGAGCGCCATGCCGCACTTCGGGCATGCCCCGGGGCCGTCCTGCCGCACCTCCGGGTGCATCGGGCAGGTATAGATCGTTCCTGGTGGCGGCGGCGCGGGCGACCGCACCGGGACGCCGCGGCCGTGCGACTGCGCCGTGGCCCCGCCGTCGGCGTGTGCGTGGACCGCGGGATGCGTGTCCTCGAGCAGGCGCGATGGCGCGGTCAGGTGCGCCATCGGCTCGACACCGACGGCGACCTCGATGTAGCGCTCCGGGTCGGCGATGAACTTCGCCTTGCAACCGGCACAGCAGAAGTACACCGGCTCGCCGTGGTGCTCGTGCACGTGGGGCGAGTCGGTCGTCACGGTCATTCCGCAGACCGGGTCGATCGAGGTTGCGGGCAAAGCGGTGTCTCGGATGGTCGGCGCGCGTCGCTCCGCCCGTTGGGCGCGGTTCGCCGCCGCAAATTGTCGCGGATGCGTTCGAGATGGGGCCGCCGGCGGGCGAGACCAGAACTGTATATATTCACAGTATGGCGACGAAGCCACCGCCTGGGCAGCGCGCGATCTCGCGCGACGAGTCACCGCGGCCCGAGCAAGCGGCCCGGATGCCGACGAAAGGGCGCGGCACGGTCTGGGCGATCGAGCATCGCTACGCGCGCCAGACCGGCGAGAGCTACGACGATGGCTGGGGAACGCTCGATCAGGAGGCCGAGGAGGAACGCCTCGGACCCGAGACGCAGGTGATCGAGGAGCGCGTCAAGTCGATCCTCAGCGAGAACGACTCGCCCGACCTCGACTTCGACCTCTCGATCAATCCTTATCGCGGCTGCGAGCACGGCTGCATCTACTGCTTCGCGCGGCCGACGCACAGCTATCTCGGGATGTCGCCGGGGATCGACTTCGAGACGAAGATCATCGCCAAGGTCAACGCGGCCGAGCGGTTGCGCGAAGCGCTCGCTGCGCGCGCATACGTCTGCTCGCCGATCAACATCGGCTCGGCGACCGACGCGTACCAGCCGGTCGAACGCAAGCTCGGCATCACTCGCTCGCTGATCGAGGTGATGGCGGCGTGCTCGCAACCGTTCTCGCTCGTCACCAAGTCGTCGGGAGTCGAGCGCGACCTCGACCTCGTCGCGCCGATGGCCGCACGCGGGCTCGTCGCCGTCTACGTCTCGGTGACGTCGCTCGACCCGGCGCTCGCCCGCGTTCTCGAGCCGCGCGCCGCAGCGCCGCATCGTCGCCTGCGCACGATCGAGACGCTCGCTCGCGCGGGAGTTCCGGTCGGCGTCAGCGTCTCGCCGATCATCCCGTTCGTCAACGAGCCGGAGATCGAGCGCGTCCTCGAGGCCGCTGCGGCGGCGGGCGCGACGGCGGCGTTCGGCATCGTCCTGAGGCTTCCCTGGGAGGTCAATCCGCTCTTCCAGCGCTGGCTCGACCAGCACTTCCCCGACCGCGCCGCACGCGTCATGGCCCGCGTTCGCGAGATGCGCGGCGGCAAGGACTACGACGCGAGCTTCGGTGCACGGATGCGCGGCCAGGGCGTCTGGGCCGACCTGATCGCGCAGCGGCTGGCGAAGGCGAGACGGCGCTTCGGCCTCGACGTCAAGCGCATGGACCTCGACCGTTCGCAGTTCGTGAAGCCGTTGCCCGCGAGCGCTTCGGGGCAGGGCGATCTGTTCAGTCGCTGAGGTCGGGCTCGAAGAAGAGCCACTGCACCTGCGGAAACGCGCCGCGAAAGCTCTTCTCGACGCGATTGATCGCGTCGACGAGCGCGTGCGCGGTCGCCGCCGGCCGCATCTTCGCCTTCACCGCGACCATGACGTCGCGGCCCAGCTGCTGCGTCACGACGTTGTAGACCGCTTCGACCTCGTCGTGCGCAGCGAGGTGTTCGCGCATGCGATCGAGGACGCGCGGCTCGACGCTCTGGCCGATCAGGAGTGCCTTGATCTCGACGCCGACGAGGATCGCGACGACGACGAGGAGCGCGCCGATCGCGATCGAGCCGACCGCATCCCACCTCGGGTCGCCGGTGACGAGCGCGAGCGCGATCGCGGCGAGCGCGAGCGCGAGGCCGCCGAGCGCGGCGACGTCCTCGGCGAGGACGACGAGCAATTCGCTCTGCCGCGAGCTGCGGAACCAGCTCCAGAGCCCCTGGTCGCCGCGGTCCTTGTTGACCTCGCGCAGGCAGCCCCAGAGCGAGACGCTCTCGGCTGCGATGCCGAAGGCGAGGATCGCGATCGCGACCCAGGCGTTCTCGAGCGGCTTGCCGACGCCCAGCTTGTGGAAGCCTTCATAGATCGAGAACAGCCCGCCCATGCTGAACAGCATGAGCGCGACGATGAAGCTCCAGAAGTAGATCGCCTTGCCGCGGCCGAGCGGGTGCTCCGGGCTCGGCCCGCGCTTGCCCTCGCGCATCCCCCAGAGCAGCAGCGCCTGGTTCGAGCAATCGGCGAATGAATGGATCGCCTCCGCGAGCATCGACGATGAGCCGGTGAACACCGCGCCCGCGGTCTTCGCGATCGCGATCAGGAAGTTCGCGCCGAGCGCGAACAGGATCGACTTCAGCGAATCGGCGCCCGCGGACATGCCGCCATTCTCGGCGCGGCCGGATGTCAGGCCTTGAACAGGTCCTTTACGCGGTCGCTCCACGTCTTCGCGTTGGGGGAGTGCCGGTCGCCGGCCTTGCGGAAGGACTCATCGAGTTCCTTCAGCAGCTTTCGCTGATGCTCGGTGAGCTTGATCGGCGTCTCGATGCTGACGTGGCAGTAGAGGTCGCCCGGATAGCTCGAGCGCACGCCCTTGATGCCCTTGCCGCGCAGGCGGAACGTCTTGCCGTGCTGCGTCCCTTCGGGCAGGTCGATCTCGGCCTTGCCGCCGAGCGTCGGCACCTCGACCGCGCCGCCGAGCGCCGCCGCCGTCATGCCGACCGGAACGGTGCAGTGCAGGTCGTCGCCGTCGCGCTCGAAGATCTCGTGCGGCTTGATCCGGATCTCGATGTAGAGGTCGCCGTTCGGGCCGCCGTTCGGGCCTGGCTCGCCGTTGCCGCTCGAGCGGATGCGCATGCCTTCGTTGATTCCCGCCGGGATCTTGACCTCGAGCGTCTTGTTCTTCTTGACGCGGCCCTGGCCGTGGCACGTCTGGCACGGGTCGGGAATGATCTTGCCGCTGCCGTGGCACGTCGGGCACGTCTGCTGGATGCTGAAGAAGCCCTGGCGCATCTGCACGGTTCCCGAGCCGTGGCACGTCGTGCAGTTGATCGGGCTCGTTCCCGGCTTCGCGCCGCTCCCCTTGCACGTCTCGCACGTCTCGTACGAGGGGATGCGGATCTGCGTTTCCTTGCCGTTGGCGGCCTCCTCGAGCGTGATCTCCATCGCGTAGCTGAGATCGCTGCCGCGGTAGACCTGCGGTCCTGCGCCGCGGTTGCGGCCGCCGCCGAAGATGTCGCCGAAGATGTCGCCGAACGCCTCGGCGAAGCCGCCGAAGCCTTCGGCGCCGCGCGCCATGTTGGGGTCGACGCCGGCGTGGCCATATTGGTCGTACGCGGCGCGCTTCTGCGGGTCCGAGAGCATCTCGTAGGCCTCCTTGGCCTCCTTGAACGATTCCTCGGCGGTCTTCGAAGCGGCGCCCTGGTTGCGGTCAGGGTGGTGCTTCATCGCGAGCTTGCGGTAGGCCTTCTTGACCTCCTCGTCGGCGGCGTTCTTGGTGACGCCGAGCACCTCGTAGTAGTCCCGCTTGGCCATGGGTCCCGCTCGCTCCCTCTCGATTCCAACGATTGTCCGACACGCAAACGCCGCGTCGAGGCGCAGCCAGCGGCGTGCGCCTCAACGCGGCGGAATTTGCACGCCGTCGGCGTTCGTCGTCGTCAGCCCTTCTTGACTTCCTTGAACTCTGCGTCGACGACGTCGTCGTCGCTGCGCGCCGACTGCGTCGCTTCCGCCTCCTGCGCGCCACCCGGGGCAGCGCCGGGCGCTGCCTGTTGCGCCGCCTGCTCGGCGTAGAGCTTCTCGCCGAGCTTCTGGCTTGCCTTCAGGAGCGCCTCGGTCTTGGCCTCGATCGCCGCCTTGTCGTCGGACTTGAGCGACTCCTCGACGTCCTTCAGCGCGGCTTCGATCTTCTCCTTCTCGCCGGCATCGAGCTTGTCGCCGTGCTCGGACATGCTCTTGCGAACGCTGTGGATCATCGCGTCGGCGGCGTTTCTCGCCTGCACGACCTCGAGCTTCTTCTTGTCCTCGGCCGCGTTCAGCTCGGCATCCTTCACCATCTGCTGGATCTCGGCTTCGCTCAGGCCCGAGTTCGCCTTGATGGTGATCTTGTTCTCCTTGCCGGTCGCCTTGTCCTTGGCGCTGACGTGCAGGATGCCGTTGGCGTCGATGTCGAACGTGACCTCGATTTGCGGCATGCCGCGCGGCGCGGGTGCGATCCCTTCGAGATTGAACTCGCCGAGCGACTTGTTGCCCGACGCCATCTCGCGCTCGCCCTGGTAGACCTTGATCGTCACCGCCGGCTGGTTGTCGTCGGCGGTCGAGAAGACCTGCGAGTACTTGGTCGGGATCGTCGTGTTCTTCTGGATCATCTTTGTCATCACGCCGCCGAGCGTCTCGATGCCGAGCGAGAGCGGAGTGACGTCGAGGAGCAGCACGTCCTTGCGATCGCCGGTCAGGACCTGGCCCTGGATCGCGGCGCCGACGGCGACGGCCTCGTCCGGGTTGACATCCTTCCTCGGCTCGCGGCCGAAGAACTCCTTGACCTTCTCCTGCACCTTCGGCATGCGCGTCATGCCGCCGACGAGGATGACGTCGTTGATCTGGCCGACCGAGACGCCGGCGTCCTTGATCGCCGTGCGGCACGGCGCGATCGTGCGCTCGATCAGGTCGTCGACGAGCGCCTCGAGCTTGGCACGCGTGAGCTTGATGTTGAGGTGCTTCGGGCCCGACGGGTCGGCCGTGACGTACGGCAGGTTGATGTCGGTCTGGGTCGAGTTCGAGAGCTCGATCTTGGCTTTCTCCGCCGCTTCTTTCAGCCGCTGAAGCGCGAGCACGTCCTTCGACAGGTCGACGCCCTGGTCCTTCTTGAACTCGGAGATGATGTAGTCGATGATCCGCTGGTCGAAGTCCTCGCCACCGAGGAAGGTGTCGCCGTTGGTCGACAGCACCTCGAACTGCTTCTCGCCGTCGACGTCGGCGATCTCGATGATCGAGATGTCGAACGTGCCGCCGCCGAGGTCGTAGACGGCGATCTTGCGGTCGCCGCGCTCGGCCTTGTCGAGCCCGAACGCGAGCGCGGCCGCGGTCGGCTCGTTGATGATCCGCTTGACGTCGAGGCCGGC
>DATJIM010000087.1:0-13412 GCA_035493195.1 Caldimonas sp.
AACTTGCGCCGCGTCTTGTTCGAGACGAAGCCATCGAGCAGGTCGGACGCGCCGCTCGCGAGCAGCTTGGTCATCTGCTCGCGCGCCACCGGCTGCTGCAGGATCACCTTGCCGCTCTTGAAGTCGCAGGTCGGATTCGGCCCGACCGAGTGCTCGCAGACGTAGTTGGCGCCGAACTCGTAGACGCTGCCGCCGGTCTTCGGGCACTTCCCGAGCGGCTGCTGGTCGCTGAAGTCGACCGGCTCGCCCGACTCGGCCTCGCGCCTTGCCGCCTCGCCGAAGTCGAACTCGAGCTTCCAGTTGCCGATCTCGTCATCGCGGACCAGACGGATCTCGGCGGTGAACGGCCAGCCCGCCTTCGATCGGAATCCTTCGAGCGGACCGATCCGCTTGTCGCGCAGGAACGCCTCGACCTCGGCGAGCTCGAACGCGCGCCCGCCCGGGATCTTGCTGATCGAGAAGCCGCAGCCTTCGCGCTCCCCGGGAACGCCGATGCACGCATAGCGGCGGTAGTTCTCCTTGACGACGCCGCCGCAGTTCGGGCACGGCTCGCGAAGAGTCGCGTAGTCGCCGGGGATCGTGTCGCGGTCGTATTCCTTGGCCTTCTTGACGATGCGTTCGGCCATCTGCGCGATCCGCTTCATGAAGGTGTGGCGTTCGAGGTGACCCTTTTCCATCTCGGCGAGCTCGTACTCCCACTGACCTGTCAGCTCGGGCTTGGTCAGGTCCTCGACGCCGAGCCCGCGCAGCAGCGTCATCAGCTGGAACGCCTTCGCGCCGGGAACGAGCTCGCGCCCTTCGCGGTGGATGTACTTCTCGTAGATGAGACCTTCGATGATCGCGGCGCGCGTCGCCGGCGTGCCGAGGCCCTTTTCCTGCATCGCCTCGCGCAGCTCGTCGTCGTCGATGAGCTTGCCGGCGCCTTCCATCGCAGACAGCAGCGTCGCCTCGGTGAATCGCGCCGGCGGCCGCGTCTTCAGCGCCTTGACGTCGATGCTTTCCGTTCGCGCCAGCTCGTCGCGGGCAACTGCGACGAGGTTGGCGTCGTCCTCCTGCGCCTCGCGGCCGTACACCGCGAGCCAGCCCGGCTTCACCATCACCTTGCCGTTGGTCTGGAAGCGGTGCTCCTTGCCGGCCGCGGCGACGGTCGAGATCCGCGTCGTCACCATGAATTCGGCGCTCGGAAAGAAGACGGCGAGAAAGCGCTTGGCGACCATGTCGTACAGCTTGGCCTCGATCTCAGAGAGGCTCTTCGGCGGCAACAGGGTCGGGATGATCGCGAAGTGGTCCGACACCTTGGCGTTGTCGAAGACCCGCTTGGCGGGCCGCACGTAGCCCTCCTTCAGCGCCGTCGACGCGTGGACCGCGAGCGGACGAAGCGGCCCGGGCATGCTCTCCTTGGCGATCATCTCGACCGTCTTCTTCGCGACCGCGAGGTAGTCCTCGGGCAATGCGCGGCTGTCGGTGCGCGGATACGTCAGGACCTTGTGGCGCTCGTAGAGCGCCTGCGCGATCGAGAGCGTCGTTCGCGCCGAGAAGCCGAAGCGCGAGTTCGCCTCGCGCTGCAACGTCGTCAGGTCGTAGAGCAGCGGCGACGCCTGCGTGCTCGGCTTCGCTTCCTCGGTGACGGCCGCCGGCTGGCCCTGCACCGCGGCGGCGATCTCGATCGCTGCGGCCTCGCTCCAGAGGCGGTCGGCGCGCTGCTCGGCGTCGTCGGGATTCTTCTTCCACGCCGGGTCGAACCACTTGCCCTCGTACTCGCCGGCCGTGACCGCGAACGTCGCGCGCAGCTCCCAGTAGTCGCGGGCGACGTGCTTTCGGATCTGTTCCTCGCGTTCGACCATGATCGACAGCGTCGGCGTCTGCACGCGGCCGACGGTCGTGAGGAAGAAGCCGCCGTCGCGCGAGTTGAACGCGGTCATCGCGCGGGTGCCGTTGATGCCGACCAGCCAGTCGGCCTCGGAGCGGCTGCGCGCCGCCTCGGCGAGGCCGTGCAGCTCCTTGTCGGAGCGCAGGTTGTCGAACCCCTCGCGGATCGCCTGCGGGGTCATGCTCTGCAGCCACAGCCGGCGCACCGGCAGCCGCGTCTTCGCGTGCTGCTGGATCAGGCGGAAGATGAGCTCGCCTTCGCGGCCGGCGTCGCAGGCGTTGATCAGGTCGCCGACGTCCTTGCGCTTGGCCAGCCTGACGATCGCGTTCAGGCGCGTCTTCGTCTTGTCGAGCGGAGCCAGCTCGAAGTGCGGCGGGATCACGGGCAGGTGCGCGAAGCTCCACTTGCCGCGCTTGACGTCGTACTCCTCGGGCGCCTTGATTTCGAGCAGGTGGCCGACCGACGAGGTGACGATGTAGTCCGCCGACTCGAAGTATTCGTCGTGTTTTTCGAACTTGCCGGCCGCCGGCGTCAGCGCCCGGACGATGTCCTGCGCCACCGAAGGCTTCTCGGCAATGATCAGTGATTTGCTCATTCGCTTCGTTCGTTCTCGCCAAGGACGACCGCATCGTCCCTACAATCCGGGCCTTCGCGCACGCGTGCACGCGCGCGCACCCACGAATTCAATGTACCCAAAGAAGTCGATGTCCCGTCAAGCCCTCGCCAAGAACCCGCCCTCGCCGCCCGCCGTCCACCGCGGCCGCCGCATCCAGGTGCGCCGCTCCAGCATTCACGGCAAGGGCGTCTTCGCCCTGGCGCCGATCGCCGCAGGCGAGACGATCGTCGAATACACCGGGCGCGTCATCACCTGGAAGCAGGCGCAGAAGCGCCACCCCCACATCCCGGACGAACCGAATCACACCTTCTTCTTCCACATCGACGACATGCACGTCATCGACGGCGGCGACGGCGGCAACGCAGCGAAGTGGATCAATCACGCGTGCAGCCCCAACTGCGAGGCCGACGAGACCGACGACGGGCGCGTCTTCATCAAGGCGCTGCGCGACATCGAGCCCGGCGAAGAGCTCAACTACGACTACGGTCTGATCGTCGACGGCCGCCACACGCCCAAGCTGAAGCAGGAGTACGCGTGCCGCTGCGGGACGCCGGGATGCCGGGGAACGATGCTGGCGAAGAAGCGCTGATCCGGGGCGCGACGGTCGAGCGCGTCGCCCGGACCGCGTCGACCAACGACGACCTGCTCGCGCGCGTTCGCGCGGCGGCAGCTGCAGGCGCGATCGAGTTCGCGCCATGCCTGCTGGTCGCCGACGTCCAGACCGCCGGGCGCGGCCGCAGCGGCCGCCGCTGGCATTCGGCTCCGGGTCGCTCGCTCTGCTTCTCGCTCGCGTGGCAGCCGCGCCGCGCCGACCTCGGCGGGCTCTCGCTCGCGGTCGGCGTCGCGATCGCCGATGCGCTCGATCCGCGCAACGGTCCCGAGCACGGCACGGGGCGAATCGGCATCAAGTGGCCGAACGACCTCTGGCTCGTCGATCGCGCCGGCAGCGCGCCGTCGCGCGGCGGCGGCCGCAAGCTCGCCGGCATCCTCGTCGAGACTTCGCCGCTCGGCGCCGGCCGCGTCGCGGTGATCGGAGTCGGCGTCAACATCGCATCGCACGCCGTCGAGGACGCTGCCTCCGGAGTCGCGAGCCTCGACGAGATCGATGGCACGGCCACCGCAGCGTCGACGCTCGCGCGCATCGTGCCCACGCTCGAGGCGGCGCTCGCGCGCTTCGACGTCGAGGGCTTCGCACCGTTCGCCGACCGCTTCGCGGCACGCGACGTCCTGCGCGGGCGCGGCGTCGTCGCTGCGAACGGCGAAGTCGCCGGCGTCGCCGCCGGGATCGGTGCCGACGGTGCGCTCCTCGTCGACAACGGGGGGCGCATCGTCGCCGTCACGAGCGGCGAATGGCGGCTGCGCATCGCCGCCGAGGCAGAGCGCTCGTGCTGAGAGCGATCGTCGTGGCGCTCGTCGCGGCCAACGTCGTCTTCTTCGCGTACACCACCGGCGCCTTCGACGGCGTGTTCGGCCTGCGCTCGACCGGCGATCGCGAGCCCGAGCGCGTCGCCAACCAAGTGCGGCCGCAGACGATCCGCCTGTTGCCGATGACGAAGGCTGCGAGCGGTCCTCGCGAGGAGCCGTCGTGCTGGGAGACGCCGACCTTCACCGCCAACGAGGCGCCCGCCGTCGAGGCGGTCCTCGCCAGCGCGCTGCCTGCAGGGTCGTGGGCCGACACGCGCGTCGAGCGCACGATCGGTGCGCGCGTCGAGGTGACGCACACGTACCGCGTCGCCGCTGCCGACGGCGCGCTCGCGGCACGCCTGACGCTGCTCAGGCTCGATCCGAGCGGGCGCGGCTTCGGCCCCTGCGCAAAGCCACGCTGACTGCGAGCGACTGCGCGCGCTCGCGCGGCGCAGTCGCTGCGAGCGCGGCGACCGCGCCGAGCAAAAGTGCGAGCCAGCCGGCGTCGATCGCGCCGCCACCGCCGCCACCGCCACCTCCGGTCGGCGTCGACGCCGGCGGCGTCACGACTCCGGAGACGACCGCGACCGAGAGCGTCGTCGATCCGGCCGCGCCGAGGTCATCGGTGACGGTGAGCTGGATCACGAACGAGCCAGCCGCGGTCGGCGTGACGACGACGCTGGCGCCGTCGTTCGCGCCGGTGATCGTTGCGCCGGTCGTTCCGGCGTTGAGGATCGTCCACTGGTCCGATGCGACGGTGCGGCCGGGGCCGACGACCGACGTCGACGTCAGCACGACCGCCGCGTTCGCGGTCGGCGTGGTCGTCGTCAGCGAGATCCCGGCCTGGACGCCGGCAGCTGCGAGGACCGCGGCGTGCGCGTCGAGCATGCCCGCGCCACACGTCGAGGTCGTGCAGAAGCAGCCGCCGCTCGTCGGCGAGCGCGCCGGACACACGGGCGCATCGGCGACTCCGCCGGCAGCACCGACGGTCACGAACGGCCGCGCGGTCGCCTGCAGCTTGCTCTTGACCTGCGCCGGCGTCAGCGTCGGCTGCACCGAGAACATCAAAGCGATCGTTCCCGAGACGAGCGGCGCCGAGAAGCTGGTCCCGAGCGATTGGTCGAAGCTGTCGGTGTACGTCGCACCGGCGGCGCCGGCAATCGGCGCCGTCGTCCCCTTGTTGGTCGTCGTCAGGATCGGGTAGCTGCACCCAGACAGACCCGAGCCCGCCTCGGGACAGTTGCCCGCCGGCGCAGCGATCGACACCTGCGCGCCGGCGTCGGAGTAGCCGACGAGATCGCCGGCGTGGCGCAGGCCGGCGACACCGATCGCGCCGGGGCAGTTGGCCGGAGTGCCGACCGAGGCGCTGCCGCCGTTGCCGGCCGCGACGACGACCGCTGCGCCTGCGGCATTGACCTGGCCGATCGCATCGATGTAGCTCTGCGCGCACGCGCCGGTGCCGCCGAGGCTCATGTTGATGACGCGCGCCGGATTGGCGTTGTCCGGAACCCCTGGCACATGGATGCCTGCCGCCCACAGCATCCCTGCCTGGATGTCCGAGTCGAACCCGCCGCACTTGCCGAGCACGCGCACCGGCATCACCTTGACACCGCCGTGCGAAACGCTCGCCATGCCGACGCCGTTGTTCGTGACCGCGCCGATCAGGCCGAGCGTCTGCGTGCCGTGCCACGAGCTGTTCGCGACTGCGCAGCCGAGCGCGTTCGAATCCGCTGCGGTGACGAAGTCTCCCGGGTCCGACGCATCGGCGTCGCGCGCGTCGCCGTCGTTGGCGCTCGTGAAGTCGCCCGGCGCGTCCTCGCTGATCATGTCGTAGCCGGCGAGCATGTTGCCGCCGTTCTTCGGCGGCAGGTCGGGATGGTCGAAGCGCACCCCGGTGTCGAGCACCGCGACGACGACGCTCGTGCTGCCCTTGTCGATGTCCCAGGCCTGCTCGGCGTTGATCGACGACGGTGCCGCCTTGCCCCAGGTCGACGATGCCGCTCCGGCCGGCGGCGGCGGGCGCAGGTACCACTGGCCGACCGCGGGACCGCCGCTCGTCGCGGTGATCGGCGGCCCCGACGCGTAGAGCGGATCGTTCGGCACCTCGACGATGCGCTTGCGCTCGTCGGGAACCGCGTACTCGACGTCGCTCTGGGCCGCGATCCGTGCCGCGAGCTGCTGCGACGTCAGGCCGCGGCCGATGACGACGTGCGATCGCTCGGTGATCGCGCGCCCGGAGTCGAGCGCGATGCCAATGCGATTGCCGAGCGCAGCGGCCTGCAGCGTCTGCTGGCCGGCGACCGAGAGCGCCTGCTTGCGCAGCAGCGTCGAGTCGGCCCGGTACTTGACGATGACGCGCGCGACGGTCGAGCTCTGCGCCGACGGAGCCTGCAGCGGGCCGACGAAGGTCGCGACGGCAGCGGCTGCACAGATCAGGAGTTTTCGCATCGAAGATTTCCTGGGACGAAGACGGGAACCCGCGCTCACGACACCGACCGCGCCTTGCGGCCTTCGATCTCGACGGTCTGATAGACGTTGCTCGCCGCGCGCAGCCGCGCCACCGCTGCGTCGCACTCGGCAGTGCTCGCGCAGTGCAGCGCGAGCGAGTGCCACTGCGCGCTCGTCGCCGCCGCGTAGCTGACGCGCACGCCGGCGATGCGGCTCGCCTCGGCGCCGATCGCGGTCGCATCCTCGGAGCCGCGCATGAGCTTGACCATGATGCGCAGCGGCGGCGGTTCGCCCGCGACATCGCGCGGTGCCGTCGCGCTGCACGCGCTCGCCAATGCCGCGACCAGCGCGCAGCCGGCGGCGGCCGCGGCGACGCTGCGCGTGGCAGTCGGAACGGACATGCGAACGAGTTTAGGTGGCGGTGAACGAGGCGACGCCGGCGCTTACCAAGGTTTACCCCGGCAGCGCGGCCGTGCGGCAAAAGTCACGGCAAGCAGCCTGCCCACACGACCGTTCGTCAGCGATCGCGGCGCAGCAACGGGATCGGCGCGGCGGCATCGCCAAGCATGAAGAAGGTGTAGACCGCGTTGCCCGGAATGCTGAGCGCCGGGTCGGAATAGATCGGGATCAGGCTGCCCGCGGTCAACACATCGACGCGCATCGAGGTGCTCGACGCGACCACCGCGTACGACGACGCGCTGCCCGGTGCGACGTTGCTCGCGACCACCGTGAACGCGGCATCGAGCGTCAGCGGCTGCGCCGCACCGGTGACGCCGTTGATGAGGCGGAGCTTGAGGTTGCTCGCCGCCGAAGGCAGGTGGTTGTCGTCGGTGATCAGCGTCGCGGTCGCCGCGCCGGCGTTGCCGTAGACGAGCAGCGTCGCGTCGCTGCCGGCGACGAGCGGCGTCGCCGGCGCACCGATCGACGCGCCGTTGACGCTGACGTTGAGCGCCGAGCTCGCCGGCACGATCGCATAGCCGCCGACCGACGGCGAGACGAAGCCGGTCGCGATCGGCGCGCTCGCGGCACTCGCCGAGACCACGGCGCCGGCGGTCGTCGCCGCGGCGAGGCGGACGCGCGCGTTCTGGTTGCGCGCGGCGGTGTAGGTGGCCTGCTGGGCGAGCAGCCCGCCGTTGACGAGCGTGCCGCCGACGCTCGGCGTGAGGATGATCGAGCCGACTTCCTGGTTGGTCACCGTGACGCCGTCGACGTCGAGCCGCAGGTCGGCGGGATTGCCGCCGCCGGTGACGCGAACCCGGTACGTTCCCGGCGTGAACGACAGGAACGCGCTCGTCTGCAGGGTCGTCGACGACGGAAATGTGAAGCTCGGCGCCGCCAGCGTCGAGATGTCGGTCGCGGGGTCGGTGATGTAGACGTCGATCGCGCCGGCGTCCGTCGCGGCGTCGACGACGCGAAGCGCCGCGGTTCCCGCGGCCGGCGCGGCGACGTCCTCGGCGATCACGGTCGTGCGCAGCGTGCCGCCGCTCTCGTAAGCGACGAGCGCGTAGTGCGCGTCCTGGCCGATCGTCGGCGCGATCGTGCCGACCGCGGTGCCGGTCGCGCTGTCGTTGATCTGCAGCGTCGGGCTGCCGGCAGTGACGCCGGCGTAGGCGCTGGCGGTGTCGGCGGGAACCGCGGCGACCGCGCTCGCGCCGTTGGCGAGCAGGTCGAGCGATGCGCGCGTTGCGGTGGCGTTGACCAGGCGAACGCTCGCGCTGCCCGACGACGACCCGCCGCCGCCGCCGCACGCAGAGAGCGCCAGCGCCGCACATGCGACGACGAATGCCGACCGGAGATCAATGTTCTTCGTCACTTCGATGGTTCCTTTGTTGCCACCGTCAACGCGTGGAACGGCTGGGCGTTGTTGGAAAAGACAGGATTGCACCCAACGTCACTCGTCGGGACATTGCCGGCATCGTGCGCAATGCAAAGAAATGTCAACCCGCGAGGACGACCACTTGATTGGGCAGACGCCGCATCGAACTCTTGCCAAGATCGCGACTCGAATGCCCAGTGAGGGAAACCCAATGATGATGACACGAACCAGGATCGCCCTCGCCGCCGCCGCGGTGGCCGCGCTCGGCGCCTCGGGCGTTGCGAGCGCCGCTGAATACGCGCGCGTGGTGTCGGCAAGGCCCGTGACCGAATCGGTTTCGGTGCCGCGACAGGAATGCGTCAACAGCCAGCAGCTCGTCCAGCAGCAGCCGTCCGGCGGCGGAGCGGTGGTGGGCGCGCTCGTCGGCGGCCTGCTCGGCAACCAGTTCGGACACGGCTTCGGTCGCGCCGCTGCGACCGGCGCGGGCGCCGTCGCCGGTGCCGCGTTCGGCAACAGCGTGGAAGTTGGTGCCAACCCTCCGGTCGCCGTCCCGACCCAGGAGTGCCGCACCGTCACCGGCCAGGAGAACCGCGTCGTCGCCTACGACGTCGTCTACGAGTACCAGGGCCAGCGCTATTCGACGCGGCTGCCCGAGGATCCGGGCCCGCGGCTGGCGGTCGACGTTCGGCCGGCCAATGGCGCGGCCGCCGAGCCGGCGCAGTACGGCGCGGTGCCGCCGGCAACGTACGGCGCCGTTCCGCCGGCGTATGCCGACACCGCGCCGATCGTCAACAGCCCGCCGCCGCCGGTGACCTACGCATCCCCGCCGCCGGCCTACTACCCGGTGGCGCCGGCCGTGTATCCCGCCCCGTACTACTACGCCGCTCCGGTGATCGGCTTCGGCCTCGGCTACTGGGCCGGGAGCGCCTGGCACGGTGGCCACTGGCACGGTGGCGGCTGGCACGGCCGCTGGCGCTGAGCGCGAAGTCGCGGTAACGCCGGGGTAACGGCGTCCGGCGACCCTTGCGCTGCGATCGAACGATGTCGTTCGACGCGACGGGGAGGATCGCCATGACGCGCTGCATGTTGCCATTGCTGCTCTCGTTGGCGATCGCGTCCACGGCCGCCGCCGGCGGCGTTCCCGCGACGTTTCACGGCACCTGGGTGGCGGCCAAGTCGGCGTGCGATTCGCCGCTGCGCCTCACCGTCGCAGCGGATCGCGTCACCCTCGCGAACAGCGGCGATCGCGAATCGCTCGGCGGCATCGAGATGGCGGGCCCGGGCTACTTTCCGCCCGGCTATGCCGGCATCATGGCGGTGCTGATCACCGAGTTCGACGGCCAGCAGCCCGCGACGATGACGTTCAACGCAAACGAGAAGAAGGGCGCAGCCCTCATCGAGTTCGCGCCGCTGATGCCCGGCAAGGCGACGCCGCAACTGACGGCGTACAACGCGCGCATCGGCAAGCTCGGTCTCGCGAAGCGCTTCCCGATCGACAAGGTCGCGTTGAAGCGCTGCACCGCGACCGCCGCCTGACAGCGTCGATCGGCGCCGCGGGGCCACCTCGGCGCGCCGGCGGCGCATCGCAGCGCCGCATCCGTACCCGATCCGTATCTCCCGCGCGGCGATGCTCCTCGCGCGGTCGCCTCCGCGACCATCGAGGAGAGTTCCATGGCACTCGGCAGAACCCTGATCTGCGCGACCGCGCTCGCTGCGGCGCTCGGCGCCGTCCGCGCTCAAGCCGTCGATCCGCAAGCGTCACGGCCCGGCGACGACGCGTTGACCTGCGACCAGCTCTACGCCGAAGCGACCGCGCAGTCGCAGCGCGATCAGGTCGAGCGCGAGAAGCGCAACGACGAGCGCCGCCACCAGACCCAGGCGACCGGCGCGGTCGTCGCCGGCGCGATGCTCGCCGGCGGAATGGGGGGCACCGGGGTGGTGGCGCAGAAGACCGTCGAAGCGAACGTCTCGTCGACGTTGGCCGAAGCCGCCGCACCGCCACAGCGCAATCCGCGCATGGAGCACCTGAAGCAGCTCTGGACGCAGAAGCACTGCGTCATGCCGAAGAAGTGACGGGAGGCCGCCATGACGAAGATGTCGAGGACCCTCTTCGCGGCTGTTGCGATCGGCGCGCTCGTCGGCTCCGCATGGGCGGCGCCGCAAGCCGGCGGCAACCGGCCCGGCGACGACGCGATGACGTGCGAGCAGATCGCCGCCGAGCTCGTGCCGTACATGCAGCAGGTCGCGCCGAACGTGCAGGCCCTGGCAGCGACGCAGCAGCGCGAGTTCGAGCAGGCGCAGGCGAAGCACGCCGCGCGCGAGCCAGCGCACTTGACGCTCGCGGGGATGGCAGCCGCGACGACGCTCGACCCCACCGGTGCGTCGCAGCGCGCGTACACGGCGGCCGCCATGGCGCAGATGGCGAAAGAGCGCGCCGAAGACCGGGCCGAGGCCGCGTCGCCGCAGGCCCAGCAGGCCAAAGCGCAGCGCGAACAGTTGGCGGCACAAGCGCAGACGCTGCAGGCCGACGCGCGGCTGCAGCGGCTGATGCAGCTCGGCCAGCAGAAGGGATGCGACCGCAAGCGCTGATGAAAAGGGGACCCGTGGGTCCCCCTTCGTTTGCCGAGCGGCCCGCCGCTCAGCGCATGGACTTGGCGACGACGCGCGCCATCTCGAGCGTCTTGTTCGAGTAGCCCCACTCGTTGTCGTACCACGCGACGATCTTGACGAATGTCGGGTCGAGCGCGATGCCGGCGTCGGCGTCGAACACGGACGTCATCGCTTCGCCGCGGAAGTCGGTCGAGACGACCTTGTCCTCGGTGTAGCCGAGGATGCCCTTCAGCGCCCCTTCGGACTGCGCCTTCATCTCGGCGCAGATCTCGGCGTAGCTCGCCTCGCGCGCGAGCTCGCACGTGAGGTCGATCACCGAGACGTCGGACGTCGGCACGCGGAACGACATCCCGGTCAGCTTCTTGTTGAGCTCGGGGATGACGACGCCGACCGCCTTCGCGGCGCCGGTCGACGACGGAATGATGTTCTCGAGGATGCCGCGGCCGCCGCGCCAGTCCTTGTTGCTCGGGCCGTCGACGACCTTCTGCGACGCCGTCGCGGCGTGCACCGTCGTCATCAGGCCGCGCTTGATGCCCCACTTGTCGTGCAGCACCTTGGCGACCGGCGCCAGGCAGTTGGTCGTGCACGACGCGTTCGAGATGACCGCCTGGCCGGCGTAAGTCTTGTCGTTGACGCCGTAGACGAACATCGGCGTGTCGTCCTTCGACGGCGCCGACAGGATCACCTTCTTCGCGCCGGCGTCGACGTGCTTCTGCCCCGCTTCCTTGGTGAGGAAGAGGCCGGTCGACTCGATCACGACCGCGGCGCCGACGTCGCCCCACTTGAGATTCGCCGGATCCTTCTCCTGCGTCAGCCGGATCCGCTTGCCGGCGACGACGAGCGTGTTGCCGTCGACGACGATGTCGCCGCGGAAGCGCCCGTGCACCGAGTCGTAGCGGAGCATGTACGCGAGGTAGTCGGGCTCGAGCAGGTCGTTGATGGCGACGACCTCGACGTCCGGAAAGTTCTGGACCGCAGCGCGAAACACCATGCGTCCGATGCGGCCGAAGCCGTTGATGCCGATCTTGATGGTCATGACGGGAAGCTCCGTGGATGCGAAAGAGGGTTCAGCGTCGTCCGAGCGCCGCGCGCACCGTCGCGACGACGTTGTCGACCGTGAAGCCGAAGTGCTGGAAGAGCGCCGGCCCCGGCGCCGACTCGCCGTAGCGGTCGATGCCGACGACGGCGGCGCAGCCGTATTTCCACCAGCCGTCGGTGGCGCCCATCTCGACCGCGATGCGCGGGACGCCCGGCGGCAGCACCGACCGCTTCCAGGTGTCGCTCTGGCGGTCGAACACCGTCGTCGACGGCATCGAGACGACGCGCACCGCGATCCGGCCGTTCTCCGGCAGCGCGAGCTGCTGCTGCGCGTTGAGCGCGAGCGCGACCTCGGAGCCGGTGGCGATGACGACCGCGCGCGGCGGCTCGCGCAGGCCGACCTCGACCGGTTCGGCGAGGACGTACGCGCCGCGCGCGATGTCCGCGAGCGCGACGTCGGCGCCGTCGGCATCGAACGCGGGCTTGGGCGCGTAGGGCAGGTTCTGCCGCGACAGCAGCAGCGCCGTCGGCCGGTTGCGGCTCTCGATCGCCGCGCTCCACGCGACCAGCGTTTCGACCGTGTCGCACGGGCGCCAGACGTCGAGATTGGGGATCAACCGAAGCGACGCCGCGTGCTCGACCGACTGGTGCGTCGGCCCGTCCTCGCCGAGACCGATCGAATCGTGCGTGAAGACGTGGACGACGCGCTGCCCCATCAACGCCGCCATGCGGATCGCGTTGCGGCTGTAGTCGCTGAAGGTGAGGAAGGTGCCGCCGTACGGAATGAAGCCGCCGTGCAGCGCGACGCCGTTCATGATCGCCGCCATGCCGAACTCGCGGACGCCGTAGTTGATGTGGCGGCCGCCGCGACCGTCGGCGTCGACCGCGACGGCGCCGTCGCTCGCGAAGCGCAGCGCAGGCGTGTGCTTGGTGTTGGTCAGATTCGACCCGGTGAGATCGGCGCTGCCGCCGAGCAGCTCGGGCAACGCCTCGGTCAGCGCCTCGAGGGCGAGCTGGCTCGCCTTCCGGCTCGCGACCGTCTCCGCCCTGCCGTGCGCTGCGACCGCCGTCGTGCGAACGATCTCGCTCCAGCGCGCCGGCAGCTCGCCCGCCATCCGCCGCGTGTACTCGGCGGCGAGCGCTGGGTGCGCCGCGGCGTACGCGGCGAACGCGCTCTCCCACGCGCTCTCGACGGCGTCGCCGCGCTCGCTCGCGTCCCACGCGGCGTAGGCGGCGTCGGGAACGACGAACGGCGCGTGCGACCAGCCGAGCGCATCGCGCGTCGCCTGCACCTCGGGTGCGCCGAGCGCCTCGCCGTGCGCCTTGGCGGTGCCCGCCCGCGTCGGCGCGCCCTTGCCGATCGTCGTCTTGCAGCAGACGATCGTGGGCCTCCCGGTGCTGCGCCTGGCTCGCGCGATCGCGGCGTCGACGGCGTCGACATCGTGGCCGTCGACGTTCGCGATGACGTGCCAGCCGTATGCTTCGAAGCGCTTCGGCGTGTCGTCGACGAACCAGGGCGCGACGGCGCCGTCGATCGAGATGCCGTTGTCGTCGTAGATCGCGATCAGCTTGTCGAGCTTCCACGCGCCGGCGAGCGAGCACGCCTCGTG
>DATJIM010000088.1:0-24900 GCA_035493195.1 Caldimonas sp.
AAGCCCTGCGCCTCGCGCGAGCGCGCGTTGGCGAGCGCCTCGTCGATCGTCTCGCCGGTCACGAACTGCTCGCCCATCAGGCGCATCGCGCGGTCGACGCTCTTGCGGATCAGCGGCTCGCCGCCCTTGCCGACGATGCGCGCGAGCGCGCTCGAGAGCCCCGACTCGCTGTGGGTCGCGACGAGCTTGCCGGTGAGCAGCAGCGCCCATGTCGCGGCGTTGACGAAGAGCGAGGGGCTGCGGCCGAGGTGCTCGTGCCATTGGCCGGCGCTGATCTTGTCGCGGATCAGCGCGTCGCGCGTCGCCGGGTCGGGGATCCGGAGGAGCGCCTCGGCGAGGCACATCAGCGCGACGCCTTCCTGCGACGACAGCGAGTACTCCTGCAGCAGCCCCTGGACGAGCCCTTCGCGACCGCCGCCGCTCGGCCGCTCGCGCAGCGTCTGCGCGAGTCGGCGCGCGAGCGCCTGCGCGGCGCGCGCACCCTCGCGATCGAGCCGCGCCGCGGCGATCAGCGGCGGCACGATGTCGGGCTCGGGACGCCGCGTCGCCGCGGTGATCGCCTTGCGCAGCGGCGAGCGGTCGCCGGCGAGCGGAATGTCGTCGTCGCTCATCGCTGCACCGACGCTGGGCTGCGGTGGACGAGCATCGCCGCGGCGAGGTCCTCGAGCGCGCTGCCGACCGACTTGAAGACCGTGCGCTCGACGTCCGCGCTGCGGCCCCGGCGACGCCCGCGTGCGAGCTCGGCGAGCGTCGCGATCGCGCCGGCGTCGACGACGCCGCGCGCGATCGGCCCGATCAGATCGCCGCTCTTGGTCGGCGCGTCGTCGCTGTCGACGACGACCGTCGCGCCGGCGAAGCAGTCGTCGTCGGCCTCGCGCATCGTGGGTGCGAAGCTGCCGATCAGGTCGAGATGGCTGCCGGCGGGCAACCACTTGCCGTGCACGATCGGCTCCCGCGCGAGCGTCGCGCAGCTGACGATGTCGGCGTCGGCGACCGCGGCCTCGACGCTCGCCGCGACGCGCGCATCGACGCCTTCTGCCACGAGCTCGTCGGCGAGCGCCTGTGCCCGCGCCGGCGACCGTGCCCACACCGTGACGCGCTCGATCGGCCGGCAGACACGGTGCGCCTCGGCGAGCAGGCGAGCGACGCGACCGGCGCCGACGATCGCGAGACTGCGCGAGTCGGCGCGCGCGAGCCACGACGCAGCGAGCGCCGACGTCGCCGCGGTCCGGCGCGCGGTGATCTCGTCGCCGTCGAGCCAGGCGAGCGGAACGCCCGTCGTCGCGTCGTAGAGCACGTACGTCGAATGCAGCCCGGGGAGCCCGCGCGCGGCGTTACCGGGCGCGACGTTGACGACCTTGACGCCGAGGCAGCCGCCGCGCTGCCACGCCGGCATCACGAGCGACGTCACGCCGTCACCCGCCGCTGGAGCGAGCTCGAGCACCTGCCGCGGCGGCAGCTCGCAGCCTTGCTCGAACATCGCGCGCAAGGCGGCGACGAGCGCCGCGAACGGGAGGCGCTCACGCGTCGCTTCGGCGCCGAGGAACTGCACCGACCGATTCTCGCGCTCAGTAAGACGCGCTCGCCGCGACCCCGGCGCTCCAGTTGCGGCCGGGCGCCGACTCGAAGTAGCGGGCATTGCCTTCGTTGACGATCACCGAGCCCGCATAGTGGCGGTCGAAGAGGTTGTCGACGCGCGCGAACGCGGACCACTCGACGCGACCGGTCTTCGCGAGCCAGCCGATGTTGGCGTTGACGAGGCCGAAGCCGGCGGCGGCATCCGAATTCACGTCGTTGACGTAGACCTTGCCGAGGGCGCGGAACTCCACACCCGCGCGCCAGCCAAGCGGGGGCGCCCACGCAACGGCGCTGTAGAAGGCGGTCCGGGCGAGACCCGGCATGCGATTGCCGGCCGGCACCATCACCGGACACGACGGCGGACCTTGCAGCGGCGGCACGCAAGGCGGCGTCGGCGTCGGCGCGCACGGCGTCGTCGCGCAGGTCGTGAAGGTGTCGCGATAGCGCGCGTCGAGGTACGTCGCCGCGAGCTGGGCACGCACGTCGGTGCGTAGCTCGGCGTTCCAGCTCGCCTCGGCGCCGCGGCGACGCGTCGAGCCGACGTTCTGGAACGTCGAGCGGCCGCCGACGTTGCTGAAGTTCGCGATCTCGTTGTCGGTGTGCGTCTCGAAGATCGCGAGGTTGGCGTCACCCCAGGCGCTGCGCGTCTTCACGCCGAGCTCGAAGCTGTTGCTCTTGGCCGCCTGCAGGCCGAAGTTGAGGCCGGTCTGGCCATTCGGCCGGTACGCGAGCTCGTTCAGCGTCGGCGTCTCGAAGCCGCGCCCGACGGTCGCGTAGAGGTGGATCGCGTCGCTCGCCTTGAACATCACGCCGGCGACCGGAAGCGTCGCGTCGTAACGAACGCTGCCGCTGTCGTCCGGATTCGTGCCGACGACGTAGAGGTCCTTCGAATTGAAGCGCACGCTGCTGTTGCGGATGCCTGCATTGAGCGTCCAGCGCCCGAGCTCCCACGCGGCCTGCGCGTACTGGTCCGAGTTGGTGACGTCGTTGTTCTCGTTGCGACGGAGCGCGCCTTGCACACCGAGCACCGGGCCGATGAAGTTCTGGAAGCCGAGCCGGTGCTCGTCGAGCATGTCGTAGGCGATCCCGGCGATGACCGTGAACGGCGCGCCGGCGACGCGCATCCGCGCCGTCCAGCGGACGTCGGCACCGGTGTAGTCGCGGTCGAGATCGATCACGCCGCCGGGGTGCAGCGGGTTCGCCTGCGGCCCGACCGGGATCGCCTGGAACTGCGTCGTGCTGCGGCTGCCGCCGTAGATCAGCGCGCGCAGCGAGTTGACGTCGTCGATCCGACGTTCCCAGATGACGCCGAGCTGCGTCTGACCGACGGTCTTGCGGGTGTTGAACTGGGTCGCGACCGGATCGGCGCTGCTCGGGTCGGCCTCGAATTGGGCCCGCGTCAACCCGAGCGGGTCCTGCGCACGCAGATCGACGTGGTTGACGACGACGGTCCAGGAGTCGTTGCTGTCGCGCCAGGTGAGCTTGGCGTTGCCGAGGTAGCGCTCGGCGGCGCTGTGATCGCGGTAGCCGTCGGTGCCGAACGCGCTGGCGCCGACGACGTAGCCGAAGCCACCGTCGCCTCCGCTCGCCTTGACGCCGAACCGGCGCGCACCGTAGCTGCCGACGAAGGCGCCGACGCCGACGGCGGGGGGGCCGCTGCCTTCTTCGGTGAACACCTGGATGACGCCGCCCGACGAATTGCCGTAGAGCGCCGAGAACGGCCCGCGCAGCACTTCGATGCGGTCGGTCGAGCCGAGTTCGACGTTGGTGATCTGGCCCTGGCCATCGGGCAGCGTCGCCGGGATGCCGTCGACGTAGAGGCGCACGCCGCGGATCCCGAACGTCGAGCGCGCACCGAAGCCGCGCACCGAGATCTGCACGTCCTGCGCATAGTTCTGGCGGTCGCGCGCGAGCAGGCCCGTCACGCCACCGAGACTTTCGGAGATGTTGACCTGCGGCTTGGCGTCGCGGATGGTCTCGCCGCCGATCCGATCGATCGATGCCGGGACGTCGAACGGCGCTTGCTCGGTTCGCGTCGCGGTCACGACGACGCCGGGAAGGTTCGCCAGCCCGGCAGCGGCCTGGGCTGCGGCGGGAAGCGGCGACGCAAGCACGCACACGATGACCACTGCGACGGCAGCCGCGAGCGCGTCCACGCGGACTCCTTCGAAGTTCGCCTCCCTCCCCACAGGCGCGGAGGATAGGCGAAGCTCGGTTGCGTCAGGGGTTTTTCCCGAGGAGGGCTTGCAGACGCGCGCGAGCATCATCAATCTGTATCGACCGGCGCGAGCCGGCATCCCGACGGACGACACTCACCGCAGCGAAGGAGAAGAGAAATGGCAGCAAGCAAGGGCAGCGGACACGGGCGCGTGGCGCTGGTCACGGGCGGAATGGGGGGTCTTGGTGAGACGATCGCCACCAAGATGGTCGACGCGGGGTATCGGGTCGTCGTCACCTATTCGCCGGGCAACACCAAGCACCGCGAGTGGGTCGCGGGGATGAAGGACAACGGCTACGAGATCGCCGCGGTGCAGTGCGACGTCGCCGACATGGACTCGTGCGCGCGCGCCGTCGCGGAGGTGCACGACAAGGTCGGCGCGATCGACATCCTCGTCAACAACGCCGGCATCACGCGCGACATGACGTTCAAGAAGATGGACAAGGTCAACTGGGATGCGGTCATGCGCACCAACCTCGACAGCCTCTTCAACATGACCAAGCAGGTCGTCGACGGCATGGTCGAGCGCAACTGGGGGCGCGTCATCAACGTGTCGTCGGTGAACGGCTCCAAGGGCGCGTTCGGCCAGACCAACTACTCGGCGGCGAAGGCCGGCGTCCACGGCTTCACGAAGGCGCTCGCGCTCGAGGTCGCTCGCAAGAACGTCACCGTCAACACGATCTCGCCCGGCTACATCGGGACGAAGATGGTGACGGCGATCCCCGAGGAGATCCTCAATACCAAGATCCTGCCGCAGATCCCGGTCGGCAGGCTCGGCAAGCCCGAGGAAGTCGCCGGCCTGATCATCTACCTCGCGTCCGAGGAGGCGGCGTTCCTCACCGGTGCGAACATCGCCATCAACGGCGGCCAGCACATGCAATGACGCCACGGCGTCTTTGACCGGGAGCAAGAACATGACGAAGGCCGGGATCGACCAGGACGCGCTGATCACGATGTTCGCCGAGGCGAGCGCCAAGCAGGGCGAGGCGGTTCGCAAGGCGGTAAGCGAAGCGACGTTGCGCGCGCTGCAGGGCCGCGAGATGACGCTCGACAACATCCGCAAGGTTGTCAGGAACGTTGCCGAGGCAGCGTCGATGGGGATCGCCCGCAACGCCGCGCCGAGCGTCGACGTCGAGGGCCTGATCGACAAGGCGCTGGCCGGGATCGACGCGGCGCTGCTGCAGGCGGTCGAGGCGAACCGCAAGGCGCTCGAGCAGTTCGTGAGGACCGGCGCGTCGCTCACCGAGAAGCCGCTCAAGGAGGCGCTCGCGAACGTCGAGAAGATGGAGGACGTCTTCTTCGGCGCGGTCACCAAGGCGGCGCAAGGCGCGGGACCGCTCCAGGGACCTTGGGAGAACGCGCTCGACGCGTTCCGCTCGAAGGGAAGCGCGACCGGCTCGCAGGCGGCGCAGACCGTGGAGACCCTCGCCGCGCAGGCGCAGACGATGCTGCGGCAGGGACGCGCGACCCAGATGCGCGCGGCGCAGGCGATGCTCGACAGCTACGCGGCGTTCGCGAGTGGCGTGCTGAACGGAATGTCCGAGGGCCTGCAGGCCGGAGCCAAGGGAGCACCGTCGAGCGTGGCGGGGGCGGTGGGCGGCGGTTCGTCCGCCTCGCAAGCGGAGCGCGCCGCGCCGCGCGCGGCGAAAAAGCGCACCACCACGCGCTGATTCAGCCGCGCCTCGCGGCGGCGACCGCAGCGAGGATGCCGGCGACGCGCTCCTCGACGGCGGCGTCGCGGCGAATCGGGCGACCCCACGCGCGCTCGGTCTCGCCAGCGCCCTTGCTCGTCGCGTCGAGCCCCATCTTGCCGCCGAGACCGGCGACCGGCGACGCGAAATCCAGGCTGTCGATCGGCGTCCGATCGACGAGCACGGTGTCGCGCACCGGGTCGACGCGCGTCGTGATCGCCCAGACGACGTCGTTCCAGTCGCGCACGTCGACGTCGTCGTCGGTGACGACGACGAACTTCGTGTACATGAACTGGCGCAGGAAGCTCCAGATGCCGAACATCACGCGCTTGGCGTGCCCCGGGTAGCGCTTGCGGATGCTGACGACTGCGAGCCGGTAGCTGCAGCCCTCCGGAGGCAGATAGAAGTCCACGATCTCGGGAAACTGCTTCTGCAGGATCGGGACGAAGACTTCGTTGAGGGCGACGCCGAGGACCGCGGGCTCGTCGGGAGGCTTGCCGGTGTAGGTGGAGTGGTAGATCGGATCGCGGCGGTGCGTCATGCGATCGATCTCGAACACCGGGAACCAGTCCGGCTCGTTGTAGTAGCCGGTGTGGTCGCCGAACGGTCCCTCGAGCGCGTGGAGGTAACCGCCGATCTCCTTCAGCGGGATGCCGAGCTCGCTGTGGCCCGAGAAGCCGGTCGCGGCCACCGGAATGTGGCCCTCGAAGACGAACTCGGCCGTCGCCGGCGCCTGCAGCATCACGCCGGCGTCGCCGACCGAGCAGTCGCTCACTTCGGTTCGACTGCCGCGCAGCAGGCCTGCGAACTGGTACTCCGAGAGCGTGTCCGGGACCGGCGTGACCGCCCCGAGCATCGTCGCCGGATCGGCTCCGAGCGCGACCGCGAGCGGGAAGGGCGTGCCCGGACGGACACGCGCGAACTCCTGGAAATCCAGCGCCCCGCCTCGGTGCGCGAGCCAGCGCATGACGACCCGGCGGCGACCGATCACCTGCTGGCGGTAGATGCCGAGGTTCTGGCGGCGCCGCGAGCCGGGCAGGCCTTGCGGGCCGCGGGTGATGACGAGCCCCCAGGTGATCAGTGGGCCGGCGTCCTCGGGCCAGCAGGTCTGCACGGGCAAGGCGCCGAGGTCGATGTCTGTGGCTTCGACGACGAGCTCGCGGCAGGGCGCTCGCGACGCCACCGCCGGTTGCATCGTCCAGAGCGTCCGCGCCATTTGTAACAGGCGACCGGCGTCGCGGAGTCCTTTCGGCGGCTCCGGCTCCTTCAGCTCGGCGAGCAGCAGCCCGATGTCGCGCAGCTCGCTCACCTCGGTCGCGCCCATCGCCAGGGCGACCCGGCGCGTGGTGCCGAAGAGATTGGCGAGCACCGGAATCTTGTAACCGGCCGGCGATTCGAAGAATAGTGCCGGTCCGCCCCGACGAAGGGCGAAGTCACCGACCGCTGTCATTTCGAGCCGCGTGGAGACTGGCTCTCGAATCCTCAGGAGGTCCCCAGATTGCTCGAGCGCTCGCAAAAAATGGCGCAGATCCGAATAATCCATACGAAATCGTTATAAGGAGCGCCAAGGTCAGTGTTGACCGAGAATTTGAGCGATTTCAGAATCCCGCCGTTTCCCGCTGCTGACCCGGCATCGACCGGGCGGCGCCTGAGGACCTGATGTTGTCTGGGCGGCGGATTATCGCCGTGCCCTTCGCCTCGACGAGGCGACGACAGCGTCGAACGAGAGCGCGAGCCATGTCTTCACCGCAGCATCTTTTCTCCCTCGTCCGACGCTGGCAGAGCGCCTGCGTGCGGTCGACCGCTGTGTTCCTGCGCGACGCCGGGCAAGGCATGCTCGAAGTCGCGCACAACTCGCTGGCGCTGCTCGGCCTGCTGATCGTCGGCGCCGTCCTCTTCGCAGCCGGCCGGGCCGACTTCCGCCACGCCGTCGAGGCCCACACGCTCAGCTGGCTGCAAGCCCGCCAAGAGGCCCGGCTGCAGGCGACCGCCGCCGCCGAGCCGGCAGAGCCGGATCTCGGCGAGCCCGACGCGATCCAGCGGGCGACCGCTGCCGATCCGCGCGAGCTGAACCGCGCCCAGGCATCCGTCGCCCGCTACCTGGCCCAGCGCTACCACGTCGCCCTCGAGCCTGTCAGCCGACTCGTCCAGGAGGCCTGGACCGTCGGCGCGCTGGTCAACCTCGATCCGACGCTGATCCTTTCGGTGATGGCCGTCGAGTCGAGCTTCAACCCGTTCGCCCAGAGCCCGGTCGGCGCCCAGGGCCTGATGCAGGTCATGACGAAGGTGCACGACGACAAGTACGAGGCGTTCGGCGGCAGCCACGCGGCGTTCGACCCAGTGACCAACCTGCGCGTTGGCGTCCAGGTGCTGAAGGAGTGCATCGCCCGCAGCGGCGGCCTCGAGGCGGGGCTCCGTGCCTATGTCGGTGCGGCCAACTCGGGAGAGGACGGCGGCTACGCCGCCAAGGTGCTGGCCCACCAGAGCCTGCTTCGCCTCGTTGCCGCCGGAGGCAAGGTGCGGACGACCGTTGCGGTCACGCCGGCGCCGAAGCCGCGCTCCCCTGCCGACGCGAGCGAGCCGACGCCGCAGCCGGCGACGTCGACCCCGGCGCCGGTCGAAACAGTCGCAGCCCCGGACAAGGTCGCGCTTCTGCGTTGATCGGTCGCCGGCGCGCGCGCGAACACAACCCTTCGCAGCGGCCATCGGGCCGCGAGCGCCGATCGCAGCCGTTACACTGGCGCCGCCGTGCGACTGGCGATTCGGCCCGCTCGGGCCCCGAGGTGGATCACCACCGGGAAGCACGGTCGGCATCTGCGCCGCAGCCTGCCGGTCGAGCCGTTCGCCTGGGCCGCCCCGCGAGCCACTGCGCTCGGGCTTCGCGCGGCACCCTGACAAGGACGGCACCATGTTCGACCGCAGCACCTCGACTCTCGCCAACGTCGACCCGGAGATCGCAGCGGCGATCGCCGGCGAGAACCGCCGCCAGGAAGAGCACATCGAGCTGATCGCGTCCGAGAACTATGCGTCTCCGGCGGTGATGGCGGCGCAGGGCAGCCAGCTCACCAACAAGTACGCCGAGGGCTATCCCGGCAAGCGCTACTACGGCGGCTGCGAGTTCGTCGACGTCGTCGAGCAGCTCGCGATCGATCGAGTCAAGCGGCTGTTCGGCGCCGAGCACGCCAACGTGCAGGCGAACTCGGGGTCGCAGGCGAACCAGGCGGTCTTCTTCGGCCTCATCCAGCCCGGCGACACGGTGATGGGAATGAGCCTCGCCGACGGCGGACACCTCACCCACGGCATGGCGCTTAACATGAGCGGCAAGTGGTTCAAGGTCGTGAGCTACGGGCTGACCGCGGCGGAGGAGATCGACTACGACGCGATGGAGCGTCTCGCCCACGAGGCCAGGCCCAAGCTCATCATCGCCGGCGCGTCGGCCTACAGCCTGAGGATCGACTTCGCACGCTTCGCGAAGGTCGCGCGCGACGTCGGCGCCTGGCTGATGGTCGACATGGCGCACTACGCCGGGTTGATCGCCGCCGGCGTCTATCCGAACCCGGTGCCGCACGCCCACGTCGTCACGTCGACGACGCACAAGAGCCTGCGCGGCCCGCGCGGCGGCATCGTGCTGACAAACGATCCCGAAGTCGCGAAGAAGATCAACAGCGCGATCTTCCCCGGCCTGCAGGGCGGACCGCTGATGCACGTGATCGCGGCCAAGGCGGTCGCGTTCCAGGAAGCGCTCGCGCCCGAGTTCAAGGCCTACCAGCAGCAGGTCGTGAAGAACGCGATCGTGCTCGCCGAGACGCTGACCGAGCGGGGCCTCAGGATCGTCAGCGGTCGCACCGAGAGCCACGTCATGCTCGTCGACCTGCGACCGAAAGGATTGACCGGCAAGGAGGCCGAGACGGTGCTGCAGGCGGCGCACATGACGTGCAACAAGAACGGCATCCCGAACGACCCGCAAAAGCCGATGGTGACGAGCGGAATCCGCCTCGGCACGCCGGCGCTCACGACGCGCGGCTTCGGCGAGGAGGAAACGCGCCGCACCGCGCACCTGATCGCCGACGTCCTCGACCGCCCCCACGATGACGCCAACATCGCTGCCGTGCGCGCGAAGGTGCAGACGCTGACCAAGGATTTCCCGGTCTACCGCTGAGATGCGCTGCCCGTTCTGCAGCCACGAGGAGACGCAGGTCGTCGAGACGCGCGACTCCGAGGAAGGCGACGTCGTCCGTCGCCGCCGCCGCTGCCAGAGCTGCGACAAGCGCTTCACGACCTACGAGCACGCCGAGATCGCGATGCCGGTGGTCGTCAAGAAGGACGGCCGGCGCGCCGAGTTCGATTCCGCCAAGCTGCGCGCCTCGATGGCGCTCGCGCTGAGGAAGCGCCCGGTCAGCGTCGAGCAGATCGACGCCGCGATCGAGCGCATCCAGGAGAAGCTCCTCGGCAGCGGCAGCAAGGAAGTGCTGTCGGCGAAGGTCGGCGAGCACGTGATGCGCGAGCTGAAGCGGATCGACAAGGTTGCCTACGTGCGCTTCGCGTCGGTCTACCGCAGCTTCGAGGACGTCGACGAGTTCCGCCGGCTGATTCGCGACATCTAGCGCCGCGCGTTCCCCCCGAGGGGTCCCGCGCGCAACCCCCGCCGCTTGCCCGCGCGAGGGATCGCGCCCGCACGGCGCGATTCCTACAGTGCTTCGCATGGCGACGAAGCACGCAGCAACGCAAACACGACGGCCGGGCGAGCTCGGCTTCTCGCTCCTCGAAGCGGCCGTCGTCGTCGCGATCGTCGCGATCGTCGGCGCGAGCGCGCTGCCGTCGTTCGGCGCGCTGATCGACGCGCGCCGGCTCGACAGCGCCGCAACGCGCCTCGCCGCCGACCTCCAGCTCGCGCGCAGCGAGGCGATCGCGCGCAACCGTGCGTTGCGCCTGAGCGTGGCGGCGGGCGCCGACGCCACGTGCTGGGTCATCCACAGCGGTGCCGCTGCCGACTGCAGCTGCAGCGCCGCGGGCGTCGCCTGCGGCAACGGCGCGCTTGCGATTCAGAGCGTCGTCCTGCCAAGCGCCGAGCGCGTCGCCGTCGCCGGCAACGTCGCTTCGATCGTCTTCGACCCGATGCACGGCACGAGCACGCCGACCGGAACGCTGTCGCTCAGCGACGTCCGCGGCCGCACGGTGCGCCACGTCGTCAACGTCCTCGGCCGCGTGCGGTCGTGCTCGCCAGCGGGCACGGTCGCCGGCTATCCCACCTGCTGATCGCTGGAAGGAACCGCACATGTCGCCGTCGCATCGTCGCCCGTCTCGTTCTGCAGCCGCCCCCGCGCCGCGCAGCCAGCGCGGGTTCACGCTGATCGAAGGCCTCGTCGGCGTCGCGATCGCCGGCGTGCTGTCGAGCATCGCGTATCCGAGCGTCGAAGCGCAAGTGCAGCGCGCCCGCCGCACCGATGCGCTCGTCGCGCTGCTCGGAGCGCAGCTCGCCGAAGAGCGGTACCGCGCGAACAACGCCGGCTACGCGAGCCTCGCCGAGCTCGGCCTGCGCGACGCGTCGGCCGCCGGACACTACCGGCTGCAGGCGAGCGTCAACGCGAGCGGCGGCTACGACCTCGTCGCGACCGCGGTCGCGGCGCAGGCGCGCGATGCGCGCTGCCGTGTCCTGCGCCTCTCACTCGCCGACGGCGCGCTCGTGCAGGCCTCGGGAGGCGACGCGACGACGGCGAACGGCAGCGATGCCAACCGCGCCTGCTGGAGCCGCTGATGCGAGCGCGCGCGCGCGGTGTGTCGATCGTCGAGCTGCTCGTCGCGACCGCGATCGGCCTCGTCGTCGTCGCCGCCGCAGGAAGCATCGTCCTCGCGCAGCACGCAGCATCGCGCAGGCTCCAGAGCGAGGCCCGGCTGATGCACGACCTCCGCACCGCCGCCGATCTCGTCGCGCGCGACCTGCGGCGCGCCGGCCACTGGTCGGCAGCGGCGGCATCCGCGGTGCGTCTCGGCGACGAGCCCGCCGCGGCCAATCCGCACGCCGCGCTCATGCCGGCGAGCGGCGCCGCGAGCGCCGTCGCGCTCAGCTTCTCGACGAGCAGCGCCGATGCCGGCGGCGTCGTCGACGATCGCGACCGCTTCGGCTTTCGCCTGCGCGGCGGCGCGATCGAGCTGCAGCTCGGCGCGCGCAACTGGCAGACGCTGACCGACGCGGCAACGCTCGTCGTCACCGCGTTCACCGTCGAGCCGCACCTCGAAGAGATCTCGCTCGAGGCATTCTGCGAACGTCCGTGCGCAGCAGCGAGCGCAACGTGCCCGCCACGCCAGCAGGTGCGCAGCTTCGCGATCACGCTCGCGGCCCGCTCCACCACCGACGCAGCGGTGACGCGGACGCTGCAGACCTCGGTCCGCACCCGCAACGATGTCGTCGTCGGAAGCTGCGAGGCATGACCGCCGTGCACGCGCGCAATCCGCTTCGCGAGCGCGGCGCCGCCGCGCTCTTCGTCGTCGTCATGCTCTGCTTCGCGATGGTGCTCGTCGTCGCGCTCGCGCAGCGCAACCTCGTCGTCGAGGAGCAGCGCTCGGCCAACGAGCTGCGCTCGCGGACCGCGTTCGCTGCCGCCGACGCCGGCCTCGAGTGGGCGCTCGCGAGGATCAACGATCCGACACCGATCGGCGCGACATGCCTGCCGAGCACCGACCCTGCGGCGACGTCGTTTCGTCTCCGACTGCTGCGCATCGATGCCGCGAGCGGCGCGGTGACACCGACGACGTGGAACGACGCCGGCAGCACGGTGCCGCTGCAGGCAGCGTGTGTTCGCGGTGCGGCGGGCTGGACATGCTCGTGCCCGGCAAGCGGGCGGCCGACGCTCTCCGCCGTCGACGGCGGCGCGCTCGCGCCGGCGTTCTTCGTCGAGCTCGCCACTTCGCCACGCCCCGGCGTTGTCGGCGTCGTCGCGATCGGATGCACGAAGGCCGCGGCCGCGACCGGCTGCGCAGCGGCCGACGCGAGCGGGCGCGAGGCGACTGCGCGGATCGAGACCGCGTGGGCGCTCCTGCCGACGCTGCGATCCGAGCCGGTGGCAGCGCTCACCGTCGGCGGCGACCTCGACGTCGGCGCCGCCGCGCTCGGCGTCGCCAACGTCGACGCGACGAGTGGCGGGCTCGCCGTGCACGCCGGTGGCCGCGTCCTCGCGACCGCGCTGCGGATCGACGCGCCGGCCGGCGCGTCGCTCGCCGGATCGATCGCTTCGGACGACGAGGAGCTGCGTGAACTCGGCTTCGAACGCCTCTTTGCGCGCCACTTCGGGATGCCGCCTCGCGTCTGGGCAGCGCAACCCGCGGCGCGACACGTGGTCTGCGCCGACAACTGCACGCCCTCGATCGTCGCCGCGGTGGCCGGCGGCGCGCGTCTCGTCTTCGTCGACGGCGACGCCGCGCTCGAAGGCCCGGCGATGCTCGGCAGCGCAGACGACCCAGTCGCGCTCGTCGCGAGCGGCACGCTCGCCATCGCGGGCAACGTCGCCGTGCACGGCATCGTCCACGCCGCAGCGCTCGACTGGCGCAACGGCACGGCAGGCGTCGCCTTCGTGCACGGCGCGCTCGTCGTCGCCGGCGACGCTCGCGGCAACGCCGCGGCCGACGTCGTTCGCGACGCTGCGATCCTCGATCGACTGGCGAACGCTAGCGGCAGCTTCGTCCGCGTCAACGGCAGCTGGAAGGACTTCTGAGATGACGCTCGTCCATCCGCGATCGCGGCAACGCGGCGTCACGCTGCTCGAGGCGGTCGTCGCATTCTTCGTCCTCGCCGCGGGCAGCGTCGCCGTCGCAGCGCTGCAGCGAGAGCTGCACGTCGCTGCCGACGTCTCGCGCGAACGATCGCAGGCGCTGCGGGTCGCCGAAGACGACGTCGAACAGCTGCGCGCGTTCGCGACGATCGAAGGTCCGCCCGGCACGCGCAGCTACGCCGCGATCGCAAGCGCGGTCGTCGAAGCTGCCTCGGCACCCGGCACGACGCCGTATCGAATCGAACGCAGCGTCGACGCCGTCGCGTTCGCAGGCGCCAAGGCGACGCGCGTGGCGGTGCGCTGGTCCGACCGACGCGGCGGCGAGAACGCCATCGTCCTGCACGGCTTCGTCGCTGCGCTCGACCCGCAGTACTCGGGATCGCTCGCACTCGACGGCGGCGCGGTCCGGAGCGCCCCGCGCGGCATGCTCGGCCGCAGCCCCGGCGTGCCTCTGACCGCGAAGCGTCTCGACGACGGCCGCAGCGCGTGGAAGCCGGTCGAGACCGGCACGACGGCGTGGCTGTTCGACGACCGCAGCGGTGCCGTCGTCGGCGTCTGCGACGGCATCGCGGCAGCGACGAGAAGCGCCGACCTCGACGCCACCGCCCTCGCCGTCTGCGCCGCAGGCCGGTGGCTCTTCGTCGGCGGGACGGTCCGTGTCTCGGCGACCGCGCCCGCCGCCGCGGCGTCGCTGTCGCCGACGGCGCTCGCCATCCGCATCGAGCTGCAGGACGGCGTCTATCCGGCTCCCGCAGCGTGCGTCGGCGAGGCGATGAAGACGGTCCGCGTCGTCGACGACGGCGGCGTCCACGTCGCCGACGTCGCGCTCGACGCGACCGCGGCCTCGGTCGGCGTCGCCGTTTGGCAGGAGACCGGCGACCGCTTTCTCTCCTGGCACTGCGTCGTCGCGCCGCGCGGCGACGGCCGCTGGTCGGGCCGCATCGCGGTCGTCGCGAATGGCTGGACGATCGGTGCGGGTGGCGGCGACGGCCGCGTCTGTCGCGTCGCGTCGGCCGACGAACAGGCCACGATCGATGCGAACATCGCGGCTGCGCAGGTCGACGCCGACGTCGGCAGCGCGCTGCTCGGCCGTCACTTCGTCGTCGTCCGCGGCAGCGACGCGTGCCCGTCGACGACCGCGCAGCTGGAGCCTTGAAGCAGACGACGAGCGAATGAGCGAAGCCGCCGCGCCCACGACCGCCGCGCCGATGCGCGAAGCGCTCGCGCTCGCCGAGCGCGCGATCGGCGTCTCGGATCCCAATCCGCGCGTCGGCTGCGTCGTCGTCCAGGACGGCGCGATCGTCGGCCGAGGTCACACGCAGCACGCCGGCGGCGCCCACGCCGAGGTGATGGCGCTCGCCGACGCGGCGGCACACGGCGCCGACGTGCGCGGCGCGACCGTCTACGTCACGCTCGAGCCGTGTGCGCACCACGGCCGCACGCCGCCATGCGCCGACGCGCTCGTCGCCGCCGGCGTCGGCCGCGTCGTGATCGCGCTCCGCGATCCGAATCCGCTCGTCTCCGGCAAGGGCGCGGCGCGCCTGGCCGCTGCCGGAATCGCAGTCGAGTGGAGCGACGCCGCTGCGCCCGCTTCGCGCGAGCTCAACGTCGGCTTCGTCGCGCGGATGGAGCGCGGCCGGCCGTGGCTGCGGATGAAAGTCGCGGTCTCGCTCGACGGCCGCAGCGCACTCGCGGACGGCACCAGCCAATGGATCACCGGCGCCGCGGCGCGCGCCGACGGCCACGGCTGGCGCAAGCGCGCCGGCGCGGTGCTGACGGGAGTCGGCACCGTGCGCGACGACGACCCGCGGCTCGACGTGCGCCTCGTCGACACCGCCCGCCAGCCGCTGCGCGTGATCGTCGACTCGCGCCTCGAGACGCCACCTGCCGCACGTGTCGTCGCGCCGCCGGGCGACGTCCTCGTCTACGCGGCGATCGACGACCGCGCGCGGCGCAGCGCGCTCGAAGCGCGCGGGGTCGAGGTCGCGCTCTTGCCGTCGCCGAACGGCAAGGTCGACCTCGTCGCGATGATCGCCGACCTCGGCCGGCGCGACATCAACGAGCTGCACGTCGAGGCCGGCGAGAAGCTCAACGCGTCGCTGCTCGCCGCCGGACTCGTCGACGAGCTGCTCGTCTACGTCGCGCCGAAGCTCCTCGGCAGCGGCCGCGGCCTCGCCGCGCTGGCGCCGCTCACGCGTCTCGACGACGCGCGCGCCTTCGCGTTCGTCGACGTCGCTCGCGTCGGCGACGATCTCCGCCTGTTGCTGCGCCCGTCGGCGCCGGCAGGCGGCGCGCCATCGCCGGCCCGGCGGTGACGCCTCGGCGACGGCGCGTGCCCTTGCCGCCGACGACAATCGAGGCATGTTCACCGGCATCGTCAGTGCCGTCGGTCGGATCGTCGCCGTCGAACCGCTCGGCGCCTCGCCGGCGTTCGGCAACGCGCTCACGGTCGCCGTTTCGCCCGGCTGGCTCGACGACTCGACGGCGATCGGCGACAGCATCGCGATCGCCGGCGCGTGCATGACCGTCGTCGCGATCGCCGCCGCGCGCGACCGCTTCCGCGTCGAGGTCTCGGCGGCGAGCCTGGCCGCGACGAGCGGCCTCGACCGCACTGGCGACGTCAACCTCGAGAAGGCGCTGCGCGCAGGCGACCGCCTCGACGGCCATCTCGTCGGCGGCCACGTCGATGGCGCCGGCACCGTCACCCGTTTCGAGCGCGTCGGCGAGTCGTGGCTGCTCGCGGTCGCGGCGCCGAAGGCGCTCGCGCGCTTCCTCGCATTCAAGGGCTCGGTCGCGGTCGACGGCGTCAGCCTCACCGTCAACGACGTCGCCGATGCCGCCGACGGCGCCTGCGAGTTCAACGTCAACCTGATTCCGCACACCGTCGCGCACACAACGCTGCGACACAGCGCACCCGGCCGCAACGTCAATCTCGAGGTCGACCTCATCGCCCGCTACGTCGAGCGCATGCTCGGCGGCGAGCGACCACGCGGCCGAGCCGACGAGAACCCCGTCACTACAATCGAGGACTTGCCATGACGATCGCCCCGATCCCCGAGCTCGTCGCCGACCTCGCCGCCGGCAAGATGGTTATCCTCGTCGACGACGAAGAGCGCGAGAACGAGGGCGACCTCATCCTCGCTGCCGACCACGTCACGCCCGAGGCGATCAACTTCATGGCGCGTCACGCGCGCGGCCTGATCTGCCTGACGCTGACACGCGAGCGTTGCGAGCGGCTGCAGCTGCCGCCGATGGCGGCGAAGAACGGCGCCCAGCACGGCACCGCATTCACCGTCTCGATCGAGGCGGCGACCGGGGTGACCACCGGCATCTCCGCCGCCGACCGCGCACGCACGGTGCAAGCGGCGGTGCGCCGCGACGCCAAGCCGAGCGATCTCGTCCAGCCCGGCCACATCTTCCCGCTCCAGGCGCAGGACGGCGGCGTCCTCATGCGCGCCGGCCACACCGAGGCAGGCTGCGACCTCGCCGCAATGGCCGGTCTCACGCCTGCGGCGGTGATCTGCGAGGTGATGAACGACGACGGCACGATGGCGAGGCTGCCCGACCTCGTCGCCTTCGCCGAGCGGCACGGGCTTCGCATCGGCACGATCGCAAGCCTCATCGAGCACCGCAGCCGCAACGAATCGCTGATCGAGCGCGCCGGCACGCGAACGATGACGACGCAGCAAGGCGAATTCACGTGCAGCGTCTACCGCGACCGCACCGGCGGCGTCCACCTCGCGTTGACGCACGGCCGCTGGACCCCGAGCGACGAAGTGCTCGTGCGCGTTCACGAGCCGTTCTCGGTGCTCGACCTCCTCGACGCGGGTCCCGGCGAGCACTCGTGGCCGCTGCCGCGCGCGCTCGCTGCGCTCCAGCAGAGCGAGCGCGGCGCCGCGGTGCTCCTCAACTGCGGCGAGACGGCCGAAGCGCTGTTGCCGCACGCGCTCGCGCCGCGCGGCCGCAGCGTCCGCAGGCCCGCGCTGCCGCTCGATCTGCGCACCTACGGCATCGGCGCGCAGATCCTGCGCGACCTCGGCGTCGGCCGGATGAAGCTGCTCGGCAGCCCGCGCCGCATGCCGAGCCTGCTCGGCTACGGCCTCGAAGTCACCGGCTTCGTCACCGACGACGCCCTGGCGACGAGCGCCGCCCGCCATGCGCGACGCTGAGCGCGGCGAAGCCGAGCGACTCGACGGCCGCGGGCTGCGCATCGCCGTCGTCCAGGCGCGCTTCAACGTCGAGCTCACCGACCGTATCGCGCGCGCCTGCGTCGACGAGCTCGCCAGGCTCGGCGTCGGCGAAGACGACGTCACGCACGTCCGCGTGCCCGGCGCACTCGAGATCGGCGTCGCGCTCAATGCGATCGCCGACGGCGACGAGCACGACGCGCTGATCGCGGTCGGCTGCGTCCTGCGCGGCGAGACGTACCACTTCGAGCTCGTCGCCAACGAGAGCGGCGCAGCGGTGACGCGCGTCGCCATCGACCACGGCATCGCGGTCGCCAACGCGATCCTGACGTGCGACACGCCCGCGCAGGCCGACGCTCGTGCCGAGCAGAAGGGCCGCGACGCCGCGCGCGCCGCGGTCGAGATGGCCAACCTGCTCGACGAGCTCTCGTGAGCACCGACGAGGAGCACGCCGCGCCGTTGCAGCGTCGGCGCCCGGTCGCTCGCCGCAGCGACGCCAAGTCGGCGCGTCGGCGCGCGCGCGAGTTCGCGCTCCAGGGCCTCTACGAGTGGCTGCTCAACCGCGCCGACGCCGGCGCGATCGACGCGCACGTGCGCGAGCAGGAAGGCTTCGAGAAGTGCGACCGCGAGCACTTCGACCTGCTGCTGCACGGCGCGATCCGCGAAGCCGAGGCGATCGACGCCGCGCTCGCCGCGCACATCGATCGCAAGGTCGAGCTGCTCTCGCCGATCGAGCACGCGGCGCTGATGCTCGGCACGTTCGAGCTCATGCGCTGCATCGAGATTCCGTACAAGGTCACGATCAACGAGGCGGTCGAGCTCGCCAAGAGCTTCGGCGGCACCGACGGCCACAAGTACGTCAACGGCGTGCTCGACAAGGTCGCCGCCGAGGTGCGGCGAATCGAGGTCGACGCAGCGCGCAGCGCGCGCGGCTAGCGCTCCGAACGGCGCATCCGCGGCGCCGACGAGCGGCCTCGCGCGTCGCTCGCCGACGGCCAAAGCGCGGCGCATTTCCGCTCTTTGGTGAGCTTGTGTTACGAACGTTGGCGAGGAAGTGTTTTTCACGCTGCTCGCGCACGCGCGTCACGTAAGCTGGCGACCCGTGAGCGAACAGACCCAGCCGCCGCCTTCTGCTCCCGGCGACACCGAGCCCGGTCCGCCGCCGAGCCTTCCCGTCGCGTTGTGGAGCGACTCCGACCCCCCGCCGACGCCACCGGGCGCCGCCGCCGGGTTCTCGGGCCTCGTCGCGTCCCCGACCGATCGCACGATGCCGACGATCGGCCACATCGGTCGCTATGCGCTCAAGTACCAGCTCGGCGAAGGCGGCCTCGGCACCGTGTACGCGGCGCACGATCCGCTGCTGTCGCGGCTGATCGCGGTCAAGACGCTGAACGTCAAGGTTCCCGAGCACGAGCGCGAATCGTTCAACCGGCTGTTCCTCGACGAAGCGCGCGCCGCCGGCGGCCTGAGCCATCCGCACATCGTCACCGTCTTCGACGCCGGCATCAGCGATGACCGCGCCTACATCGCGATGGAGCTGCTGAAGGGCCGCGACCTCGCGCAGCTGCGCCAGGAAGGCTGGCGCGCGACGCCGGCGCAGGCGGCGGTGATCGTTCGGCGCGTTGCGGATGCGCTCGCGTTCGCGCACTCGAAGGGAGTGATCCACCGCGACATCAAGCCAGCCAACATCTTCATGGTCGGTCGCACGCAGCCGCGCGTTCTCGACTTCGGAATCGCGCGGGTCGCCCACCAGCAGGAAGACGGCGACCCGCACACCGGCGCGGGGTCGCCCTACTACATGGCTCCCGAGCAGGTCCGGCGCGAGACCGTCGACCGCCGCGCCGACGTCTTCTCGCTCGGCGTCGTTCTCTACGAGCTGCTGACCGACCTGAAGCCGTTCCGCGGCGAGTCCCTCGCGGAGATCCGCGAGGCCGTCCTGCACCACGACGCGCCGCTCGCGAGCAAGATCGACCCGACGGTGCCGAAGCCGCTCGCGCTGATCGCGCAACGCGCGATGGCCAAGGACCCCGAGCAGCGTTTCCGCTCGGCGCGCTCGTTCGCGCGCGAGCTTCGCCAGTGGATCGACGACAACCCGGCGACTCCCGAGGGCGAGCGCGCGGCTCCCGCGCCCGAGACGAAGCAGCAACCGCGCGTGCTCGCGACGGTCGCCGCGGCAGCAGCAGCGGTGGTCGTCGTCGGCGGCCTCGCGACGTGGGCGCTGCTGGCGCGCTGGGCGCCCGACAGCGTGCCGATGGCAGAAGCGCGCGCGCACAGCGCGCCAGGGCTGGCGGCAACGTCGGCGCGGCGCGATGCCGCCGCTGCCGCTGCCGTGATCGCTTCGCCTGCGCAGACGCCCGCCGCAGCGGCATCGCCGGGCATCGACGCTCCGCCTGTCGCGATCGCGCCGAGCGACCCCGGGACGCCCGTCAACGCGACGACGGCGCCTGCCAACGCCGCAACTGCCATGCACGCTGCGGCCCCGGCCGCGACTCCGGCCAAGCAAGTCGCTGCGACGACGAGCGCGGGCACGGCAACGCCGGCACCGAGCCCGCCGAAGGAGACCGCGAAGGACCGTCGCGCCCGCGAAGCACGCGAGCGCGAAGCGCGCGAGGCAGACGCACGCGTCGCGGCCGCCAACCGCATCGTCGCGCCGGCGACCGGCACGGTGCGAATCGCGATCAGTCCGTGGGGACTCGTAGAGGTCGACGGTACCTCGTCCGGAGCCGCGCCGCCGATCACCGAGCTCACGCTCGCCGAGGGCAAGCACCAGATCGTCGTCCGCAACGGCGACTACCCGGCGTACACGACGCAGGTCACCGTCACCGCAGGACAGACGGTCACCCTTCGCCACAAGTTCGGCTCCTAGGAATGCTGTTTCGTCGTTCGCGGCCGCCGGCGCTTCGCGTCGCGCTAGCATCGGCCGCCTTGCTCGCCGCGTGCGCGCTGCCGGCGCCGCCTCCGGTCGGCGTCATGGACCTGAGCGCGCGGCCGGCCGAGCGTGCCCTTCTCGCCGGGCTGAAGGCGTACGACGATGCCCAATACGAATCTGCCGAGCGCCTGTTCCGCGAAGCCCTCGCCGCCGGCCTGGCGTCGCCGCGCGACCGCGGCGAGGCGCACAAGCGGCTCGCGTTCCTGCACTGCGCTGCCGGCCGGCTCGCCGACTGCGAGGCCGAGTTTCGCCTCGCGCGCCAGGCCGACCGCAGCTTCGCGCTCGACAAGTCCGAGGCCGGCCATCCGGTCTGGGGACCGGTCTACAAGAAGCTGCAGCCCTGAGCGCGCGCCGGAGCGGCGCCGGTGACGGCGACCGCGGCCGACGCCGCGTTCAGCGTGCCGATTCGCGTCTACTGGGAAGACACCGACGCCGCGGGGATCGTCTTCTACGCGAACTACCTCAAGTACTTCGAGCGCGCGCGCACCGAGTGGCTGCGCGGCTTCGGCTTCGGCCAGGAGGAGCTCCGCCGCGACGGCGTCGCGTTCGTCGTCAGCGAGACGACGCTGCGCTACCTGAAGCCGGCGCGGCTCGACGACATCGTCGACGTCAGCGTCGACGTCGTCCATCTCGGCCAGGCGAGCCTGCAGCTCGCGCAGCAGGCGCGTCGGGCCGGCGAATTGCTCGCCGAAGGAACGATCCGCATCGGCTGCGTCGAGCTCGGAACTTTCCGTCCGTCCCGAATCCCCAACGACATCAGAACGTCCATCCAGCGATGAACCAGGATTTCTCGATCGTCCCGCTCGTGCTGCACGCGAGCACCGTCGTGCAGATTGTCATGGCGGGGCTCTTGATCGCGTCGCTCGCGAGCTGGACCGTCATCTTCGGCAAGCTCTTCGGGTTGCGCCGCGTCAAGGCCGCCAACGACGAGTTCGAGCGCGAGTTCTGGGCCGGCCGCAACCTCAACGACCTCTACTCCGATGCGACGCGGCACAACGGCAAGGCGCCGATGGAGCGGATCTTCGCGTCGGGGATGCGCGAGTTCTTCAAGCTGCGGGAGAAGCGCGTCGTCGACACCGGAGCCCTCCTCGACGGCGCGCGGCGGGCGATGCGCGCGAGCTTCCAGCGCGAGCTCGACGCGATCGAATCGAACCTATCGTTCCTCGCCTCGGTCGGCTCGGTGTCGCCGTACGTCGGCCTGTTCGGAACGGTGTGGGGGATCATGCACGCGTTCATCGGCCTGTCGAACATGACGCAGGTGACGCTCGCGACCGTCGCCCCCGGAATCGCCGAGGCGCTCGTTGCGACCGCGATCGGCCTCTTCGCGGCGATTCCCGCGGTGATCGCGTACAACCGGTTCGCGCGTGACATCGACCGCACGGCGAGCCAGCTCGAGAGCTTCATCGAGGAGTTCTCCAACATCCTGCACCGCAACGCTTCGGCGATGCCGGCACCGGCGCCGGTGCCGAACGCCGTGACGCGTTGAGACGGAAGCGACGATGCCCGCCCTCCTTCAGCGCGGCCCCCGGCGGCGAACGATCAGCGAGATCAACATGGTCCCGTTCATCGATGTCATGCTGGTGCTGTTGATCATCTTCATGGTGACCGCGCCGCTGATCACCGCCGGCGTCGTCGACCTGCCGAGCGTCGGCAAGGCGCGCCAGAGGAGCGAGCCGCACGTCGTCGAGCTCGTCGTCGCGGCCGACGAAGCGTTGCGCCTGCGCGTCGACGGCAAGGAGAGCGGAACGCTCGCGGTCGCCGACGTCGCCGCGCGCGTGCGCGACGCGCAGCATGGCGTCGAGACGACGCCGGTCGTCATCTCTGCCGACCGCAACGTCCGCTACGAGTCGGTCGTCAAGGTCATGGACGCGCTGCAGCGCGCCGGCATCCAGCGCGTCGGCCTTTCGGTCAAGAGTCAGCGCGGCGGCTGATCCGCGCGTTCATCACTGGCACCCGTCGACATGCCATGACCGCAGCCGCCGAACGCGACATCTTCGCCCCGCGAAAGCTTCCCGGCATGCGGAGCGGCCTCGCGCTCGCGATCGCTGCGCACGTGCTGCTGATCGTCGCGATCGCCTGGAGCGTGCACTGGAAGTCGAGCGAGCCCGAAGGCGTCGTCGCCGAGCTCTGGTCGGCGGTGCCGCAGACGGCAGCCCCGCGCGTCGAGGCGCCGCAACCCCAACCGCAGCCGCAACCGCAGCCGCGGCCGACCCCGCCGCCGCCCGTCGTCCAGCCCGCGCCGCCGACGCCGGCGCGGCCCGACGCGCAGATCGCAATCGAGAAGGAGCGCGCCGCGCGCGAGAAGGCGCGGCAGGAAGAGGCCGAGCGCGCCGAGGCGGCGAAAAAGGCGGCCGAGCTGAAGAAGCGCGAGGACGCGAAGAAGCTCGAGGTGGAACGCGAGCGCCAGCGCCTCGCCGAAGAGGCGGAGAAGAAGAAGCTGGCGGAGCAGGCGAAGAAGGACGAGGCGCGCCAGGCGGCGATCCGCGAGGCGAACCTGAAGCGGATGATGAAGGAAGCCGGCAGCAGCGACGACCCGCTCGCAAGCGGCAATGCGGCGCGGACCGCGGGTCCTTCCTCGGGCTACGCCGGCCGCATCAAGGCGCGCATCAAGCCCAACATCGTGCTCACCGCCTCGATCGACGGCAATCCGCTCGCGACGGTCCGGGTACGCGTCGCTCCCGACGGCACGATCGTCGGCAAGCAGCTGCTGAAGAGCAGCGGCTCGGCGGCATGGGACGACAGCGTCCTGCGCGCGATCGACAAGACCGAGAAGCTGCCGACCGACGTCGACGGCACGGTTCCGCCGGTCATGGACCTCGACTTCAAGCCGCGCGACTAGCCGCTCACTCGAGCGTGATTGCGCTCACGTAGGCGACGCTGTGCGACTGCGTGTTGTCCGAGTCGGCGCCGACCGCGATGCCGACGATCGGCGGCACGGTCTTGCTCTCGTCGCTGAACACCTTGAGGAAGTCGGCGCCGACGTCGCGCTTCTCGGCGACCCACTTGTTGAGTCGATCGGTGCCCGACTCGAGGACGATGTAGCGCATCCGGCGGGTGAAGGCGTTGTCGAGCGTCGTCCCGGCGGCCAGCTTGTTGTCCCAGACGTAGCAGACCGTCGCGGTCGGCACCGGATCGCTCGTCTTGCCGCGTGCGAGGCGCAGCAGCTGGCGATCCGCGAAGGGCACGTTGTCCATCGGCAGGTCGAAGAAGACGCAGACCTTGACCGCGGTGTCGTCGCCCCGCTTCTCGCGCAGGTCGGCGGCCTCGATCGGCTTTTCGATGCGCCACTGCCAGCTGAGCTGCGCCGGCGCAGCGACCTCCTTGACCGGATGAACGAGGTTGCCGTACGAGAGGTCGGCCTCGATCTTGAGCGCGCGCTTGCCGTCGACCTCGACGACCGAGAAGCGCGTGAACGGCTTGCTCTGGTTCGGCAGCCCGATCACCTTCCACGGCGCCTGCGGGGCGCCGCCGCTGGCACCGAACGGCGTCAGCGTCGCGTCAGCGGCGATCGCGGCGCCGCTGGCGGCGAGCGCGCACAGCGCGGCAGTGAACAGGGCAGGCGCGACGACGCGGCGCCGCGACGAAAGAGAGCGGTGAAGGTGCTGCATTCGCGGAGTGTCGCCGCTCTCGCCCGGCTTCGCCATCAGGCCTTGCCGCAACCTCCGCCGCCGGGCGTCTCGATGACGAAGACGTCGCCCGCGGCCATCTCGACGCTCGCGATGTGGTCGAGCGCCTCGACGCTGCCGTCGGCGCGCTCGACGCGATTGACGCCGGGCTTGCCGGGCGAGCCGCCGGCGACGCCGAAGGCGCCGGCGTGGCGGCCGTTCGAGAGGATCGACGCCGTCATCGGCTCGAGGAAGCGGACGCGGCGGACGCCGCCGTCGCCGCCGTGCCAGCGCCCGCCGCCGCCGGAGCCGACGCGGATCTCGTAGCTGTCGAGCCGCACCGGGAAGCGGAACTCGAGCACCTCCGGGTCGGTGAGTCGAGAGTTGGTCATGTGCGTCTGCACGACCGACGTGCCGTCGAAGCCGCCGATCGCGCGACCTTCGCCGTCGTAGACAAGCCCGGCGCCCGAGCCGCCCGAGATCGTTTCGTAGTACTGGTGGCGGGCGTTGCCGAAGGTGAAGTTGTTCATCGTGCACTGCGACGACGCCATCACCCCGAGCGCGCCGTAGAGCGCGTTGGTGATGCACGTCGACGTCTCGACGTTGCCGGCGACGACCGACGCCGGCGGCCGCGGGTTGAGCATCGAGCCTTCGGGGATGACGACCTTGATCGGCTTCAGGCAGCCCGCGTTGAGCGGGATCTCGTCGTCGACGAGGGTGCGGAAGACGTAGAGGATCGCTGCCATCGCGACCGCGGTCGGCGCGTTGAAGTTGTTCTCGAGCTGCGGCGACGTGCCGGTGAAGTCGATCTCGGCCGAGCGCGTCTTCGCGTCGACGCGGATCGCGACGCTGATTCGGGCGCCATTGTCGAGCGGCAGCGTGAACGTGCCGTCCTTCAGCCGCGTGATGACGCGGCGCACCGACTC
>DATJIM010000089.1:0-2382 GCA_035493195.1 Caldimonas sp.
CGGTCGCGGTTGGCCTGGCAGAAATCGATGTCGAAGTCGGGCATCGACACCCGCTCGGGATTGAGGAAGCGCTCGAACAGCAGCTCGTAGCGCAAGGGATCGATGTCGGTGATGTTGAGCGCGTAGGCGACGAGCGATCCGGCGCCCGAGCCGCGGCCCGGGCCGACCGGGCAGCCGTTCGTCTTCGCCCAGTTGATGAAGTCGGCGACGATCAGGAAGTAGCCCGGGAAGCCCATCTTCAGGATCGTCTCGATCTCGAAGTCGAGCCGGGCGACGTAGCGCGGCCGCTCGCGCTCGCGCACTGCGGGATCGGGGTACAGCCGCTCGAGCCGCGCGACGAGCCCGTCGTGCGCCGCGATGCGGAAGTATTCGGCCATCGGCACGCGCGCACCGCCTCTCAGCGGTGTCTCGAAGTCGGGCAGCTGCGGCTTGCCGAGAACGAGCGTCAGGTTGCAGCGCTTCGCGATCTCGACCGTGTTGGCGATCGCGCTCGGCAGGTCGGCGAACAGCCGCTCCATCTCGCGCTGGCTCTTCAGGTACTGCTCGCGGCTGAAGCGCTTGACGCGGCGCGGATTGGCGAGCATCTCGCCGTCGGCGACGCAGATCCGCGCCTCGTGCGCCTCGTGGTCGTCGGCGCTGAGGAACTGCACCGAATGCGTCGCGACGACCGGCAGCTGCAGCCGCGCGGCGAGCTCGACCGCGGCGCGCAGATGCGCCTCGTTTCCCGGCAACCCGCAGCGCTGCACCTCGACGTAGAAGCGGCGCGGAAAGCAGCGCGCGAGCCGCGCCGCGACGGCTTCCGCGCGCGCGCCGTCGCCGGCAAGGAGCGCACGGCCGAGCGCGCCGGCGTCGGCACCGGAGAGCGCGATCAGGCCCTCGCTGCACTCGGCGAGCCATGGCCACTCGATCAGGGCGTGGCCGCTCGACGCGTTGCCGAGCCAGCCGCGCGAAAGCAGCGTCGAGAGGTTGAGATAGCCGACGCGGTTCTGCACGAGAAGAACGAGCCGCGTGCTCGTCTTCTCGCCGTTCTCGGGGGCGATGCAGACCTCGGCGCCGAGGATCGGCTTGACTCCGGCGGCACGCGCCGCGCGGTAGAACTTGATCGCGCCGAACAGGTTGCTGAGATCGGTGATCGCGAGCGCGCCTTGGCCATCCGCGGCCGCCGCGGCAACGGCGTCGTCGATCCTGAGCGTGCCGTCGACGACCGAGAACTCGGTGTGCGCGCGCAGGTGGACGAAGGCCATGCGGTCGATTCTAGGGAGCGCGCCGCCGCGCTGCGACGGCGACGGACGTGCTAGGTGACGTGCGGCAGACCCTTTGCGCCGTGCGGCTTCGCACGCCCGCCGCCGCTTTCGTCTACCCTGCCGGTCCCGCCGCGACAGATCGGCTTGGCGCCGAGGAGAACGCCATGAAGACGCCCCGGGCCGCTGCCGATGCAGCGGCGCGCAACGCGCTGCCCAATCGCTACGAGATCGTTCGCGAAGCGAGCCTGGCGCTCGCCGCACCGCTTTCGGCCGAGGACTGCCAGGTGCAGTCGATGGCCGACGCGAGCCCGACGAAGTGGCACCTCGCGCACGTCACCTGGTTCTTCGAGACGTTCATCCTCGAGCGTTTCGAGCCGGGTTTCAGGCCGTTCGATCCCGCGTTCCGCGTCCTCTTCAACAGCTACTACCACGGCATCGGCGAGCGCCATCCGCGTCCCGAGCGCGGCCTCGTCACGCGTCCCGACCTGGCGCAGGTGCGGCGCTACCGCGCGAACGTCGACGAGCGCATGCACGCGCTGCTTGCCGCGCGCGGCGACGACGCCGAGGTCGCCGCGCTGCTCGAGCTCGGTCTGCACCACGAGCAGCAGCACCAGGAGCTGATCCTCACCGACATCAAGCACGCGCTGTCGAAGAACCCGATCGCGCCGGCGTACGCGCGGCGCTGGCCGATGGCGCCGGTGCGGCCGCAGCCGCTCGCGTGGTTCGATTTCGACGGCGGCCTGGTCGAGCTCGGCCACGACGCGCGCCGCGACGGCGAGTTCTGCTTCGACAACGAGACGCCGCGCCACCGCGCGTTCGCTGCGCCGTTCCGGGTGGCGTCGCGGCCGTCGACGTTCGGCGACTACCTCGCGTTCATCGACGACGGCGGCTATCGCCGTCCCGAGCTGTGGCTGTCGATGGGTTGGGACTGGGTGCAGGCGGGCGCGCGCAAGGCGCCGCTCTACTGGCGCGATGACGCCGGCCGCTGGCGGATCTTCACGCTGCAGGGCGAGGTCGACGTCGACCCGCACACTCCCGTCTGCCACCTCAGCTACTTCGAGGCCGACGCGTTCGCGCGCTGGTCGGGCGCGCGGCTGCCGACCGAGCTCGAATGGGAGATCGCGGCGCGCTCGCTGGC
>DATJIM010000090.1:0-11081 GCA_035493195.1 Caldimonas sp.
TCGGGCGGCTGGCGGATGCGGCTGCAGCTCGCGCGCGCGCTGATGTGCCCCGCCGACCTGATGCTGCTCGACGAACCGACCAACCACCTCGACCTCGACGCGCTCGTCTGGCTCGAGGCGTGGCTGCAGCGCTTCGCCGGCACGACGATCGTGATCAGCCACGACCGCGAGTTCCTCGACGCGGTGACGCGCGTCACCGTCCACCTCGACGAGGCGAAGCTCGTCCGCTACGGCGGCAACTACACCGCGTTCGAGGAGCTGCGCGCGATCCGCATCGAGCAGGCGCAGGCGAATTACGAGAAGCAGCGGGAGCGGATCGCGCACCTGCAGAAGTTCATCGACCGATTCAAGGCGAAGGCGACCAAGGCACGGCAGGCGCAGAGCCGCGTCAAGGCACTGGCGCGGATGGAGCGGCTCGCGCCGGTGCTGACGAGCGCCGACTTCCAGTTCGAGTTCCGCGAGCCGCTGAGCCTGCCGAACCCGATGCTCGCCTTCGCGGACATCGCGTGCGGCTATCGCAGCGACGACGCCTCCGTTGCCGACAAGCGCATCGTCGACCACATCGACCGCTCGGTGCTCGCCGGCCAGCGGATCGGCATCCTCGGCGCCAACGGCCAGGGCAAGTCGACGTTCGTGAAGACGATCGCCGGCGAGCTCGCGCCGCTCGAAGGCACGATCGTCGCCGGCAAGGGGCTCACGATCGGCTACTTCGCGCAGCAGGAGCTCGACGTCCTCTCGCCGGCCGACGGCCCGCTCGTCCACCTCGTGCGGCTCGCTCGCGACGTCGGTCCTGCGGCGCGCGAGCAGGAGCTGCGCGACTTCCTCGGCGCGTTCCGCTTCACTGGCGAGATGGTGCAGCAGCCGGTCGGCACGCTGTCGGGCGGCGAGAAGGCGCGGCTCGTCCTGGCGATGCTCGTCTGGCAGCGACCGAATCTGCTGCTGCTCGACGAGCCGACGAACCACCTCGACCTGACGACGCGCGAAGCGCTCAGCATGGCGCTCAACGAGTTCGAAGGCACCGTCATGCTCGTCAGCCACGACCGCGCGCTGCTGCGCGAGGTCTGCGACGAGTTCTGGCTGGTGAGCGGCGGCACGCTCGCGCCGTTCGACGGCGACCTCGACGATTACCAGCGCTGGCTGCTCGACCAGTCGCGCGCCGCGGCACGTGCGCTGCGATCGGAGTCGGTTGAAGAGGCCGTGGTGGCGAGCGAAGCGGCGCCTCGCGCCGCAGGCCGCGCCGCGAGCCAGGCGCGCGCCGCCGAGCGCAAGGCCGCGGCAGCGGCGCGCCAGCAGCGGGCCGACGCCGCCAAGCCGTTGAAGCGCGAGCTCAACCTCATCGACAACCGCCTCGGCGTGTTGTTCGCCGAGCGCGACCAGCTCGACGCCGAAGCCGCCGAGCCCGAACTCGACGCCGAGCAACGCGCCGAGAACGGCCGTCGGCTGAAGGCGGTCGGCGTCGAGATCGAGACGCTCGAGGCGCGCTGGCTCGAGCTCAGCACGAAGCTCGACGACATCGCAGAATCGGTGGACTGACACGCTCTCGTCCGAAGGAGACACGATGACCACCAAGCCCGACAAGATCCTCTACACCGCGCACGCGACGTCGACCGGCGGCCGCGACGGCAAGTCGCGCACCGACGACGGCGCGCTCGAGGTCAGGCTGACCGTGCCCAAGGGCCTCGGCGGCAGCGGCGCCGCCGGCACCAACCCCGAGCAATTGTTCGCCGCGGGGTATTCGGCGTGCTTCATCGGCGCGATGCAGCACGTCGCCCGGGTCCAGAAGGTCGCGCTGCCCGCGGACACGTCGATCACGGCCGACGTCGGCATCGGGCCGATCCCGCAAGGGTTCGGCATCCAGGTCGCGTTGCACGTCAGCATCCCGGGCATGGACAAGGACGCGGCAAGAAAGCTCGTCGACGCTGCGCACCAGGTCTGCCCGTACTCGAACGCGACGCGCGGCAACATCGAGGTCGCCCTCGACGTCGTCTGACGCGTTTCGCTAGCGCGACGCGGCAGCCCGCGCGGCGAGCAGGCGAACGATCAGCTCGACGCGCGCCTGCTGCGGCGTCAGCGAAGCCGCCGCGGGCAGCGCGCCGGGCGCTGCAGGCGTCGGCTCGACGATCGCCCCGGCGAGGCAACGCGTCGCACGCAGCACCGCGCAGCCGCTCGCGGCGGCGTCGGCGAGCGCCGCCTCGAGGGCATGGTGCACGGTGCCGTTGCCGGTCGTCGCGACGACGAGCCCCGCGCAACCGGCAGCGAGGAGCGCGCGCACCGCGCGCGGATCGGCCCCTGCCTTGCTCGTCACGATCTCGACCCACGGCCACGCCGCGTCTTCTGCCGGAAGCCGATCCACGGCGATCCCCGCCTCTGCTGCGACCGGCCAGGCGCGGCGCATCGTGAGCACGCCGTCGGCGACGACGCCGAGCGGCCCGGCGTCGCCCGAGGCGAACGCATCGAGCCGTTGCGGATGGATCTTGCGCACGTCGCGGCCGGCGTGGACGACGCCGGCGACGACCGCGATGACGCCGCGCGCGCCGGGCGCGGTCGCGACAGCCACGGCATCGCGAAGATTGCGCGCACCGTCAGCCTGGCGCGACGTCGCCGGCCGCATCGCGGCCGTCAGCACGACGGGCTTGCGCGCTGCGACGACGCGATCGATGAAGAACGCCGTCTCCTCGAGCGTGTCGCTGCCGTGGGTGACAACGACGCCGGCGACCTCGGCGCGCGCGAGGTGGCGCTCGATCGCGACCGCGAGCGCGCGCCACGTCGCGAAGTCCATGTCCTTGCTGTCGATCTGTGCGAGCTGCTCGCTCTCGACCGCGATCGCCGCCGGCAGCTGCAGCGCGCCGACGAGCGCCGACACCGGCAGCGACGCCGAGCGATAGCCGAGGTCGTCGTCCGGCGACGTCGCCTCGCCGGCGATCGTCCCTCCGGTGCCGAGAACGACGACCGTGGAAGCGTGGCTTTGCATTTCGGCGAAACTGGATGAAAATACAGGACTGGATGTTTGTTCAGCCATCGGACCGCCCGAGGAGCACACGATGCCCGAGACGCCGAAGCTCACCGACCGTCAGCAGCAGATCCTCGACCTCGTGCAAAGCGCGATCGAGCGCAGCGGCGCGCCGCCGACGCGCGCCGAGATCGCCGCCGAACTCGGCTTTCGCTCGGCGAACGCCGCCGAGGAGCACTTGCAGGCGCTGGCGCGCAAAGGCGTGATCGAGCTCGTCGGCGGGACATCGCGCGGCATTCGTCTTCAGTCTGACACATTGCGCGCGCTCAACCAGGCGCGCGGCAAGCAGTTCAGTCTGCCGCTGCCGAGCCTTGCGCAGCTCTCGTTGCCGCTCGTCGGCCGCGTCGCCGCGGGCAGCCCGATCCTCGCGCAGGAGCACATCGACCGCACCTTCCTGATGGAGGCGAGCATGTTCTCGCGCCGTCCCGACTACCTGCTCAAGGTGCGCGGCATGAGCATGCGCGACGCCGGCATCATGGACGGCGACCTCCTGGCGGTGCAGAAGGCGAGCGAGGCGCGCAGCGGTCAGATCGTCGTCGCCCGCCTCGGCGAGGACGTCACCGTGAAGCGCTTCAAGCGGACCCGCAACGGCGTCGAGCTCGTCGCCGAGAACCCCGACTTCAAGACGATCGTCGTCGGCCCCGGGGATACCTTCGCGATCGAAGGCCTCGCCGTCGGCCTGATCCGCAACAACATGCTGATGTGAGCGCGCAGCGGCTGGCCTGCGTCGTGGCGTTGATCGCCACGACGTGCGCGCACGCCGGCGACGAAGAAGCTCCCCAGGCGACCCCGTATCGGCCGAGCGTCTCGACGCCGGCGCAGCTGTCGGCGCCCGGCTGGCTGGAGGTCGAGGCAGGCGGCCTGCGGGCTCGCTTTGCCGACGGCTCGCGGCGCGACAGCGTTCCGCTGACGCTCAAGCTCGCGTTCTCGCCCGACTGGGGAGTGCGCGTGTCGACCGACGCGCGGGCGCGCCTCGACGGTCCGACCGGCGAGCGCACGTCCGGAGGTGGCGACACCGCGCTGATCCTGAAACGCCGCTTCGCCGTCGACGATGCGTCGGCGCTCGGTCTCGAAGGCGGCGTGTCGCTGCCGACCGCGAAGAGCGGCCTTGGCAGCGGCGGCACGGATGTCTTCGTCACCGCGATCTACAGCGCGGACCTTCCGGCGGGCTTGCACACCGACGTCAATCTCGAAGCGACTCGACTGCAGCGCGTCGACGCGGGCAGCGGCCGCACCCAGTGGCTGTGGGCAGCTGCGCTGTCGAAGGTGCTCGACGATCGCTGGGGGCTGACGATCGAGCCTTCGGGGACGCGACAGAAGGGCGTCGACGGCACGGCGCAGCTCCTCGGCGCGGTGACGTTCAACGCGTCGCGCCGCCTCGTGCTCGACGCCGGCCTCGCGCGCAGCCTGCGCCATGGCGAGCGCGAACGCTCGGCATTCGCCGGCATCACCTGGCTCGCGGCGCAGCTCTGAGGCCGGTCGAGAACTGAGCCGTCTGGCGCCGCCTTTTCGCGCCTTGGCAGCAGCGCGCGGCTCGAACAATCGCCAGCACCGGCACTGCCGGCGTCGTCGTCGCCGATGCTTCGCTCTCTCCTCTCGTCCTGGCTGCTCTCGTCCCCGAGCGCCATCGCGCGTTCGCGGTCCTCGCGCTCGCCGGTCGAGAGCGTGCCGCCGCCGAGCGACGATCGCAGCTGGCCGTCGCGACTCGGCGAGTGGTTGATGGCGAGCGGTTGGCGCGTCGCACCGGCGGAGTCGACGTCGTTCGGCCGGCGCGGCGAGGCCCTCGCCGCGGCCAGGCTCGACTTCGCCGAGGCGCTGTTCGACGTCCGCACCGACGCCGCCGCCGACACGCTCGACCGCATCGCCGAGAGCGATCGTCTGCACGAGCTGTGGCATCTGCGCGCCGAGGTGTTCGCACGTGTCGCGCAGCGGCACGGCCAGGCCGAAGCCGAGCGGCGCCTTGCCGCGCTCGACTCGCACTTCGCGCGCCGCGCGCGGCCGATGACGCGACGCGCTTCGGCGCGCCGCTGACCCGACGATTCAGGCCGCCGCGGCCTGCGGCAACGCGCCGAGGAAATCGGCCTTGCCGAGCTCGACGCCGTTGTGGCGCAGGAGCGCGTAGGTCGTCGTGACGTGGAAGAAGAAGTTCGGCAGCGCGAACGTCTTCAAGTACGCCTCGCCGGTCATCGTGATCGAGCCGGCGCGGCGCGGCACCGAGATCTCGCGCGCGTCGCTGCCATCGATCTGCGCGACGGGGATCGACTGCAGGTAGTCGATCGTCTTCCTGACGCGCTGGCGCAGCTCGTCGATCGTCTTCTCGTCGTCGGGAAACGGCGGCGCTTCGACGCCGGCGAGGCGCGCGACGCAGAACTTGGCGGCGTCGCACGCGATCTGGATCTGCGTCGGCAGCGGCAGCATGTCGGGCGCGAGGCGCGCCCCGAGATACACCGACGGCTCGAACTTCTTGTCGCGCGCGTGCGACTCGGCCTTGTCGAGCCAGCCCACCAGGTTGCCGAGCATGCGAACGAACACCGGCACGCTTGCCGAATGCATGGTGAGGGCCATCGCGGATCCTTGCAGCTGAGAAAGCCGCGATCGTAGCGGCGCTCGGGAGCGCGTGCACAATCGGACGACCGGGCCGCAGCGACGCCGGCCACGATCGACCCGTGAACATCATCATCCTCGACGACTACCAGGACGCGGTGCGCAAGCTGAAGTGCGCATCGATCCTCGAGCACCTCAACACCAAGGTCTTCACGAACACCGTCAAGGGATTCGGCCAGCTCTCGGTCCGCGTCCGCGACGCCGACGTGCTCGTGCTCATCCGCGAGCGCAGCCAGTTCCCGCGCCAGCTGCTCGAGAAGCTCCCCAAGCTCAAGCTCATCGCGCAGACCGGCCGCGTCGGCCCGCACATCGACATCGAGGCGTGCACGCGGCTCGGCATCGCCGTCGCCGAAGGCGTCGGCTCGCCGGTCGCGCCCGCCGAGCTGACGTGGGCGCTGATCCTGGCGGCGATGCGGCGGCTGCCGCACTACATCAGCACGCTCAAGCACGGAGCGTGGCAGCAGTCGGGGCTGAAGGCGGCGTCGATGCCGCCGAACTTCGGCATCGGCATGGCGCTGCGCGGCCGCACGCTCGGCATCTGGGGCTACGGCAAGATCGGCCAGCTCGTCGCCGGCTATGGCAAGGCGTTCGGCATGCGCGTGCTGGTCTGGGGCAGTGAGGCGAGCCGCGAGCGCGCCGTCGCCGACGGCTTCGAGGCGGTGGCCGACCGCGACGACCTCTTCGAGCAGTCCGACGTGCTCACGCTGCACCTGCGCCTCGTCGACGCGACGCGCGGCATCGTCAAGGTCGAATCGCTGCTGAAGATGAAGCCGGCGGCGCTCATCGTCAACACGTCTCGGGCTGAGCTGATCGCGGAGGGCGCGCTCGTCACGGCGCTCAATCGCGGCCGCCCCGGGATGGCGGCGGTCGACGTCTTCGAGGCCGAGCCGACCTTGCAGGGTCACCTCCTGCTTCGACTCGAGAACGCCGTCTGCACGCCGCACATCGGCTACGTCGAGCTCGACAGCTACGAGCTCTATTTCCGCGCCGCGTTCGAGAACGTCGTCAACTTCGTCGAGGGCCGGCCGACCAACATCGTCAATCCCGAGGCGCTCAAGGTGCGCCATTGAGCAGCGGCGTCGCGCCCGCGGGCGAGCCCGCGGCAACGGCTGTCGCGGGCCCCCAGCGCCTCGGCCAGGTCCGCTGGTCGCTCCTGTTCGGCAACTTCGTCATCGGCTGCGGCGTGATGGCGCCGGTCGGGACGCTTCCCGACATCTCGCGCGCGCTCGACGTCTCGGTCGCCGTCGCCGGCCAGCTCGTCGCCGTCGCCGCGGTGGTGATGTGCTTCGGTGCGCCGCTGCTCGCGAGCTGGGTCGGCGGCATCGACCGCAGGAAGCTGCTCGCCGCATCGCTCGCGTGGTACGCGATCGGGCACGCGCTCTGCGCGCTGATGCCGAGCTTTTCCGCGCTGCTCGTCGTGCGCGCGGCGACCGTTCTCGGCGCCGCCGTCTTCACTCCGCAGGCCGCGGCATCGATCGGCGCGATGACCTCGCCCGCCGAGCGCGCAGGTGCGATCACGTTCATCTTCATCGGCTGGTCGATCGCTTCGGTCGTCGGCATGCCGATGTCGGCCTGGCTCGGCGACACGTTCGGCTGGCAGAGCGCGTTCCTCGCGGTCGCCGCGATCGGCGCGGTCGGCGCGGCGTGGGTCTGGGCGACGATGCCCGCCGGCGTTCGCCCGCCGTCGCTCACGCTCGCGTCGTGGCGGGCGGCGTTCGGCAGCCCGGTGCTGATGGCGATCGTCCTCGTCACCGCGCTCGCCGGCGCCGCCCAGTTCACGCTGTTCTCCTACTTCGCGCCGTACTTCAAGGAAGTGATCGGCGCGAGCACGCGCGAGATCACGCTCCTGTTCGCCGTCTTCGGGGTGTTCGGCGTCGTTGGCAACACACTCGCGTCGCGCCATGTCGACCGCTTCGGCCCGGACCGCTCGGTCGACTTCGCGCTCGCCTTGATGACGGTCTCGCTGCTCGCGTGGCCGCTCGCGACGGGCACGCTCGCTGCCGCGCTCGTCATCGTGCCGTGGGGACTGGCATGCTTTTCGATGCAGTCGATGCAGCAAGCGCGGCTCGGCGCCGCCGCACCCGGCCTCGCGCCGGCGCTGATGGCGCTCAACACGTCGGCGATCTACCTCGGCCAGGCGGCGGGCGCAGCCGGCGGCGGGTGGCTGATCGCGCACCACGGCTACGAATCGCTCAGCTTCGCCGGTCTCGGCTGGATGGCCATCGCGATCGCGCTCAGCGTCTGGGCCGCGCACGCGCGCCGGCGCGCGCCATGAGCGCGGTCACCGACGAGGCCGTCGACGAGGCGCGACCGCGGCCGGCTTCGCTCGGCGAGCTCTTCTTCGCCTTCAACCGCCTCGCGCTGCAGGGCTTCGGCGGCGTGCTGCCGGTCGCGCAGCGCGAGCTCGTCGAGCGACTCGGCTGGGTCACGCGCGCCGAATTCATCGAGGTCCTCTCGCTCGGCCAGGTGCTGCCGGGGCCGAACGTCGTCAACCTCGCGCTCATGCTCGGCGACCGCTTCTTCGGCCTTCGCGGCGCGTTGGCCGCGCTCGGCGGCATGCTCGCGGCGCCGCTCGTCATCGTCCTCGTTCTCACCGCCGCGTACGCCGAGCTCGCCGGCATCGCGGTGGTCGCCGGGGCGCTGCGCGGCATGGGCGCGGTCGCTGCCGGCCTCATCCTCGCGACCGCGATCAGGCTGATGTCGACGCTGCGCGCGAGCCTGCTCGGGCCTTGGCTCGCGGCCGCGTTCGTCGTCGTCACGTTCGTGACGATCGCGATCGTTCGCTTGCCGCTGATCTGGGTCGTGATCGGCCTCGGTGGCGTGGCGATCGCGATCGCGTGGTGGCAGTTGCGATGAGCATCTTCCACCCGGCGCTGCCCTTGGCCGACCTGCTCGGCCTGTTCGGACACTTTCTCATGCTCAGCCTGCTCGCCGTCGGCGGCGCGATCACGACCGCGCCCGACATGCACCGCTACGTCGTCGCCGAGCACGGCTGGATCAGCGGCGCGCAGTTCACGTCGTCGATCGCGCTCGCTCAGGCCGCGCCGGGGCCGAACGTGCTCTTCGTCGCCGTCATCGGCTGGAACGTCGCCGGCCCGCTCGGCGCGCTGGCGACGATGACGGGGACGCTGCTGCCTTCGACCGCGCTCACGCTCTTCGTCTCGCGCTGGGGTGCGCAGCGTCGCGAGACGCGCGGCGTGCGCGCGTTCACGGCCGGGCTGACGCCGCTCACGATCGGCCTCCTCGTCGCGACCGGGTGGCTGCTCGTGCGGCCGTACGTTCGCGACGAGCGCCACGCGGTCGGCGCGATCGTGCTCGTCGGCATCGCGATCGTCGGCATGCTGAGGACGAAGCTGAGCCCGATGTGGTTCGTCGCGCTCGGCGCGATCGCCGGCGCGCTCGGCTGGATTTGAGCGCGGGGCCGGCCGCCGGGCCGCTCCCAAGGCCGGCCGCGCCCCCTCGCGGGGCAGCGAACGAAGAGAGCGTGGGGCGCGTGTCAGCGCGTCCCGAAGATGCGGTCGCCAGCGTCGCCGAGTCCCGGGATGATGTAGCCGTTGCCGTCGAGGCGGCTGTCGACCGCCGCCGCCCAGCAGCGCACGTCGGGATGCGCGGCGGTGAGCGCGGCGATCCCCTCGGGCGCGGCGACGAGGACGAGCGCGCGGATGTCGGTCGCGCCGCGCGATTTCAGCAGCGCGATCGCCGAGTTCATCGAGCCTCCGGTCGCGAGCATCGGGTCGAGGACGATCGCGGTGCGCGCGTGCAGATCATTGGCGAGACGGTCGACATACGGTTCCGGCTGCAACGTCGCGTGGTTGCGGGCGATGCCGACGACGCTGACTTTCGCGTTCGGGATCGTGTCGAGGACGCCGTCGAGCATGCCGAGCCCGGCGCGCAGGATCGGCACGACGGTCACCTTCTTGCCGCTCAGGCGCGGCACGTCGATCGGCCCGCTCCAGCACTGGACGCGGACGGTCTCCAGCGGAAAGTCGGCGGTCGCCTCGTACGTCAGCAGCCGCCCGAGCTCGGCGGTGATCTCGCGAAAGCTCTTCGTCGACAGCCCCTCTTCGCGCAACAGCCCGATCTTGTGCCGCACCAGCGGGTGCTTGAGCTCGATGACCGGCATCAGCTCTCCCTTGCCCTGATCCGCTGGCGCACCGCCTCGTACAGACAGACGCCGCTCGCGACCGAGACGTTGAGGCTCTCGACGGCGCCCTTCATCGGCACCTTGACGAGCTCGTCGCACGTGCGCGCGACGAGCTGGCGCATGCCGCGGCCCTCGGCACCGAGGACGAAGGCAACGGGCCCGCGCAGGTCGACGTCGTAGAGCGACCGCGTCGCCGCGTCGCTGGTGCCGACGACCGCGACGTCGCGCTCCTTCAGCTCGCCGAGCGTGCGTGCGAGATTGGTCACCATCAGGTACGGGACCGTCTCGGCGGCACCGCTCGCGACCTTGGCGACGGTCGCGTTGATTCCGACCGCGTGGTCCTTCGGCGCGACGACGGCGTGGACGCCGGCACCGTCGGCGACGCGCAGGCACGCGCCGAGGTTGTGCGGGTCGGTGACGCCGTCGAGCGCGAGGACGAGCGGTGTCTCGCCGGCCGCGGCGACTTCGTCGAGCAGGTCGTCGAGCGAGTGGCGCGCCGGCAGTGGCGCGACCCGCGCGGCGACGCCCTGGTGCGCGTCGCTCTTCGCGAGCGCGCGGACGCGCGCCGCGTCGCTCTCGACCACGCGGACTCCGGCTGCGGTCGCGCGCTCGACGAGCTGGCGCATGCGGCCGTCGCGGCGCGCGGCATCGACGTGGACCTCGAGCACCGATGAAGGCGCCGTCTTGAGGCGGACCGTGACGGCGTGGAATCCGAACAGCGCGCGATCGGGCATGCGGCGATGGTAGGCGAGCCGGCCGCCGCTTCAATGGCGCAGCGTCGTGACGAGCAGCAGGATGCCGATCAGCACCGGCTGGTGCAGCATGTAGAAGCTGAGGCTCCAGCGGCCGAGCACGGCGAGCGGATGGAGGCCGCGCGGCAGCGCGCCGCGCACGAGCGCCGGCCGGTGCGCGAGCAGCCAGTCGCTCGCCGCCGCGCCCCACCAGACGACGCCGAGCCACGGCAGCACCGGCGCGTAGTCCTCGGTGACAGGCAGATGGGTGACGAGGCCGAGCCAGTTCGTCCAGCGGGTGTCGAAGAACGGGTCGCTGACAAGCTTCGGCAGCACGCTCGCGACGAGGCCGAGCGGCCAGCGCCAGGCGCCCCACGACGTCGTGAAGCGGACGATGATGAGGATGAGGGCGATGCCGTGCAGCACGCCGAAGCTGATGAAGCTGTTCGGAAACATGATCGCCGAGCCGAGCGTGACGAGCACCGCGCAGCCGGCGATCTGCAGCCAGCGGCGCCAGAAGCGGTCGAGCGGCTGTCCTTGCGCGGACGCGATCGCCTGGCCTGCGCCGACGCACGCCATGAAGAGCGTGACG